>JAEUPW010000034.1 GCA_016790045.1 Candidatus Competibacteraceae bacterium
CGCCGACTGGTTCGCGCGCAAGGACCTGCAAGACAAGTTCAAGGCCAAATACGGCTACGAGCTGGGCGTGCCGCTGAACTGGTCGGCCTACGAAGACATCGCCCAATTCTTCACCGACGACGTGAAGGAAATCGACGGCAAGAAAGTCTTCGGCCACATGGACTACGGCAAGAAAGACCCGTCGCTGGGCTGGCGCTTCACCGACGCTTGGCTGTCGATGGCCGGCACCGCCGACAAGGGTATCCCCAACGGCTTCCCGGTGGACGAGTGGGGCATCCGGGTAGCGGAAGATCGCTGCGCGCCGGTCGGCGCATCGGTGGCGCGCGGCGGCGCGGCCAACTCGCCGGCGGCGGTGTACGCGCTCACCAAATATGTGGATTGGATGAAGAAATACGCGCCGAAGGAAGCCACTGGCATGACCTTCGGTGAAGCCGGGCCAGTTCCCGCGCAAGGCCAGATTGCCCAGCAAATCTTCTGGTACACCGCCTTTACCGCCGATATGACCAAAGCGGGCCTACCGGTGGTCAACGCCGACGGCACCCCGAAATGGCGGATGGCCCCCGGCCCGAACGGCCCCTATTGGAAGGACGGGATGCAGAACGGCTATCAGGATGTCGGCTCGTGGACCTTCTTCAAGGATCAAGACCCGAACCGGACGGCGGCAGCCTGGCTCTACGCCCAGTTCGTGACCTCGAAGACCGCCTCGCTGAAAAAGACCCTCGTCGGCCTGACCCCGATCCGCGAATCGGACATCCAATCGCAGGCCATGACCGATCTCGCGCCCAAACTCGGCGGACTGGTGGAGTTCTACCGCAGCCCGGCCCGCGTCGCCTGGACGCCGACCGGCACCAACGTCCCCGACTATCCGAAGCTGGCGCAACTGTGGTGGAAAAACGTGGCGCAAGCGGTGACCGGCGAGAAGACCCCGCAGGCGGCGATGGACAATTTGGCGGATGAAATGGATCAGGTGATGGCGCGGCTGGAGCGCGCCGGCATGGCGCGCTGCGCGCCCAAGCTCAACCCCAAGGGCGATCCGGCCAAATGGTTGAGCGACACCGGCGCGCCGTGGAAGAAGCTGGCGAACGAAAAGCCCAAGGGCGAAACGATCGCTTACGACACGCTGCTATCCGCCTGGAAGGCGGGCAAAGTGCGTTGATGCGGCGGTGCCGGCGGCTCTGGACGCGGCGGCAGGATCGCGCTCGCAGACGAAAAAAGGGCGTCCGTTCGGACGCCCTGCTCAGGCGCTCCGGCCTCGTCCTCGATCAGTCGTCGCGGTTATCGTCCGCCATCCAGCGGTAGAAGAAGCCGGCCAGCGCCGCGCCGATGATCGGCGCGATCCAGAACAGCCACAACTGCTGCAAAGCCCAGCCGCCGACGAAGATCGCCTGGCTGGTGCTGCGCGCCGGATTGACCGAGGTGTTGGTCACCGGAATGCTGATCAGATGGATCAACGTCAGGCACAGGCCGATGGCGATCGGCGCGAAACCGCCCGGAGCATTTTTGTGCGTGGAACCGAGGATGACGATCAAAAACATGAAAGTCATCACGATTTCGCAAATGAGCGCGGCGTTCATGCCGTACTTGCCGGGCGAGTGATCGTCGAAGCCGTTGGCCGCGAAGCCGCTGGCCACCAGATCGAAGCCCGGTTTGCCGGTGGCGATCATGTAGATGATCGCGGCGCCGGCGATGCCGCCCAGCACTTGCGCGATGATATAGGGGACCAGATCGGCGGTCGGAAAACGCCCGCCCGCCCACAGACCTACCGACACGGCGGGATTCAAATGACAGCCGGAAATGTGGCCGATGGCGTAGGCCATGGTCAGCACGGTCAAGCCGAACGCCAGGGACACGCCCACCAAAGCGATGCCGAGCGGATAGTTGTTGGGGCCCACGAAAACAGCGGCCAGCACGGCGCTGCCGCAACCTCCCAAAACCAGCCAAAGGGTGCCGATGAACTCGGCGGCGAGACGATTCATAAGCGGCATGCTGAAAGTCCTCCCAAACATGAGCGAATCAATTTAAAGTTCATCCCGCTCGCGCCCTTGCCGAGCGCTCCGGCGCCGTTGCTGTTAAAAGGCGCGAGGACCCACTACAGTGGTAGCGGGCGGAATCCGCCGAGCCAGGCCCGGCCGCGCGAGAGGATAGCAGGCCAGGATGCATAAACCCAGTCTATAATATCGACGCTTATACAATATGAAGGAATTTCGTATGGCGAATAGCCCCAAGTCTGTATCAATTAATGAACACAAATGGCGTTTTTTTCGTTCGGGCGGATTCGATCAGGTCCGTTTAGAAAGTTCGGCCGATTTAAGATCACTGGAACAGCTCGACCCCAAACTGTGGGCGACCCTCAGTTGTCCGACCAGCGGGCTGGAGTTCGACGACAAAACGCTCGAGCTGATCGACAGCGACGGCGACGGGCGGATTCGCGTGCCGGAGATCGTCGAAGCGGTGAATTGGGCGACCTCGGTCTTAAAAAATCCCGAGGAAATGACCAAGAACGCGGAAACGTTGCCGTTGGACGCGATCGACGACAGCACGCCGGAAGGCCTGGAAGTGCTGATCTCGGCCAAGCAGATTCTGGCCCATCTCGGCAAGCCCGATGAAACGGTGATCGGCGTCGAGGATACGGCGGACACCGCCAGCATATTCGCCGACACCCAATTCAATCCCGATGGCGTTCTGACCGCCGACATCATCGAAGACGAAGAAATAAAAGGCGCGGTCGAGGACATCCTCGCCAGCGTGGGCGCGGTCGAGGACGACAAGGGCGTGCTCAGCCTGAACGAGGAACAGATCGACCAGTTTTTCACCGAGGCGCAAGCCTATTCCGACTGGTGGCAAGAAACGGAGCGGGACGCCGCCAACCTGCTGCCGTTCGGCGAAAAAACCGAAGCCGCGACCGCCGCCTTCGACGCCGTCAAGGACAAGATCGACGACTATTTCACCCGGTGCCGGTTGGCGGCGTTCGACTCGCGCGCGGCCGAACCGCTGAATCCGGCCTTGACCGAATACGAATCCTTCGCCGGCAAAAACCTGTCGGCGACCACCGAGGAAGTCGCCGCCCTGCCGCTGGCGAAAATCGAGGCGGGCAAGCCGCTGCCGCTGGAATCGGGCCTCAATCCGGCCTGGAGCGGGGCGATGGCGGATTTCCGCGCGAAGATCATGCCGCCGGGATTCAACGAAAAGACCAGCATCAGCGCCCAGGAATGGGAAGCTCTGTGCGCGCGCTTCGCCGCTCACAAGAAATGGCTGAGCAACAAGAAAGGCGCGTCGGTCGAGGGCTTGGGCCTCACTCGGGTCCGCACGCTGATCAACGGCGGCTACAAGGACAAGCTGAAGGGATTGATCGAAAATTACAAGGCGCTGGCGGCCGAGATGGAGGCCGTCACCAACGTCGACCGGCTGGTCCGCTACTACCGCAACCTGTTCCGGCTGCTCAATAACTTCGTTTCCTTCCGCGACTTCTACACGCCCGGCTACACCGCGATTTTTCAGGCCGGCACGCTGTTTATCGACGGCCGCAGTTGCGATCTGTGCCTGCGGATCGACGATATGGCCAAGCACGCCGAAATGGCCAACCTGAGCGGCATGTATCTGGCGTACTGCGAATGCCGGCGGCGGGGCGGCACCGATACCATGACCATCGCCGCCGCCTTCACCAACGGCGATTCCGACAATCTGATGGTCGGGCGCAACGGCGTGTTTTTCGACCGGCGCGGCCGCGACTGGGACGCCACCATCGTCAAGATCATCGAGCACCCGATCAGCGTCCGACAAGCGTTTTGGTATCCTTACAAGCGCATCGGCCGGATGATCGGCGAGCAGATCGAGAAGATGGCGGCGGCGCGCGACAAGGCGGCGGCCGACAAGGCGGCGGCGGGCGTCACGGCGGCGGCGGCGAACGCCGAAGCCGGCAAGGCGCCGGCAGCGCCGTTCGATGTCGGCAAATTCGCCGGTATCTTCGCCGCCATCGGTTTGGCCGTCGGCGCGATCGGCACCGCCCTCGCGTCGGTGCTGACCGGCTTTATGGGGCTGAAGCTCTGGCAAATGCCGCTCGCCATCATAGGCATCATGCTGGTGATTTCCGGCCCGTCCATGGTGATTGCCTTCCTCAAGCTGCGCAAGCGCAACCTCGCGCCACTGCTCGACGGCAACGGTTGGGCGGTCAATACCCGCGCCACGGTGAATATTCCGTTCGGGACTTCGCTGACGCGGGTGGCCGCGCTACCGCCGGGCGCTCAACGCTCGTTCAAAGATCCGTTCGAGGAAAAGAAACAGCCCTGGAAGACGTACGTGTTCCTGTTGGCCTTGCTGGTCGCCGCCGGTTATTTGTGGCAAAAGGGTTATTTGCGCGAGTGGTGGGCTCAATGGGCCGCCAGGAGCACCGCCGAGGTCGAAAGCGCCGCCAAGCCAGCCGCGCCGGCACCCGCCGCGCCAGCCCCGGCACCCGCCGCTCCCGCTCCCGCGCCGGCACCCGCTCCCGCGCCGGCACCCGCTGCTGCGCCTGCGCCTGCCGCCGCTCCAGCCCCGGCACCTGCACCCGCACCCGCACCCGCACCCAAAAAGTAGCGGCTGGCGAGCGTGATCCACAGTAGAGCCTGAGCTGGATGAGCGCGGCGGTGAAACGCCGCGCTCAACAGCGCAATAATGCGCCTGCTCGCGAGCGGGATCGCGCAATCGAGCGATCAGCGGCCCAATAGCAGGCGTATTTTTTTGCCCAAATCGGCCTTGCGGTAGGGCTTGAGCAACACGTCCACGCCCTCGACCTGATGGCCGTCGCCGATCAAGGCATGTTCGGTATAGCCCGAGGTGTATAAAACCGGCAAATGCGGGTAGCGGCGCTGGGCTTCGCCGGCCAGTTTGACGCCGTCCATCTGGCCCGGCATCACGATATCGGTGAACAGCAACGCGATGTCGGGCGCGGTTTCCAGGATTTCCAGGGCGGTGGCCGCATCGGCCGCCTGCACCGTTTGATAGCCCAGCCCGCGCAAGGCGTTGACCGCGAACAAGCGGACCTCGGCGTCGTCTTCGACCACCAGGATCGTTTCGCCCTGACCCTGAAGCGAGCCATCGACGGCGTGCGGTTCGGCCGTTGGCGGCGCCGGCGTTTTGGCCATGGGCAGATAGAGCCGGATTTGAGTGCCCTGGTCGGGCTGGCTTTGGATGACGATGTGACCGCCGGATTGTTTGACCAGCCCGTAGACCATGCTGAGGCCCAGCCCGCTGCCTTTGCCGGTTTCCTTGGTGGTGAAGAACGGCTCGAAAGCGCGCTCCAGCACTTGAGGCGTCATCCCCAGGCCGGTGTCGCCGACCACCAGCGTGACATAGCGGCCGGGTTGCATGTCGGCCTGTTGGATCGCGTAATCCTCCTCGATGAGCGCATCGGCGGTTTTCAGAGTGAGCTCTCCGCCGCGCGGCATGGCGTCGCGCGCGTTGATCACCAGATTCAGCAGCGCGCTCTCCAACTGATCCGGATCGACCAGCGTCAGCGGCAGATCGTCGGCGAGCGCGGTGCGGATTTGGATGGTGGCCCCGAGCGTGCGCCGCATCATCTCCAGCATCCCGCACACCAGTTTGTTCAAATCGGTCGGTTGCGCCAGCAGCGGTTGATGGCGCGAAAACGCCAGCAGGCGACGGGTGAGATGGGTGCCGCGATCCACGGCTTTCAGCGCTTGTTGCGCCAGTTCGTGCAGCCGGGGCTGAGCGGTTAGCTGCTCGTGCAACAATTCCAGATTGCCCATGATCACGGCCAGCAGATTGTTGAAATCGTGGGCGATGCCGCCGGTCAACTGGCCGATGGCCTGCATTTTCTGCGCTTGCCGCAACTGGGCTTCGCCCGATTTGCGCTTGGTGATGTCGTGCGCCACCACGATGGCGGCGGCCTTGGCGTCGAATTTGACATCCAGGGGCGCGGTCCGGGATTCGAACCAGCGCAAGCCGGACGCGGTTTGCAATTCGTATTCCGCGATTTGAATTTGTTGGGTGGCGATGGCGCGCCGGATGATGTCGTGAAAAAATGCCGCCCTTTCCGGTGAATGCACCTCGCCCAGCAGGCGATCCCGGATCGGGGTGAAGCCGATGGCGGCTTGTTTGGATTCCGCGCTCGCTGCGTGCTGAGAGGGGCCTTCCGGTGCGTTCGGCGGACCGGAAAGCGGCTCGCGCGGCGACGTGAAGTTCGCGCCGCCGCGCGTTCGGCCCGCCGCCAGAATCTCGCGATAGCGGCCGTCTTCATCGACCACGAACACCAGATCGGGAATGGCGCGGGTCATCGCGCGCAGCCGCGCCTCGCTTTCGCGCAGGGCGGTTTCGGTCCGGTTGCGCACGCCGATTTCATAGGTGAGCACCTGATTGAGCGTCGCCAGATCGGTGGTGCGCTCGATGACCCGCTGCTCCAGCAAGATATTGGCGTCGCGCAGCTTTTCCTGAGTGCGCTGCAACGACGCCCGCAGACCGTTAAACGAGCGGGCGAGTTCGCCGATCTCGTCGCCAGAGACCGGAATGTCGGCGCGCAGAGTCCCCGCCGCGAGCTGCCGGGTGGCCTCGACCAGCGAGGCGATGCGCTGGCCGATGGCGGCGGCGCGTTTTTTGGAGAGGACATACGCGGCCACCATCATCGCCCCGACGATCAAGACCAGCGTCCAGACGGTGATGGCGCTCGCCTGGTGCGCCGCTGACAGCGTCGCTTCCAGGTGGGCGCGGGTTTGTCCGGCCAGCGCGTTGGTCAGCGCGATGATCCGGCCGGCCAGCGGGTGAATCTCGCTCGCGATGCTTTGCAGCGCGCGGTTTCGATCAAGGAGGCGGGCCTTGTCTTGAACCCGTTCCTGCGCGGCTTTCAAATCGGCGAGCAAAGATTCAAGCTCGGCGATCCGCTCGGGGGTGCAATGCCCGCCGGTCAGGCGCGGACAGGTTTTCAGCAATTCCACGGCCGGCCGGATTTCGTCTTGCCAGGCGGCGCGCCAGCCGACGAGCAGCATCGGCTCGCCGAGATTGGCCCAAGCGTACAGGCTGCTGAGCGAGTTGCTGACCCCGCTGACCAACTGCACGGAAGCTTGCGCGAGCGGGCCGTTTTCCTCGGCCAACACCACGATCCTGCCGCGCAGATCGTAGGTGGCGATCGAGGCGACGCCGAGCATCCCCAAAGCCATCAACACCACCGACAGATGCGACAACAAAAACTGGCGGATCAACGAAGGACTTTGTTTGACGGGTCGAACAGGCACTGTGGTCCCCGCGAGTAGGTTCAGTCCCGAAAGTTTAGGAATGTGGCGGCGAGAAGCCAGGCGAATCGCGGCGAGCGGAGTGAAGGTTTCCCGGTGCGTCGGCGCGCGGCATGGGCGCGGAAAGGCGAAGCGCCGGCGGCGTTCCGGCCGCTCGCGCTTCAACCGCCGAGGGCGGCGCGAAGCCGGGCCAGCGCGACGGGTTTGACCATGATGGTGACTTTCTTTAGCCCTTTGAATTCGGCCAGGATTTTGGCCTCTCGCGCGTAATCGGGATTGAAGCCGGTGGTGATGATCAGCTCGGCGGTATAACCCTGCGCCAGCAGCCAGAGCAGCAGCTCGTTACCGTCGATATCGGGGATCACCATGTCGAGGATGATCAGAGTGGGCTGGAACCCGGCGTAGCTTTTCTGAAAATCCACGCCGTTGGTGGTCGCCCGAACCTCGTAGCCGAGGTCTGTGGCGACCCGGCGGATGAAATCGCCGAAATCGGCCTCATCGTCCACAATCAGCAGGCGTTTGTCGCTCATCGGTAGAGGGCCCCCAAGTGAAGGGTCGTTCGCGCTTCTCGGATCGCTGGCCACTTCGATGATGCGTTGCATCATCGGCAAGTTTGACAGGCCGACTTTGCCAATGCCCGATCGGCCGAACGGCATCAAACTGTTGGCAAAATAGAGCTGGAGGCCAACCCCTTGGCGCCAGTTTAGCATCGGCGCAAGCCGGAGCTGAACGATTTTGGTTCCGGCGCGGTTGGGGTGACGCAGTTGACGGTATCGGTGATCGGGCGTTAGCATCCGTCGATCCGCTATGGGTTCCCGGAGAAGGCCGCAAGGCCGGAGGGATGCAAAAGGGAATCTGGTGCCGCGGCCGTCCGGCCGTTCATTCCAGAGCTGCCCCCGCAACTGTAAACAGCGAGTCGCGCCCCCCGCGCGCCACTGGCCGCAAGGCTGGGAAGGCTGGGCGAGCGACGAGGACCTGTGAGCCAGGAGACCTGCCGATAGCGGTCAGTTGGCTTCCGGGCGGGGTGTTCCGGGGTTGCGAACCGTCTCCGGCTGGCGCCATCGCCGAGCTTGCGGCCGCGAGCGTTGTTCGAGACGACCTCCCCGATGCTTTGCCCTTCACGCGGAGAGGTTTGTCATGCACATCGCCGAAGGTTTCCTGCCCCCGCTGCACGCTGCGATCTGGAGCGCGCTGGCCGCGCCGTTCGTCGTCGCCGGGGCGCGCCGGGTCAACCGCTTGCTGCGCGACCAACCGCAACTGCAACTGCTGCTGGCGGCCTCGGGCGCTTTCGCCTTCCTGCTGTCGGCGCTCAAACTGCCCTCCATCACCGGCAGCAGCTCGCACGCGACCGGCGTCGGGCTGGGGGCGATGCTGTTCGGCCCGTCGGTGATGGCGCTGTTGGGCGCTATCGTGTTGTGCTTTCAAGCCTTGTTGCTCGCGCACGGGGGGTTGACGACCTTGGGGGCGAACGTGTTCGCGCTGGCCGTGGTCGGTCCTTGGGTCGCTTTCGCGATCTTGCGCGGCGCGCGCCGGCTGCATGCGCCCTTCGCCGCCGCCGTGTTCGTGGCGGCGCTATCGGGCAATCTGGCGACTTATCTCACCACGGCCGGCCAACTGGCGCTGGCGTTTCCCGATCCGGCGAGCGGCGTTATGGGCTCGTTTCTCAAGTTCGCCGCCGTTTTCGCGCCAACCCAACTGCCGCTGGCGGCGGTGGAGGGGCTGCTGACGGTCAGCATCGTCAATTTCCTGCGCGAATACAGCGGCGACGAGCTCCGCGCGCTCGAAGTCTTGCCGGCATCGCGCGCCGCAGAGGCCGGTTGATGAAAAGACGCACGCTCGCCTGGTCGATGCTGGCGCTGGCGATCGCGATTGGCTCGGCGCTGGTCGGCGGCCGACTGAGAGACGGCGGATTCGCGGGTTCGGACAGCCGGGCCATGGCGGCGGTTGCCGCGCTCCAGCCCGCTTATCGGCCTTGGTTCGGTTTCGTTTGGGAGCCGCCGCCGGAAATCGCCGGTGGCTTGTTCGCGTTGCAGGCCGCGTTGGGGGCGGGAGTGCTGGGCTATTACCTGGGCTTCAAGCGCGGGCAGGCGCGCCGGCGACAGGACCGCGCCGATGAGGGCGATTGACCGTCACGCCTGGACCAACCGTTGGCGCGACTGGCATCCGGCCGAAAAGCTGCTCCCGGCGTTCGGGCTGCTGCTGATGGCGCTGCTATTGCCTCCGCTGACCACGGCGCCGCTGATCGTGGTCGTGGCTGGCTCGGCGCTGGTGTGGGGGGCTGGCGTGCCGGCGCGGGCGCTGCTGGTGTTCGTGGCCCCGCCGGCGGCTTTTTTGTTGCTTGGCGCGCCGTTTCTGGCGCTGTCTTTGGATCTGAGCGCGGGGCCGACCTTGCGTTTCTCGCCAGGCGGGGTCGCGCTGGCGTTGAGTTCGACGTTGCGGGCGCTGGCGGCGCTGAGCTGTCTGGCCCTGGTCGCCTTGACTACGCCGGTGGCGGACTGGGCGTCACTGTTGCGGCGCGCGGGCGTGCCCGCAGGCATCATCGAGTTGTTGCTCCTGATGTACCGGCTCGTTTTCAGCTTCGCCGAGCGGGCGCTGACCGGCCAGAGGGCGCAGGCGGCGCGGCTGGGCTATTCCCGTTTCGGCCGGGGTTTGCGTTCTTTCGGGCTGCTCGCGGGCAACCTGTTCCAGCGCGGTCTGACGAAAGCGCGCGCGCTGGAAATCGGCTTGACGGCGCGCGGCTATCGCGGCGAGTTGCCGGTGTTGCGGGCGGCGCGACCGCTTTGCCGGTCGCGGCTCGCCACGGCGATGTTGGGCGTCGGGTTGACCGGGCTGGCGGGCGGTTGGCTGGGGCGCGCGCTTTCGTGAGCGTTTCCCTGCTGGCGGCGCGCGGGTTGGACTATCGCTATCCGGGCGGAATCACCGCCTTGCGCGATCTTCATCTCACGGTCCGACAGGGCCGAAAGCTGGCGATTTTGGGCGCGAACGGCTCCGGCAAGACGACGTTGCTGCTGCATCTCAACGGGACGTTGCGGCCCGCGCGCGGCGAAATTCGGTTGGACGACCACCCCGCCGCTTATGACCGGCGCTCGCTCGACCGATGGCGCTGCCGGGTGGGATTGGTGTTGCAGGAGCCGGACGACCAGATTTTTGCGGCGACGGTGGAACAGGATGTCTCCTTCGGGCCGCTCAATCTGGGCTTGTCCGAGCGCGAGGTGCGCGAGCGGGTCGCGTCGGCGCTGCGAGCGCTGCACATCGCCGATTTGGCCGCCCGCGCCACCCACAGCCTCAGTTTCGGGCAGAAGAAGCGCGTCGCTATCGCCGGCGTGCTGGCGATGCGGCCGGAGCTGCTGGTGCTGGACGAACCGACCGCCGGGCTCGACGGGCAGGGGGTGGCGCATCTGCTGGAAGCGTTGCAGCACCTGCACGAAGCCGGCGCGACGCTGGTGTTTTCGACCCACGATGTCGAGCTGGCTTACGCCTGGGCCGACGATATCGCGCTTTTTCACGAAGGCACCGTGCTCGGTCAGGGCGAAGCGCTGGCGGTGTTGCGGGATCGCGAGATGATGCGAAAAGCGCGGCTGGCCCCGCCGCTGTTGCTGGAGGTCGTCGAAGCGCTCGACGGGGCTCGGGGCGACTCGCCGCCGCGCGCTCGCGCAGAAGTGCTGGACCTGTTGAGAAAGCGGTTGAAAGGAGCGCCGCTCGCCTCGTGAGCGCGGCGCCGGACCATCGCGGTCTCGAAAGGAAAACCTAAGTGCGCGGATGCTCGTGGCGGTGGTGGCTGTCCGGATAATGCGGGTGCGCGTGTCGGAGGCGGGCGTGGTGGTGAGCGTGGGCGTGGGGTTCGCCGGGCGGATCGTCTGGCCCGTGCGCGTGCCGGTGATGGTCGTCATGGCGGTGGCGGTGATCGTGATCCATATCGGGATGGCTGTGGGCGTGATCGTGGCGTTCGGTCAGGTGCAAATAAACGCCGACCAGCATCAGCGCGCCGGCCGCGACGAGTTGCAAGGTTAGCGATTCTCCCAAAAAAACCGCCGCCGTCGCCGCCGCCATGAACGGCGCGGTGGCGAAGTAAGCGCCGGTGCGGGCCGCGCCGAGATAGCGCAACGCCAGCACGAAGGCGACCAAGCTGCCGCCGTAACCGATGGCCCCGATCAGGCCCGCTGTCAGGGCGAGCGCCGGAGCGGGAAAAGCCTCGCCGGCCAGCGCCGCCAAAACCAGGGTCGCCGGCCCGGCCACCAAGCCCTTCACCGTCACGATCGTCAAGGGATCGGCCATCGCCAGCTTGCGGGTCAAATTGTTGTCGATGGCCCACGCCAGACAAGCGCCGGCCACCGCCAACGCGCCCGGCCGCGAAAGGCTGAACTCGCCCCGCCAGGATAAAATCACCGCGCCGGCCAGGATCGCCAGCGCGCCCGAGGCGACCCGGCGGTTCACGTTCTCGCGAAAGGCGAACCAGGCGATCAGCAGGGTGAACAGATTTTCGAGATTGAGCAGCAGCGCCGAGTGAGTGGCGGGCGTCGTTTGCAAACCCGCCATCAGCAGGATCGGCCCTATCAGCCCACCCGCGATGACGACGGCCGCCAACCAAAAGCCGTCGGCGGCGAGCAAGGGCGCTTCCGCGCGGTGGGTCACCAAACGGGCGCGCGCCAAGCGCCACAGGCCAACGCCTCCGCCCGCCCCGAGATAGAGCAAGCCCGCGAGCGTGGTGGGACCGATCGCCCCAAGCAGCCATTTCGCCAAGGGAACGCTGGCCCCAAACAAAACCGCCGCCAGCAGGGCCAGGCCGACGCCGTTCCAACGCTCGGGCATGGCGGCGGATCACCTGCGCGCGGGGGTGGGAAAGACGGGCGCCCGCCGCGCGGCGGCGCCTCGGAAACGTCGCGCAAAACCCGCCTGGGCGGAGCGCCTCACCGCGAAAGATCGCGGGCGACGCCCGATGCCCCCGGCGTGACCAGGGAACGGAAGAAACCGAGTTGACGCTGTCCCGATCAGAAGCTTCGGCCCCCTCTTGGATGGTGATATAATTCCCAGTTCCTTGGATCGCGGGGCTGGCCGGCGCGGGTCTCGCGACCGCTTTTCCGTCATCACGCAGCGAGTGGCAGTATGGCAGAGAACCGTTATCTCCTGAACGCCCAATTGGCGCAAATGCTCAAGGGCGGCGTCATCATGGACGTCGTCAACGTGGAACAGGCCCAGATCGCCCAGGAGGCCGGCGCGGTGGCGGTCATGGCCTTGGAGCGCGTGCCGGCCGACATCCGCAAGCAAGGCGGGGTCGCCCGCATGTCCGATCCCGGCCTGATCAAAGCGATCAAGGAAAGCGTGACCATCCCGGTCATGGCCAAGGCCCGCATCGGCCACTTCGTCGAAGCGCAGATTTTGCAAGCCCTCAAAATCGACTACATCGACGAAAGCGAGGTCTTGACCCCCGCCGACGAAGAATGCCACATCGACAAGAGCCGATTCGACATCCCCTTCGTCTGCGGCGCGCGCAATCTGGGCGAAGCGGCGCGCCGGATCGCCGAGGGCGCGGCGATGATCCGCACCAAGGGCGAGGCCGGCACCGGCGACGTGGTGGAAGCGGTGCGCCACATGCGGACCATGAACCGCGAAATCCGCCAGTTGGCCGGCATGCCGACCGAAGAGGCGGTGGGTTTCGCCAAGGCCAACGGCATTCCCTACGAGCTGGCTTTGGAAATCAAAAAACTGGGCCGCTTGCCGGTGGTCAATTTTGCCGCCGGCGGCATCGCCACGCCGGCCGACGCCGCGCTGATGATGCAGTTGGGTTGCGACGGCGTGTTCGTGGGTTCCGGCATTTTCAAATCGTCCGATCCGGTGCGCCGGGCCAGCGCCATCGTCAAGGCGGCGGCGTTTTACAACGATCCCGAAAAATTGCTCGAAGTGTCGATGGACCTGGGCGATCCGATGTCCGGTCTCAGCGTGGCGAGCATGGCGGCCGAGGAGCGGCTGGCGGGTCGGGGCTGGTAATGCGCGACGCCGCCGGCGCGCTCGGCGTCTTGGATTTGCAAGGCGGCGTGCAGGAACATCTCGATCATTTGCGGCGGATCGGCGTGTCGGCGCGAGCCGTCAAGCGCGCCGCCGAACTGGAGGGCTTGGCGGGGTTGATCGTCCCCGGCGGCGAAAGCACCTGCCTGTCGCGGCTGTTGCGCCTGTTCGAGCTGGATCGGGCGATCCGCCACGCTTGCGACGGCGGGCTGAAATTGTGGGGCACCTGCGCCGGCGCCATTTTGCTGGCGGCGGAAAATCTCGGCGAAGCGCCGGCGCTGGGTTTGATCGACATCGCGGTCAGCCGCAACGCCTTCGGCAGCCAGATGGACAGTTTCAGCCGGGAGATCCTGGCGCCGGCGGTAGCCCAAGAGCCGATTCCGGTCACGTTCATCCGCGCGCCCAAGATCGTGCGAGCCGGCGCGGGCGTCCGGGTGTTGCTGGAGCTGGATGGATACATCGCCGCCGCCGAGGACGACCGGATTCTCGTCACCGTTTTCCATCCGGAATTGACCCCCAATCTGGCTTTTCACCGCTACTTCGCCCGCAAGTGCGGCCTCGAACCCGGCGGGGCCGATCAAAGCCTCGATCCCGGCTGGACTCCCCAAAGCTGGATGCGTTTCTCCCATCGCGCCTGAATCCCCATTTCACCCTCAAACCTCGCTCGTTCGCGGGTGAAGGGAGTGCTATCGCCCATGTCCGTTCCCAATCCCGACCACGCCCGTCTGGCCGCCCGCCGCAAGGCCGGGTACGAGCGCAAGCAAGCGCGCGCGCCGCGCGAAAAAGGGCTGTTAATCGTCTATACCGGCCCCGGCAAGGGTAAAACCACCGCCGCGTTCGGCATGGCGTTGCGCGCTGTCGGCCACGGGATGCGGGTGGGCATCGTGCAGTTTATCAAGGCCCAGCAGGACAGCGCCGAGCGAACGGTGCTCGGCCGCTTCGACAACGTCGACTTTCACGTGATCGGCGACGGCTTCACCTGGTTGACGCAAGACCGCGAGCGCGAGATCGCGACCGCCGAGCGCGCCTGGCTTGAGGCCGAGCGGATGCTCCGGGACCCGAGTTACCAGTTGGTGATTCTGGACGAGCTGAACGCGGTGTTGAGATACCGGTATCTCGACTTGGGGCGAGTGCTGGAAACGTTCGGCAAGCGCCGGTTGGAGCTGCACGTGGTCGTCACCGGCCGCCACGCCCCTCAGCCGTTGCTGGAACTGGCGGATCTGGTCAGCGATGTGCGCAACGTCAAACACCCTTATCGGGAACAGGGCGTGAAAGCCCAGCAGGGGATCGAGTTCTGAACGTTTTGCCGATCAAGGGCAACGGAACGCTTTAAATAGTTCGGACGAAATGAAAAGCCGCAGAGATGGCGGAAAAGGCGCGAGAGGAAGCTCCGGGGCGATAGCGCTTGCTATGAAAGATAGACTGGATCCAGTTGCTTAACAGTTCTTCGAGCTGACGCCGCTTCGTGGCTTGGCCGTTCGCTTTGCGCTACGCCGCACGACCGCGCCACAATCGCAGAGCGATTTAACTCGGGCGTCAGGCCACGCCAATACGCTTCTTCATCCTTTGCTCGAAAGCCTCTCTGGCCGAGAGCACCGCAGGCATATTCTTCTCGGCCCACCCCTTCATGAGGAAGACAACTGACACGAGTGACTGACCCAATTCTGTTAGCTTGTACTCCACGTTAACCGGGGAAGTGTCCAACACTTGGCGACTTATGAGCCCATCTTGCTCCAGCGCCCTCAATTTCGCCGTCAACACTTTGGGGGTAACCCCGCCGATTGCCCGCCCCAATTCTCCGAAGCGCAATGGGCTACGCTCAAGGGCGACAAGAATCAGGACGCTCCATTTATCGCCAATTCGATCCAACAGCGATCTCGTGGGGCAATTGGGGTCAAGGGCGTTCCACATCGCTCGCGCTCCACTCACACAGGTAACTAGTAACCTACAGGTACTTACTTGCGAATAGATAGTCTGCGCGATACGCTTTTCGGGCGCAACTTCCGCGCGTGAGGAGCGGTGAAATGAGATCGAGAGAACACATCCTTCAGACCATCAACACGCTTTACGGCGAAGTCTTCAACAAGGGAAAACATCAACTGATGGAGCAAATTTTCGCCGGGCCTTACATTCAGCACAATCCTTTATTCCCCGACGGCACCGGCGCTTTGGCAGGCTACCTCCAAACCGCCGGAAGCCTGCCTAATGAAGTGAAGCGTGTGGGCGTCGATGGCGATCTGGCGTTCGTACACGTTCGATATCCCGATTGGAACGGTCGTGAGACCGCCGGGATTGATATTTATCGGTTTGATTCGCTGGGAAAAATTGTCGAACATTGGGACGTCCTTCAGCCGGTTCCGGCGGAGTCCGCCAACGCGAACACCATGTTCTGAACAAAGCCCGCGCGGCTTCACTCGGTCGTGCTGTGAGCGTGCGGCCCGATCATCCGGACAGACCCTTTGGCTCCGTCAAAACGGTCAAACCGCGCGCTGGCGATCAAGGCTTCAGGGCCGGATTTCCACCGGCGTCCCATCGGGGACGGCCCGCCAGATTTCCTCGATTTCGGCGTTGGTCACCGCGATGCAGCCCGCCGTCCAATCGCGCAGCCGGTGGGCCGAATCCAGCCAGCCCATCCCGTTGGGCAGACCGTGAATCATGATGTCTCCGCCGGCCGAACGGTTTTGTTTGGCGGCGAAGGCGACATCCGCCGAACTGGGATAGGAGATGCGCAAGGCGCGATGAAACTCGCTGTTCTTCTTGCGAAAGCTGATCTGATAAAGGCCCTCCGGCGTCTTGTTGTCGCCCTGGAAACGCTTGGGTCCCTCCGGCTGGCGGCCGAGCGCGATCTCGTAACTTTTGAGCGGCTTATCGTTTTTAAACAGCGTCAGCCGGCGCGCTTTTTTTTCCACGACAATCCGGTTGGCGCTGGCCTTGGGCGGCAGCGTCGCTCCCGGTAGCGGCGGAAGATAACGCGGTTTTTGATCCAGCATCGCCACCCGATCGGAAGGCGGCTTGGCCGGCGTCCGAGGCTCCGGCGGACGCGCTGCCGACGGCGAAGGCTGAGCCAGTTCCGATGCGGCGGGCGGGGTCGGATTCGCCGGCGGCGTCGGGACGGTGGACGGGACAACCGCCGAGGGCGTCGCTGCGGCGGGAGGAGCCGGTGGCGGCTGGCGTAGCTGGCGATAGAGCACGATGCCGCCGTTGATGGCGGTCAAGCCCAGGAGCAGGATCAAGGGAGTTTGAATTTTCATGGCCGATCTGACAATCGATCAAGAAAAAGTGGTTGCGGATGGCTGGAAAAAGACGACATTCAAAGCTTAACCGGTCAACAGCCGTTCGAGCAAACCCAGGTCGAGATGCTCGGCGATGGCATCCGCCAGTCTATTGATACCCTCTTCTCGCAACTGGCGATAATCGGGCGTTTCCCGCACCGCCAAACCCGCCCAGCGCAACAGCGCGTCGCGGGCGGGCGCGGCGTCGAACAGGCCATGCAGATAAGTGCCCAACAGTTGCCCGTCCTGCGACAGCGCGCCGTCGAGCCGGCCGTCGTCCAGGCGGATGGCGGGCTGCGCGAGGGCGGAACCGGCGCTGACGCCCGCATGGATTTCGTAACCCGTCACCGTCGCTTGCTCCAACAGCAAGCGACCTTCGACCCGGCGCAATTGCTTTGCCGGCTCCAGCGTGGTTTCAAAATCGAGCAAACTCAGGCCGGCGCTGCTGCCGGGTTCGCCCTCCAGGCCGATGGGGTCGCGGACGTGTTTTCCCAGCATTTGGAAACCGCCGCAAATGCCGATCACCTTGCCGCCATAGCGCAGATGGCGGGCGAGAGCTTTGTCCCAGCCTTGCTCGCGCAGACGGCGCAAATCGCCGCGCGTGCTTTTGCTGCCGGGTAGAATGACCAGATCGCTCGGCGGGATGGCGTCGCCGGGCCGAATCCAGCGCACCTCCACTTGCGGGTGCAGCCGCAACGGATCGAGGTCCGTGTGATTGCTGATCCGAGCCAACACCGGGACCGCCACCCGCAGCCGTTCCGAATCTTTGGCGATGTTCAAATCGCGCGGCAGGGCATCTTCGGCTTCCAGATGCAAGCCTTGCAAATAAGGCAGCACGCCCAGCACCGGCTTGCCGGTTTCCCGAACCAGCCAATCCAGCCCCGGCGTCAGCAGGCCGGCATCGCCCCGAAAGCGGTTGACGATCAACCCGGCGATGCGGTTTCGCTCGCTGGACGAGAGCAAGGCCAGTGTGCCGTACAAATGGGCGAACACGCCGCCCCGATCGATGTCGCCGACCAGCCATACCGGGCAATCCACCGCCTCGGCGAAACCCATGTTGGCGATGTCGTTGTCGCGCAGGTTGATTTCGGCCGGACTGCCCGCACCTTCCACCAGCACCGCGTCATAGGTCGCGCGCAACCGCTCGTAGGATTCCAGCACCGCCCGCATCGCCACCGGCTTGTAATCGTGATAGCGGCGGGCGTCCATGTTGGTCAGGGCGCGGCCGTGAATGATGACTTGCGCGCCGATGTCGGTGTTGGGTTTCAGCAGCACCGGGTTCATGTCGGTGTGCGGCTCCAGGAACGCCGCTTGCGCTTGCACCGCCTGAGCGCGTCCGATCTCCCCGCCGTCGATGGTGACGGCGCTGTTGAGCGCCATGTTCTGCGGCTTGAAGGGGACCACGCGCACGCCGCGTCGCGCCAGCAATCGGCACAGGCCCGCGACCATGACGCTCTTGCCGGCATCGGAGGTCGTGCCTTGGATCATGAGGGTGCTGGCGTTCACGTTGAGCCTCGCTGGTGCGGGTTTTTGGGGTTGTGCGCCAACGCGCTCAAAAAACAGGCTTGGCGAGCGCGTCGGCCAAAAATCTTGGGGCCAAGGATTTTGGCTGATTCGACCGGTTTTTGGCTACACTAGCGCCCTTCCTGGACGCCGGACGATCCGATGCCGCCGAACGATGGTGTTTGCCTTCGCCGCGATCCGCCCGAGCGGCGGCGCGAAAGCGCATGTTGACCGCGCTGCTTTGCATCGGCGCGGTGCTGCTGGACGATAGCTTGGGCGAACCGCGCCGCCGGCATCCGCTGGTGGGGTTCGGCGCGCTGGCGCGCAAGGTGGAGTCTCTCGCTTATGGGCCGTCTGCGACTGGCGCGCGGGTCCGGCGCGGTCGCGGCGTCGGCGCGGTCATTTTGCTGCTGGTTCCCTGCGCGGTGCTTGCGGGGTTGCTGGCCGCCGTTCCGCTGTTGGGGCCGGTTGTCGCCTTGGGATCGCTGTATCTGGCCATCGGCGCGCGCAGCTTGGCGGAACACGCCGAGGCGGTGGCGGCGGCTTTGCGGGCGGGCGATCTGCCGCTGGCGCGCGAGCGGGTCGGCTTGATCGTCAGCCGCGACACCGGCGATCTCGACGAAGAACACATCAGCCGGGCGGCGGTGGAATCGGTCTTGGAAAACGGCTGCGACGCCATTTTCGGCGCGCTGTTTTGGTTCGTGGCGGCGTTTGTGCCGGGGGTGGTGCTTTACCGGCTGGCCAACACCCTGGATGCGATGTGGGGCTATCGAACGCCGCGTTACCGGGATTTCGGCTGGGCGGCGGCCCGGTTGGACGATCTGTTGAATTGGCTGCCCGCCCGGCTGACGGCGTTGAGCTATTTGGCGGTCGGGGCGACCCCGGCCTTGGCGTGGCGTTGCTGGCGGACCCAGGCCCCTTTTTGGAAAAGCCCCAACGCCGGACCGGTGATGGCGGCGGGCGCGGGCGCGCTGGGTTTGGCCTTGGGCGGACCGGCGCGCTATCGCGGCGAATGGCAACAGCGTCCGGCCCTGGGCGAGGGCATGGCCCCGCGCGCCGACGACATCGGCCGCGCGGTCGCGCTGGTGCGGCGGGCGCTCCGGTTGTGGCTGGCGGCGATTCTGGCCGGAGGGTGGCTGCTTGCTTGAACACGGCGGCGGTTTGCGGGCGGCCGCCGCGCGCTACGGCATCCCGCCAGGCGATTGGCTGGATTTGTCCACCGGCATCAATCCGAACGGCTGGTCGCCTCCGGCGGTTCCGCCGCGAGTCTGGCAGCGCTTGCCGGAGTCGGGGGATGGCCTGGAAAGCGCGGCGGCGGCCTATTACGGCGCGGCGGAATTGTTGGCGGTGGCCGGCTCGCAAGCGGCGATTCAGGTCTTGCCGCTGTTGCGCGGCCGCGCTCGAATCGGCGTGTTGCATCCGAGTTATGCCGAGCACGCGCACGCTTGGCGGCGGGCGGGCCATCGGGTTGACTTGCTGGACGCCGCCGAATTGGCGGATGCCGCGGATCGATTGGATGTGCTGGTGCTGGCCAATCCCAACAATCCGACCGGCCTGGGCTTTTCGATCGAATCGCTGCTCGATTGGCGGCGGCGCTTGGCGGAGCGAAACGGCTGGCTGGTGGTGGATGAGGCGTTTGTGGACGCCACGCCGGCGGCGAGCGTGTCCGGTCATGCCGGGTTGCCGGGACTTGTCATTTTGCGCTCGCTCGGCAAGTTCTTCGGCTTGGCGGGCGCGCGGGTCGGTTTCGTGTTGGCGCAAGCGGCGTTGCTGGAGCCGTTGCAAGAGCGGTTGGGCCCGTGGGCAGTGGCCGGTCCCAGCCGGTGGGCGGCGACGCGAGCCCTGGCGGATCGCGTCTGGCAAGCGCGCGCGCGCCTCGAGCTGTCGGGGGCAAGCCAGCGCTTGGCGGAACTGCTCCAGCGACACGAGTTACCGGCGGCGGCGGGCACGGCGCTGTTTCGGTGGGTTCCCGCGACACGGGCGCGCTTTTGGCGCGATGCGCTGGCCCGGCGCGGCATTTTGGTCCGACGTTTTGACGAGCCCTCGGGACTGCGGTTCGGCCTGCCGGGCACGGAAGCTGATTGGCGGCGGCTGGAAGGGGCCTTGACCGCCATTCGCGCCGAGCGGCCAAGCGGAGCTTGAGGCGATTTTGTTTGACTTGCCGGGAGAATAGCGAACGTGAAAGCCGTGTGGCCCGTTATCCGCAATCGAGTTAGAGCCGGCCGATGAACCCAGCATCGCCCCAACACCCGGCCGCGCGCGGGGAGGTTTATCTCGTCGGCGCCGGCCCCGGCGATCCGGAACTGCTGACTTTGAAGGCGTTGCGGCTGCTCAAACAGGCCGATGTCGCGGTTTACGATCGGCTGATCAGCCCGGCGGTTTTGGAATTGTTGGAGCCCCATACCGAGCGGATTTTCGTCGGCAAAGAGCCGGAGCATCACGTCTTGCCGCAGGGCGAAATCAACCGGTTGCTGGTGGATTTGGCGCTGCAAGGCAAACGGGTGTTGCGGCTCAAGGGCGGCGACCCTTTCATTTTCGGGCGCGGCGGGGAAGAAATCGAAACGCTGACGGCGGCGGGCATCCCGTTTCAGGTGGTGCCGGGCGTGACCGCCGCCGCCGGTTGCGCCGCCTATGCCGGCATACCGCTCACCCACCGCGATCACGCGCAAGCCTGCGTGTTCGTCACCGGCCATCTCAAGGAGGGCGCGCTGGATTTGAACTGGCCGGCGCTGGCGCAACCGCGCCAGACCGTGGTGTTTTACATGGGGTTGAAAAGCGTCCATTTCATCTGCGAAAAATTGCGCGAGCACGGCGTGGCGGGCGAGATGCCGGTGGCGCTGATCGAGCGGGGCACCACGCCCGAGCAACGGGTTTATCGCGCGACGCTGGCCACGCTGTCGGATTCGCTGGGCAAGCTCAAGGTGCGTTCGCCGGCGTTGTTGATCGTCGGGGATGTCGTGCGTTTGCGCTCGCGCCTGGCCTGGTTCGAGCCGGCCGCGGACGCATAAGCCGACGCGCCGGCCGAAGCCGCCACCCGTTCCCCGCTCTCGCCTTCACCAAAACGCGCCGCGCGGTTTCGTGTCGACGCCGACCGGTTTGGGGTTGAAAGGCGGATGGGGTTTGACCGCCGGCGGCCTGGGTGGCTGCACGGGTGGCGGAGGCGGGCGGCGGCAATTCGGCCAGGGTTCGCAGGGCGGCGGATAAGATGGAGGCGGATAAACCGGCGGATAAGCGTAGGTCGGCGGATAAAGGATCACCTCGTTCTCGGGTGGTTTTGCCTCCTGTTCCTGCTGGAGTTGCCTGGTCAGCAATTCTTTTTGCAACCGCTGGTTTTCGCGTTCCAGCTCGTGGAGCGCTTGCTCCCGGCGCGCTTGTTCCAACGCTTGCCGCTCGCTGGCCATTTGCTCCGACAAGGCCCGGATTCGCGCGATCTCGGCCGAGGAGTCGGTCGGTGAGGAGGGCGCGGGCGATGGCGTGGCGATATCGAGTTCGTGGGCTTGCGGCGCGTTTTCGGGTTTCTTGGCGCCGTAATGCACCCGGCCGCTTTCGTCGGTCCATTTATAAATCTGCTGGGCCGCCGCAGGGCCCAAGACCCAAGGTAACAGAGCGACGACAGCGTACAAAGTCAGCCAACGCAGCGAGAGCATGTTCGCCTCCACCCAACTGAAACGCGCTTGTGGTTAGATCGTCAAAAGGCAATAAGTTCAAAAGGTTGACTGAAAACGAAGCCGCTTGGCTGCGCCGGAATAGTGGGCGCGGGGCGAGCTTGCTAAAATAACGCGCTTTTTTTGAGCCCGGATTCAGCTTACCGGCGAGGAGTCATTTTGGATATTGTATTGCTATTTAAAGCCCTCATCATGGGGCTGGTCGAAGCCGCCTCGGAATTTCTGCCGATTTCCAGCACCGGCCATTTGATTATCGCGGGCGATTTTCTGAATTTCACCGGGCCGCGAGCGGAGACTTTTGAAGTTTTCATTCAACTGGGCGCGATTCTGGCCGTGGTCTGGATTTACCGGCAGCGCTTGCGCGATACCTTGGCGAATTTCAACCGCGATCCGCAAGCGCGACGGCTGATCGCCAATCTGGCCATCGCGTTTGCGCCGGCGGCGATTTTGGGGTTCATCCTGCACGATCAGATCACGCGCTATCTGTTCAATCCGGTCACCGTGGCGGTGGCGCTGGTCTTGGGCGGCATCGCGATTTTGCTGGTCGAGCGCTACGCGCGAACGGGCCGGGTTCAAACCGTGGCGGACATGAGCTGGCGGGACGCGCTGGTGGTTGGCGTCGCCCAAAGCGTGTCGCTGATTCCCGGCGTGTCGCGCTCGGGCGCGACCATCATGGGCGGCATGGTGGGCGGCCTGTCCCGGTTTGCGGCCACGGAGTTTTCCTTTTTTCTGGCGATCCCGATCATGTTCGCCGCGACCGGATACAGTTTATTGAAGGAATGGAACAACCTGAGCGCGTCCGATGTTCCAGTGTTTGCGGTCGGTTTTGTGGCGGCGTTCCTGGGGGGGCTTGCGGTCGTGCGCTTCTTGATCGCGTATGTGGGCCAACACAGCTTCGCGCCTTTCGCGTGGTATCGGATCGTGTTCGGCGGGTTGCTGCTGGTTTATTTTCAATTTCATCCCTGGGTGGAGAAAGTGGCGTAGACGGGCGACCAGGCGATCAGCGCCGCCGTGGCGGCCGCCATGCCCGCCACCAGCGCCCAATCGCGCCATTTGAAACGGTAATCGCCGAGAGGAGTGCGCCGTGGGCCGCCGAAACCGCGCGCTTCCAGGGCTTCGGCCAGATCATCGGCGAAGCGCATCACATCCGCCAGCAACGGCGCCAGCAGCGCGACGCCGTTGCGGAGCAGGTAAAGGCCATCCAAGCGAATGCCCCGGCTTTCTTGCGCCTCTTTGACCTCTCTGACTATAAGCGCCATGGTCGGCGCGAAGCGCAAGGTGCCTTCCAGCAAGAACACGGCTTGCGGCGACAAACCGCTGGCCAACAGCGATTCGCCCAGTTCCTCGGGCGGCGTGGCCGCGAAGAACAGCGCGCTGATCGCCACCAGGGCCGACAAGCGCATGACCGCGCCGGCCGCCGCCGCCGGCCCTTCGCTGAAACCGACGATAAGCGCGAACATCAGCAAGGTGGGCCACAGCAGCCGCAGCGCGCGCCGCCACGGCCGGCCGGCGCGCGCCAGCGCCACCCCGGCCAGCGCGGCGGCGTTGAGCAGCGCCAAGGCCGCAAGCTGCGTCGCCAGCAGCACCCAAGCGAAACCGAACAGATAAGCGACCAGCTTGGCGCGCGGGTCGAAACGCCCGCCCGGTTCGAGCAGCGCCGCCAGCGATGCGGGATTCGGCGGCTCCATCAAGCCCCTTCCGCTCTCGGGGCGGCCAAACGGGCGCGGTGCAGCACATCGGGCCGAGCGAGCACCTCGGAGGGTGGGCCATCGGCGGCGATGCGGCCCTCGCACAACACCGCCCAGCGCGGGCAGAGCGCGCGCGCCCAGGCCAGATTGTGGGTCGCGACGGCGATCGCCAGACCTTCGCGGGCGCATTCGGCGAGCAAGGCGCGCAAGGCGGCGCGCGCGCGCGCGTCCTGACCGGCGGTCGGTTCGTCCAGCAACAGGGCCTGAGGCCGTCCGGCCAGCACCGCCGCGATGGCGACTCGCCGCTGCTCGCCGGCGCTGAGCAGTTGCGGCGGTCGGTCGAGCAGGCCGTCGAGCCCGAAGCGCTCGCTCAAGCGCGCGCACCAGACGGGATCGTAACGTTGCAAGGCCCTGGGGCCGGCGGCCAGTTCGGCGCGGACCGTCGGGGCGAACAGCATCCGCGCCGGATGTTGCATCACCAGCCCGACCGTTCGAGCCAGCTCCGCCACCGGACGACGGCCGATCGCTTGCCCCAACACGCGCACCGCGCCGCGTTGCGCTCGCAGCAAACCGTTGCCGTGGCGGAGCAGGGTGCTTTTGCCGGCGCCGTTCGCGCCGAGCAGCGCGACGGTTTCGCCGCTTCCGATTTTCAGGCGGACGCCCTGGAGCACGGGGTGGCCGTCGCGCTCGCAATGGACTTCATCCCATTCCACGATGCTTTCGGCGGCCGTGACGGCCGGTCGGGGCGGCGCCGGGCGCGGGCCGTCCATCCCGTCATCCAAACCCCAGGCGGCGACATCGCCGGACAGGATCGGGCCGGGTGGCCCATCGGCCACCAAGCGACCGCGATCCAGCACCAGCACGCGGTCGGCGATATCGGCAATTTGCTCGATGCGGTGTTCCGCGACCATCAGGGTAACGCCGGTTTCATGCAGGCGTCGCAGCAGCCCGCGCAATTGCGCCGCGCCCGCCGCGTCCAGAAAAGCGAACGGCTCGTCCAAAACCAGCAGGCGCGGTCGCATGGCCAGCACCCCGGCCAGCGCCACCCGCTGCTGTTCGCCGCCGGAGAGCGTGTGGGGAGCGCGCGCGAGCAGGTGAACGATATCGAGCCATTCGGCGGTTTCCCGCACCCGGCGGGCGATGGTGGCCCGATCTTGGCCTTGGGCGGCGGGGCCAAAAGCGATATCGCGGGCCACGGTGGTCGCCAAACATTGCGCGTCGGGCCGCTGCAACAGCAGGCCGACCGCGCCGCACATCCGATAAGGCGGCGTCGCGCGCGGGTCGTTGCCGGCCACGGTCAAAACGCCGCTCGCCTCGCCGCCGTGCAAATGCGGGATCAGGCCGTTCAACAGCCGGCATAGAGTGGACTTGCCGGAACCGCTCGCGCCGGCCAACAGCGCGAATTCTCCCTCCGCGACGGCGAAATTCAGCTCTTGCAGGATCGCGTCGCCCGCTGCCGGATAGCGATAGCGGAGATTTTGGCAGACGATCAAGCGCGTTCCGGCGCGGTCAGCGCAAATAGCCCAACCGTTTCAGCACTTGAAGGCCGATGACGCCCAAAATCGCGCCGGCCGCCGAGGAGAGCAGGAAGGGCAGGACCAGCAGGGTCAGCGCGATCTGTTTCCCCATCAAGTAAGGCGCGATCACCAGCGCGCCGACGGTGGCCCCGATCAGGCCGGTGCCGATGATCTCGCCCAGCGCGGCGAAATAGATGTTGCGGGTATGGCGATAAGCCAGACCGGCCAGCACCGCGCCAAAGATGCTGCCGGGAAACGCCAGCGGCGTGCCCAGGCCCAGCGCGTTGCGCACCAGCGAGGTGACGGCCGCGACCGCCAATCCCCACCACGGCCCCACCAGCGCTCCGGCGATGACATTGATGAAATGCTGGCTGGGGGACACCTTGGCGATCCCGGTGGGAATGCTCAGCGGCGACAGCGCGACCGCCAGCGCCGCCAGCGCCACGCTGTAAGCGACCAATCGGGTCGGCGAGTTCGCGGCGAAAACGATGGGGCTGTTCATGGCGTCAGGGTGTCCGGCCAGAGGCGCTCGGGGAAACGGAGGAAGGCCATGATAATGATTCTGCCCCTCGCTGTCTTGTCGATCTGCCGGCGAGCACCTCGCCGGGGGTTGCGCGCGGGCCGGCGCGCGGGCGTTGCCGGGCCATGTCGAAGCGGAGACGAAGACGTTGCGCTCGCAACGCTACAACAAGGGATTTGATTGCTGGGAAAGAGGCGCCAACTTGTCAAAGCCTGTCAGAAACGAAGCGAAAGCTGTTTGACAGCCCGTTTCCCAAATATTTTTAGTCCGGCACCGCCACAATTCGGGCGGTGTCGGACCCGCGCGATGCGCCTGGAACCAGGCTATTTCTTCAAGAGCTGCTGGAGTTGTTGGGCGGTCTTGGGTTTGAAGGCACCGTCTTCCAGGGCGAGAAGCTGGACGAAATCGGAGCCTTGATTGTCGTTGGTGAAATCCAGCGACAGGCCGCCGAGATCGAAGCTGTGGCCGCGCACGGCATCGAGAAAACTGGATCGGGTGATCTCGCCTTTAACGTTGCGCAGGATGGTCACAAACATCTTGCCGACCATGTAACCCTCCAGCGACGAGCTGTCGAAACGTTCGCCCAAGGCTTTGCGCGCCTCCTCGACGATGGGAAGGGAGGAGTCCAAGGCGGGCACCGCTTGCGTCAACACGATCTTGTCGAGGACTTTGTTCTTCTTCAAATCATCCTTGAACGTCGTCACTTCGACTTGCGAGGTGACGCTGATCGGCCACGTTTCGCCCTTGTAGCGCGAGTAGCTGATGAAGTTGGTCAGCGGTAGGTTGGTGCCGCCCACCGTCATCACCAGCCGGCAGCGGGTATTGGCGGTTTTTTCCCACTGTTTCAGCGAATCGTAACCCGGTCGCGCCTGCATCTGGGTGTGGCGGGTGAAAAAGCCGACCGGGCCGATGCCGTTGCGGTTGGGTTCGTCGCCGGTCATCGCGATGATTTGTTCCAGCTTGCTCACGGTATCCGCCATGTTGGGCTGCTTGGCCAATATCTTGGTGAGAGCCGCCAAATTCGAAATTCCGCCGGCGTCGTTGGGCAAGTAGGCGCAAATTTCCTGAGGCTTGATCCCCGAACTCAAGGCGGCGTCCAGCACCAGGGCCGCTTCCTGAGCGAAACTGGCGCGCAAGTTGACGATATCGCCTTTGCCGTTGCGCAAAAAATCCACGCCGATGGGAAAGCCGACCGCTGGAACTTTGTTTTCCGCCAAGAGCGGCAATGCGGCTTTGATCGAGGGCCCGCCGGTGTTGCCGAGCATGGCGAAAGCACCCTGATCGACCAACTGCCGGGTCGCTTCAACCGCGGCTTTCGGGTTGAAAGAATCGTTCAGAACCAGATATTCGATGGCGCGCCCTTGAACTTTTTCGTTCTTCAAAGCGGTTTCGAGGCCCGCTTTGATGGCCCGTCCCCGCATCTTGGATTCGCCCTCCAGGTCCAGGACTGAACCGACGCGAATTGCGCTCGGCGTCACTCCAGGCTCCTGCGCGCGAACGCCGCTCGCGCTCGCGAGCAGCCCCAAAACCGCTAGCGCTAAGGCGCGCAACGGCAGGCTGGGTTGTTGCTTGGAGCGTATCCGTTTGCTTTTCAAAAGATTATTGATGGTTATCACGATCTTGCCTTATTTTCTTGATTTTGGAAAAACGGTATGGCCCTGACTCGCAACGAGAGAACCTATTCCTTGAATCCTACAAAATATATAAATAAAGGTACACTTAAGCCTTAAATAAGTCAAGTGATGTGTTTTTATTTCAACGATGTTTTAGCTAATTATGTAATAATTTAATTACAATTGGGGCAGATCCGATGATCCGGGATGCAGTGGTGGTGTGATCGATGAAGCGGCGACAGCGGACGATGGCTTCATACGGGCGTCATGAAACCAAGACGTTTTAGGGAGGAGAATGTAGCGGGGTAACGACGTCAGAAAACGGGCAAAGAGCGCTAAAAGCGGACTTATTGCCCGTCGGTATCGCTCAAGTCGGGCTCGCCGCAACCGTTGAGGACCACCGCGCGGACGGCTTCCTTCAACCGTACCGCCGCCGCCCAGTCAGCGCCGGTCGGCGCGATGGCGGGCTCGACGCTGACGTCCAGCGCCCCCCGGCGCGGGAACCAGGAGCCGGCGCGCAGGATCGAGCGCGCGCCGCGAATGACGGTCGGCGAAACCGGCGTTCCCGCTTGGGCCGCCGCCACGAACGCGCCCATCCGAAACGGAAGCAAACCGGGCATGCGGGTGAAAGTGCCTTCCGGGAAGAAGGCCAAAGACTTGCCGCTTTGGGCGGCCGCGACGATTTGATTGGCTTCGGCGGCGCTGCGCTGGAGATCGAAGCGCTCGACGAAGAGCGTGCCGATTCGTTCCAGCGGTTTGCCGATCAACGGGTTAGCCAATAGCTCCCGCTTGGCCACAAAATGGAACGGGCGCGGCAGAGCCGCCAGCAGGATATAGGCGTCCAAATAGCTGGAATGGTTGGCGACGAGGATGCAAGGGCCGGGCGGCAGGTGTTCCAGCCCGCGCACGGCCAAGGCGGTCCCGGACAAGCGGGCCAGTAGCCGGGCCGCGTTCCGGCTGAAGCGCCAGCGCCACGCCGGCTCGGGAAGGAGCATGACGCCCAGCCAGGTGGCAGGGGCGAGCAATCCGAACAGGGTCCAAACGCGGGCGGCGTACAGCCCCTCCCGGGTTTTGCCCCACAGCCGCCGCGTTTGAGCGAGGCCGCCATCGAGGGCGATTCGGGCAAGTTGCAACCATAACGCCCGGCCGCCGCGCCCCAGCAGTTTGCGTTCGTACAAGTCTCGCACCGCCGCCCGGCGAATTTTGCCGCTGGAGGTTTTGAGCACGGAATGCGGGGGCGCGAGCACCACATCGTCGGGCGCAACGCCCAGCAAATCGACGCTGGCCCCTTGAATGCGCTGGCGCAAGTCACCCAGAATATCCGCTGGGGCGGCGCGGGTTTCGGCGACCACCACCAGGCGTTCGCTGCCCGTCGCGGGGTCGTCGCTGGCGAAGACGGCCACGCAGCCCTTGCGCACGCCCGCAAGTTCGCCGATGGCTTGTTCCAGCTCGTAGGGATAGAGATTGCGGCCGCCGCGAATGATTAAATCCTTGGCCCGGCCGCTCAGATAAACCTCGCCTGCGGCAAGGTAAGCGCGGTCTCCGGAATCCAGCCAAGCGGCGCCGTGCGGAAACAGAGCGCGGGTGGCGGCAGGATTGCGATAATAGCCCGCGGTGGCCGAGGGGCCTTTGAATTCCAGCTGGCCCTCGCGG
The DNA here is from genome assembly GCA_016790045.1 of Candidatus Competibacteraceae bacterium. Classification (GTDB taxonomy): domain Bacteria; phylum Pseudomonadota; class Gammaproteobacteria; order Competibacterales; family Competibacteraceae; genus Competibacter_A. The sequence goes on from JAEUPW010000034.1 coordinate 28,655, forward strand.
CGTTCCGGCACTTCCCGGCCGCGCTCGTCCACGATGCGGATTTCGTGACCGGGGAGCGGAGGCCCGCAAGCCGGAAAGCGCAGCGCCGTCGGATCGTCGGCGCGGGCCGGCCGGGCGAAGCCCTCGGCGACGAAGCTATCGCGTTGAACCGAATCGAAGCGAGGGCCTCGGCCTGGAGCGGGCAAAGCCAACCCGACCGAGCATTCGGCCAGGCCGTAAACTGGAGCCAGCGCTTCCGGCCGAAAGCCGTGGGGTTTGAACCGGGCGCTGAACCGCTCTATCGTGCCCGGATTGACCGGCTCAGCGCCGTTGCAAAGCATCCGCAAGGAACCGAGGTCCAGCCCCTCCAGCTCGTGATCCGGGATGCTGCGCGCGCACAGCTCGAAAGCAAAGTTGGGTGCGGCCGACAGGGTGCCGCCATAGCGGTGAATCGCGCGCAGCCAACTGACCGGCCGGGCCAGGAAGCTCAAGGGCGACATCACGACCAACGGAAAAGCGTGATACAAGCCGCCCAGACAAGCGCCGATCAAGCCCATGTCGTGATAAAGTGGCAGCCAGCTCACGAAGATATCGCTGGAGCTGGCCATCACCCGCTGGCCCATGGCGCGCAGGTTGGCCAGCAAATTGGCGTGGCTGAGCATGACGCCTTTCGGGTTGCCCGTGCTGCCGGACGTGTATTGCAGGAAAGCCAAATCCCGGTCCCGGACCGGGCTGGGCGTCCAGGTGGCCGAGGATTGCTGGAGTTCCGCCACCGTGGCGACATGACGCAGCGTTTCGACGTGCGTTTGCAGCAGGCGGGCCACCAGTTTGGCCTCGGTGACGGTGATCAGCGTCACGGTTTGCGCGTTGTCCAACAGCCGCGCGTGACGGCGCAGGTGTTCCTCGATTTGCGACGGTCGCACCGGGGGATAAATCGGCACCGGCACGCCGCCTGCGAGCAAGATACCGAAGAAACTGAGAAAATAGTCGCTGCCGGTCGGGAGCATGATCGCGACGGTTTGCAGCGGTTGCAAGCCGCGCTCGCGCAGCCCGGCCGCCACGGCCGCCGCGCCCCGTTGCAGGCTGCCGTACGTGAAGGCGGCCTCGATCCGATCCTCGTTGCCGAGCACTTGGATGGCCGTTCGCTCGGGATGGCGCTGGACGTGCCAGTCCAGCATGTCGATCAAGGTCGTGGCCTGCTCCGGCGCTCCGGGTCGGGCGGGTTCGCCAGCGAGCGCGGGACGCTCGATCGGCCGGTCGAGAACTCCGGGGTCGGAAGATGAAACAGGCTGGCCTTTGGCCCGCAAAATCAGATCGAGCAACGCGCGCGGCGTCTCGGCCAGCAACATGGGTTCGGTCAAGGCGATCTGAAATGAGCGCTCGATCCGGCGCAACAGTTCGGTGCGGGATAGGCTGTCCAGACCCAAGTCCCGGTCCAGATGGCTGTCCAGCGCGAGCGCGGCGGCCGCCCGATCCGACCGATGGGTTTCGAGCAGCAGCTCTCGCAGCAAGATCAGCAACCGGGTTTCGTGCTCCGCGTCGCGAGCGGAAGGCGGGATCGTTGTCGCGAGAGCCGGCAAGCCGTCATCTTCGAGCATGGGAGTCGTCTGGTGAAATGAAAATTGCAGGCGCGACCGAAGCCTTGGAGTCGTCAGTAAACGCCTATCATCCTAAAATGGCTCAACGCCAAAGCGGCCGGTATGGGATTATCGTTTGAGCCGCTTCCCGATCGTGAGGGTTCGTTCATGTTCCGCAAATCGTTTCGCGGGTGGCTGATTCTGCTAGTGCTGGGACCGGCCTGCGCCCTGGCCTTGGAGATCGGCGAAATCCAAGTCAATTCCTCCCTGAATCAACTGTTCGACGCCAGGATCCCCTTGCCGGGCTTAAAGCCCGAAGACGTGGAAAAAGTCTCCATCAAACTGGCTCCTCAGCCCATGTTCAAGGAGTTTAGCCTCGAACGGTCGGCGCAGTTGACCAAACTGGTTTTCTCCATCGAATACAACCCGGAAGGGGATGTTTACGTCAAGGTGGTTTCGACCCAACCCGTGCGCGAACCGTCGCTCGGTTTATTGTTGGAATTCGGCTGGCCGCGCGGCAAAACGTATCGCGAGTTTACGGTATTCCTCGATCCGGTAAAGCGCTTGGCCAAACAGTCCGGCGACCGCACCAAGACCGTTTTGAACGAAGCGCCCGCCAGCGCCGCCGCCGCACCGCCCTCTGCCGCCCTTCCAGCAGAAACAAAATCCGCTGCGGCGGCCGTTCCGGCGCCCGTTTCGCCGGTTGTCGCGGATGCCGCCGCGCCCGCCCCGAAAGCGGCCGCAGAGCCGGTGAAGCCCGTGGTGCCACCGGCGTCGATTGCGGCGCCGACGCCAGCGGCCACGACGGTAGCGGCTCCAGCGCCGCCGCCGGCGACGCCGGCGGGGGTTGCGACCCCAACGCCCGCTCCAACACCGGCGGTAGTGGCGGATTCGACGCCGGCACCGGCAAAGGCCCCAACTGAAATTTCGGTTCCGACGCCAACAGCGGCGCCGACAGCAGCGACTCCGGCACCCGCGCCGGCGCCAAGTCCGGTTGCGATGACGGCTCCAAATCCGACGGCAGCCGTTCCGGCGCTCGCGGCGACACCTGCGATTTCGAGTCCGGCGCCGGACGCTTCGGTTGCGGCGGCTGAAGCGACTCAAGCCGCTGCGGCAGCGCCGGCCTCATCGGCGGACACGAGTTCGGCGCCCGATCCGAACAAGCAGTATAAAGCAGGCGATAGCTATGGGCCGGTCGGAGCGGGCGAACGATTGTGGAAAATCGCTCTGAAGCTCAGCCCCGATCCTGGCATCACACCCGATCAGATGATGAAAGCCTTGCATAAGGCGAACCCGAAAGCTTTTTCCAAGGCCGGCGTCGATGGCTTGATCGCGGGTTCGGTTTTGCGCGTTCCAAGCTTGCGGGAAATTGCCGATTTTAGCGGTTCCCCGGTCGCCAGGCGTTTGGCGGAGGCCAAAACAGATCCCCTGCCAGCAAACGATGCGTCGCCGGCCAACGGTGCGCCGCCGGCCAAGTCGGAGGACAGGATAGAATTGCTTCAGGTCGAGGTCGATGGGCTGAAAACCTACCCGTTGCCCCCGCCACCGTCTCTGGAGCCCATGCCTGTCGAGGGGCTGGCGCTAGCGACCGGGCTGACGCCCGCTCCGTCGGTCGCTGACCCTTCGCCGTTAAACTTGTTAGCCCTTGGCCCCGCAGCGAACGATAAAGCCGATCCGCCGGCAGTCGCGGCAAGAACCGAAATCGCCAAGAAGGAAAAAGGCTTGCCCTCGGGCGAGATTTCTGGCGCCGAAAAGCGGCTGAAAGCTTCGATAGCGGGAAGTTCGGTCACCCCGACTCGCCCGGCTTCACCGTTGCTGGAACCGGTCTCGGCAACTCCGCTATTGTTTTCCGCGACCTCGGAGGTGATGGCTGCGGCATTGAAAATTCCGGCCTTCGCCATTCCGATCCAGATCGCGCCCGAATCGATTATCGCCGAAGATCGGAATGCGCCTAAAACTCAGAGGGATATCAGGGACAGCGCAAACTCGCCAGCGGCGTCCGATCCGCGAAAGGCGCTGGCCTTCAAAGCTGCCAAATCCGTCGAAAGCGCTGTGTTCTCAGCGCCAAACGAAGCGGCGACTAAAGTTTCAGCGAGCAACCCATCTCCTGGAGCGGGCGAACATTACGGGCCTGTGACCGCCAACGAACGGCTTTGGGATATCGCCACTCGGGTGCGACCCGACCCGAGCATCAGCAAAGACGCGATGATGCGCGCCTTGTTTATGGCAAACCCTCAAGCCTTTGCCAAAACCGGTATGGATCAGATGAAAGTGGGGGCGACGCTGCGAATTCCGACTTTGGCGGAGATCGTGAAACACACGGGCTCCAAAGAGGCAAAACAGTTGCTGGAGCAACAGCGGAGTTCGGGGAATAAAGGTCCCGAACGGTCGGCGCCCTTATCGACCAATTAAAGGCGATGCCGTCAACGCGGCGAACTCCCCGGAAGCTCGTGGGCATTTTCCCCTCTTTGCCTTTGGCAAGAGGGGAGCCCAGGGCGAAGCGTCGCTTATCGCCAGTAGAAATTCAACTGCGCTTGGCTTTTACCCACTTGGGCGGATTGTTTCTGGGTCTGATCCTTCGCGCTCACTTCCACGGTGTAGCTGCCGGGCGGGAGCTGGGCGAGAAAGTACGGTCCTTTCGAAGTGGCGCTCAAAACCGTCGCGCCCTTCGAGTCCATGATTTTGATGCCCATATCCGCCAAATACTCGCCGCCGCCCTGCATGGCGGACATGATTTGCAAATTGAATTGGTTGGCCATGGCGCGAAGTTCGTCGCGCTCGCCCGCGCCCACGCCGCCTGACGCATAGCGGATGCCGCTGTCGGAAGTCTTGACCTGAACCGATCCGCCAGCCGGCGACCAGTCCTGGCTGCCCGCCGGCGGCGGCGTGTCTTTTTCGGTCGCCGCGGGAGGCGCGGCGGTTTGCTGGGCATTGGCCGGAAGCGGCAAAGAGCCGGCGGCGGCCAAGGCTAAGGCCATCAAACTGATAGAGGTTCGTTTCATCATTCTTAAAGTCTCCTTCATTGTCAGCATGTCGGGATCCGAAACTGAGGGTCTCGCGGCTTGAGCCTGCTGTTAGGCATTTCGGGCGGATTTTGATTCCCCGCGCGTTCAGCCCTGTCGGTGCATTTTTTTATACTGGTCTCGCATCAGCTTTTTGTCGAGCTTGCCCACGCTGGTTTTCGGGATGGTTTCCACGAACAACATTCGGTCAGGAATGCCCCATTTGGAAAGCAGGCCCTGGTCGACGAAGGCTTTGAGCCAATCGCGCAGGGACGCTTCGTCGATTTCGCTCGCCCGATCACCTTTGAGCACCACCAGCGCGACCGGCCGTTCGCCCCATTTCGGGTCAGGTACGCCGATGACCGCGGTTTCCGCCACCGCCGGGTGTTTGAGAATAAAATCTTCCAGCTCCAGCGAGGAAAGCCACTCGCCGCCGGTCTTGATGACGTCTTTCAGCCGATCGGTGATCTTAAGATAGCCTTCCTGATCGATGACGCCAATATCGCCGGTGTGCAGATAGCCGCCGCGCCAAAGCTGTTCGGAGGTTTGCGCGTCCTGGAGATAGCCTTGCGTCAACCACGGCGAGCGAACCACCACTTCGCCGGGGGTCTTGCCATCGTGCGGCAAATCGTTCATTTCAGGGTCCACCACTCGCAGTTCGACCATGGGGATGGGCAGGCCGGTTTTGCAGCGGATTTCCAGTTGCCGCTCTTCGTCCCACGCCATCATGTGCGGTTTCAGTTGCGCCAACGTCAGGATCGGGCAGGTTTCCGACATGCCGTAGGCGGCGAAGATGTCGATGCCTCGGGCGCGCGCCTGTTTGGCCAGGGCTTGCGGCAAGGCCGCGCCGCCGATAATGACCTTCCAGCGCGATAGATCGATCTCGTCGATTTTAGGGCTCGCCAGCAGCATTTGCAGGATGGTCGGCACGCAGTGGGAGAAAGTCGCCTGTTCCCGCGCGATCAGCTCCAGCAGCCGCTCCGGCACGTAGCGTCCCGGATAGACTTGTTTGACGCCCAAGGTGGTCGCCACGTACGGCACCCCCCAAGCGTGGACGTGAAACATCGGCGTGATCGGCAGATACACATCGTCGCGATGGAAACTGCCTTGACCGGGTCTGGCCAGGGCGGCCAGCACGCCAAAGGTGTGC
>JAEUPW010000045.1 GCA_016790045.1 Candidatus Competibacteraceae bacterium
GGGCGTGGTTGCCGGGATACCGCCGGCCTGGAGGGCGGCTCGGCTACGGGTGATGGTGTGAACCGGTTTAGGCAGATCGGCGGGCGCGATGTTGTAAGGAAGCCGTTGGCGGTTGCCGAGCCGGTAGGGAATCCGGCACCCGGCCAACCACAGCAGGCCGAGCAACAGCCGGGAGCGGTCGTTGCACTGCAAGTCGATCACCAGGTCATAATGCTCCGCCCGGACCTGTCGCAGCCATTCCAAAATCTGGCGACTTCGATGCCGGCGGTCGCGTAACTCCACGGCGAACACCCGGTCGAATCGAGAATCGCGCTCGAACAGACTTTTCCAGGCAGGGAGAGTGTTGAGATGGATTTCCCGATTCGGAAAAGCGCGGGCGATGTCCTCGAACAAGGCGGAGGCGATGATCACGTCGCCCATGGCGCTCCATTTGATGACCAGGATCCGGCGGATGCGCGGGTCGGCCGGCAGATCGACGCGATAAGGCATGGGGGCGATTCGGGCTTACGGCTGGTACGGGCTGGACTTGCCCGGCGGTTGGGTCTTGAAGCGGCGGTGGACCCAGAGATACTGTTCGGGCGCTTGGCGGACGTGCTGCTCCAGCAGTTGGTTGATGCGCCGGGTATCGGCTTCGACATCCGCGCTCGGAAAGTCGGCCAGCGCGGGCAGAATGACGACCTCATAACCGGTCGCGCCGGGCAACCGTTTGGGAAAATACGGCACCACCGCCGCGCCGCTCAGCGCCGCCAGCCGCGAGGTGGCGGTGATCGTGCAGGCCGTTACCCCGAAAAAGGGCACGAAGACGCTGTTGCGGGCGCCGAGATTCTGATCGGGGGCATACCAAACCGCTCGTCCCCGCTTGAAAGCGCGCAGCAGGCCGCGCAGGTCGTCGCGCGGCAGCGGCGGCAATTTGCATCGCCATTCGCGTTGGTGGCGCTGGGCGATTTCGTAAAATCGGTTCTTGTGGGGCCGGTACATCGCGTGGAACGGCTGCCGCAAGGTCATGAAGCGGGCGCCCAGCTCCAGCGTGGTGAAATGCCCGGTCAGCAGGATCACGCCCTTGCCGCGAGCCATCGCTTGTTCGAGATGCTCCGCGCCCTCGATTCGGGCCAATCCGCGCAGCCTCGCATCCGGCGCCCACCAAGCCAGCGCCGTTTCGAACAAGCCCATGCCCAGCGCGGCGAAATGCGCCTCTAGCAAGGTGGCCCGCTGCGTCGGAGACAGATCTGGAAAGCACAACTCCAGATTGATCGCGGCGATGCGGCGGCGGCGGCGGGCCAATTTGCCCAGCCAGCGGCCGGCTTGTCCGCCGATGGCCAATTGCCAGCGAAACGGCAGCGCGACCATGAGCTTCATCAGGCCCAGGCCCAGCCAGATCGGCCAATAGCGTGGCGCCAGAAAACGCCAATCGAACAGCCGGGCGCGCGTGGTCAAGGTTGTGCGAGCATCCATAAAGCCAGTATTGTAAGCGGCCTCCGCTCGGCAAGCATCCATCTCTCTTCCAATGGCGGACCTGGAGAGCAGCACATGACGCCAACGTATTTGGTGACCGGCGCGGCCGGTTTCATCGGCAGCCATTCCGTCGAATGGTTACTCGGCCAAGGGCGGCGCGCGGTCGGGGTTGACAATCTGCGGACCGGACACCTGGAAAATTTGGCCGGCGCGCGCTCGTCGCCGAACTTCGAGTGGGCGCTCGCCGACGCCGGTGATGAGGCGGTGATGCGGGCTTTGTTCGAGCGGCATCGGTTCGCGGGGGCGCTGCATCTGGCGGCGCTGGTCAGCGTTCCGGAAAGCTTCCGCGATCCCGCGCTCAACTATCGCCTCAACTTGGCGACCGCCGACAGTATCGCCCGGCTGTGCCTTGAATTCGATTGCAAGCGCTTGGTGTTTGCATCGTCGGCCGCCGTATACGGCGCCGCCGCGCTGCCCAACCAGGAATCGGCGCCGCCGCAACCGCAGTCGCCCTATGCCGCCGCGAAATTGGCCGCCGAGGTCATGCTGTTGGGCTACGCCGCCAGCTATGGACTCGAAGCGGTTTGTTTGCGCTATTTTAATGTTTACGGGCCGCGTCAAGACCCCGCTTCACCGTACTCGGGGGTGCTTTCCATTTTTACCGACCGGTTTCGGCGGGGTTTGCCGGTGACCGTCTACGGCGATGGCGAGCAAACGCGAGATTTCATCTCGGTGCGAGATGTCGCGCGAGCCAA
>JAEUPW010000062.1 GCA_016790045.1 Candidatus Competibacteraceae bacterium
AAACTGGCGCAAGCGTTTTCGGGAACTGTCGTGCAAGCGGTGGTGTTGTCGGCCTGTCAGTCCGGCAAATCGGCGTCCGCCGATCTCGGTTCCAGCTTGGCGACGCGCTTGCTGCATGCGGGTTTGCCGCATGTGGTGGGGATGCGGGAATCCGTGCTGGACGTGGCGGGCATCCACTTCGCTCATGCCTTGTGCGAGGCGCTGGGCCGACAGGAACGGCTGGATGTCGCCCTGCAATTGGCGCGGGGAGCCATCGCCGAAGCGCCGGCGCTGACCGGACCGCGCCGGGATGTGTCCGGCGCGACGGAACAAAGTTGGGGCCAATGGTGCTTGCCACTGCTGTACAGCCGCGACCCGGCGCAACCCTTGATCGACTGGCAATTTCAGTCGGTGCCGCTGCAACCGCCGCCGGAGCGTTATCACGAAATCGCCGGTATGCCGTTGCCCGCTGCGTTTATCGGGCGACGGCGGGAACTGCGGGAATTGGGGCAACTGGTGTACGGCGACCGGCCGGGGCAATGTCTGCTCACCGGCGCGGGCGGTCAGGGCAAGACCAGTCTGGCGGGACGTTTGGCGCAACGGTTGGAAAACCGGGGTTGGCTGGTGCGAGCTTACACGGCGCGGCGGGAGAACAACTGGGGCGATTTCGTCAACGAGTTGCTGTTTTGTCTGGAGAAACCGCTTTCGGAACAGGTGGATCGCGCCTTGTTGCGCTGTCGGACGGAAACCGACAAGGCGCGGTTGATATTACGAGCGTTGATGCAGCAGACCGGCAACAAGCTGGCGCTGGTGTTCGACAACCTGGAAACCTTGCAAGACCCGGCCACGGGACGAATCACCGACGACGCGGTGGCCGCTTGGCTGGACGCCTGCCAGCCGGTGGGTTCCGATCCCGCGCCGGTGGTGCTAGTCACCTCGCGCTGGGCGATTCCCGGTTGGGAGGGGGACCGGCGGATGCAGCGGCCGCTTGGAACGCCGCTGTACGGAGATTTTCTGCGCTATCACCAGCAGTTGGGCGGAGCACCGTGGGGCGCGGAGCGGTTGCGCCGGTTGTACGAGGCGCTGGGCGGCAATTTCAAGGGCCTGGAATTGTTCCACGCCTTGAACCAGGTAGCCGGGGATGACGAGACATTTCTTCGGCAATTGGAGCAGTCCAAACAGGAACTGCAACTGTACATGGCGGTGGAGAAGCTGGCCGGCTATCTGCAAACGGACGAGCGGGAATTGCTCAACCGGCTGCGCGCCTATCTCGCGCCGACCTTCGCCGACGGGGTGCGCGTCGTCGCCCAAGATTCGGCCGAGCCGGAGCGGTTGTTGCGGCGGTTGGTCGGGCTGTCGCTGATGGATGTGGAAATGGAGCCGACATTGCGCCTGCCGCGCTATCGGCTGTCGCCGGTGGTGGCGGACTGGCTGCAACAACATGACCCGGAACCAACCAGCGAAATTCGACAAAGCGCGGCGCGGTATCAGCATTGGGTGTTCGACAACCTGCTACCCATCTTGGAACAGGCGCTCGTCGCCCATGAAGCCTTGCGGCAGAGTGGCTTGGACGAAGACGCAGCCCGGTTCGCGCTGGACACTATCGTTCCTTACTTCGACCACATCGGCTTATATCACACGCTGCTCAAAGACTGGTTGCCAGCCTTGCGGGAAAGCCAGAATCAGGAATTGCGGGCGGCTGCGCTGAACCAATCCGGTAAAATTTGCGTGGGTGTTGGCCAGTACGACGAAGCCAAGCCATTTCTGGAGGAGTCGCTGGCCATCCGCCAGGCCATCGGCGACCGGGCCGGCGAAGGCATGACCCTCAACAACCTCTCGCAGATTTACGATGCGCGCGGGGATTACGAGACGGCGCTGCCTTATCTGGAGGAAGCGCTGGCCATCTGCCAGGCTATCGGCGACCGGGCCGACGAAGGCGCGACCCTCACCAACCTCTCGACGATTTACCAAGCGCGCGGGGATTACGACACGGCGTTACGCTATCTGGAGGAGTCGTTGGCCATCCAACGGGCACTCGGCAGACGGGTCGGCGAAGGCGCGACCCTCACCAACCTCTCGCAGATTTACGATGCGCGCGGGGATTACGATACGGCGCTGCGCTATCTGAATGAGGCGCTGGCCATCCAACGGGTCATCGGCGACCGGGCGGGATTATGCCCAACGCTGTTCAATATGGGCCATCTCCATTCACAGAAAGACGAGAATAAACAGGCAATTGCTTGCTGGGTGGAAGCCTACCAGATCTCCAAGGAAATCGGATTATCCGAAACCCTGATGCACTTGAAAAAACTGGCGCAATTAATGGGCAGCAGCGGCTTAGAGGACTGGGAACGGTTGTCGCAACATTGGGAACGATTGTCACAACAGATGGAGTCCTGGGAATAATCCTTGTGGAGTGGACCAATGAATCAAGCCCAAGCTCTCCCCCGTTTTACTCTCTACGATCAACTGGTTGTCCTGCCGGAAAACCAAGTGGGCGAGATCATCGGCGGTCAACTCTACATTCAGCAAAACCGACCTGCCGGCCCACAAATCGTAGCGGCGGGAGCTATCAGCAGCATTCTCGGTCTGCCATTCCACCGAGCGCAAACAGGCCCAGGCGGCTGGTGGATTCTGCCCGAACCCGAAATTCACTTCATCCGCGACACCGAAGTCGCCGTGCCCGATCTGGCCGGTTGGCGGCGCGAGCGGATGCCGGCCATTCCCCGCGACCACCGTTTCGAGGTCGTTCCCGACTGGGTTTGCGAAATCCTCTCGCCGTCCACGGCGCAAAAGGATCGCGCCCTGAAACTGCCGCTCTACGCCCGCTACGGCGTCGCTCACGCCTGGCTGGTCGATCCGCTGGCGCGCACGCTGGAAGCCTTCGAGTTGCGCGACGGTCGCTGGCTGCTGCTCGGCGCCATCCGGGAAGACGATCCCGTCTGTTTCCCGCCCTTCGCGGCGGTGACTTTTTCGCTCGCCGATCTGTGGGTTTGAATATACTGGTTACCCTCTTCGTCACCGCCCGCCCGCTCATGCCCACATCTCCCGTTTCCCCCGCCGATTTCGCCCCGCTGCGTTTGCGCAAGGATGAAGACCGCCGCCTGCGCGCCGGCCATCTGTGGGTTTACAGCAACGAAATCGATGTCGAAGCCACCCCGCTGCGCGATTTTCAGCCGGGCCAGCCGGTCGCGATTCAGGCCAGCAACGGCAAGACGCTCGGCACCGGCTACATCAACCCGCACGCGCTGCTGTGCGCCCGGCTGGTCAGCCGCGACTTGGAGCATCCGCTCACTCCCTCGCTGCTGGTGCATCGCCTCAACGTGGCGCTGAGCCTGCGCGAGCGGCTGTACGACCGACCGTTCTACCGGCTGGTCTACGGCGAAGGCGACGGCCTGCCGGGCTTGGTCGTGGATCGCTACGGCGATTTGTGCGTGGCGCAACTCGCCACCGCCGGCATGGACCGCATCAAGGACGACATTCTCGCCGCCCTGCAAAAAGTGCTGAAACCGGCGGCGGTGCTGTGGCGCAACGACAGCCGGGTGCGGGAGCTGGAAGGGCTGGAGCGCACCGTCGCCGATGCCGCCGGCGAGGTGCCGGAAACCGTGACGGTCGAGGAAGACGGGCTGCGCTTTCAGGTCTCGCCGCGCGCCGGGCAGAAAACCGGCTGGTTCTACGACCAGCGCGACAACCGCGCCCGGCTGGATCGCTACGTCCGGGATCGGCGGGTGCTGGACGTGTTCAGCTACGTCGGCGCCTGGGGCGTGCGGGCGGCGGCGCGCGGCGCGCGGGAAGTACTGTGTATCGATTCCTCCGCCCCGGCGCTGGAGCAGGCGGCGGCCAACGCGGCGTTGAACGGGGTGGGCGAGCGGGTGCAAACCCGTCAGGGCGACGCCTTCGAGGCGCTCAAAAGCTTGCGCGAAGCCCGCGAGCGCTTCGACGTGGTGATCGTGGACCCGCCCGCCTTCGTCAAGCGCCGCAAGGATTTCAAGGAAGGCGCGCTGGCTTACCGGCGGCTCAACGAGATGGCGATGCAAGTGCTGGAGCGCGACGGCTTGCTGGT
>JAEUPW010000098.1 GCA_016790045.1 Candidatus Competibacteraceae bacterium
TCGGGGTGTGCGCGGCCATCACGCCGTGGAACTTTCCGACCGCGATGATCGCCCGCAAGGCCGGCGCGGCGCTGGCGGCCGGTTGCGCGATGGTGGTCAAGCCGGCGCCGCAGACGCCGTTTTCGGCGCTGGCGCTGGCGGTGTTGGCGGAACGGGCGGGGCTGCCGGCCGGCGCACTGAACGTGGTGACCGGCCCGGCCCAGATCATCGGCGACGAGATTCTCGATAACCCGCTGGTGCGCAAGCTGAGCTTCACCGGCTCGACCCGGACCGGCAAATATCTGATGCAACGCTGCGCCGGAACGCTCAAGCGCCTGTCGCTGGAGCTGGGCGGCAACGCGCCGTTCATCGTGTTCGACGATGCCGACCTCGATGCGGCGGTGGCCGGGGCGCTGGTTTCCAAGTACCGCAACAGCGGCCAAACCTGCGTTTGCGCCAACCGGTTTCTGGTGCAGGACGGGGTTTACGACGCCTTCGCCGACCGGCTGACGCGAGCGGTGGGCGAGCGGCTCAAGGTCGGCAACGGCCTGGAATCCGGCGTGATGCAGGGGCCGTTGATCGACGCGGCGGCGCTGGCGAAAGTCGAGCGACACGTCGCCGATGCGCTGGCCCAGGGCGCGCGAGTCCTGACCGGCGGCCGGCGGCACGCGCTGGGCGGCACGTTTTACGAGCCCACGGTGCTGGCGGATGTCGCGCCGGGCATGTTGGTCGCCCGCGAAGAGACCTTCGGCCCGGTGGCGCCGCTGTTCCGGTTCCAGAGCGACGAGGAGGCGATCCGCTTGGCGAACGCCACCGAATTCGGCTTGGCGGCCTATTTCTACAGCCGCGACCTGAACCGGGTGTTCCGGGTGGCGGAGGCGCTGCAATACGGCATGGTGGGCATCAACACCGGGCTGATCTCGACCGAAGTGGCGCCGTTCGGGGGCGTGAAGGAATCGGGTTTCGGTCGCGAAGGTTCCAAATACGGCATCGACGAGTATCTCGACATCAAATATCTGTGCGTCGGTCTCAGCTAAAAGACCGTAACGAAACCCCCCTCTCCTTCCGGGAGAGGGGTTGGGGGCGAGGGCATTGGCCGCGCGGCCGGCGGACCGTCTCTCGCTATCACCGCAACCACTCGCTCCTCGACCCATGACCTTCGCTCAAGAGTTCAACTATATCGCCTTGCTGGTTCTCGGGATTTTGGCGACTTTCGCCACGGTCGGCGCGATTTTCTGGCTCATCAACTCGCCTCGGACCGGCGGCTTTTTCCGGCGCCTGACCAACGTGTCGCCGCAACTGGTCGCGATCATCGGCCTGCTGTTCGGGCTGTACATGGCGTTTTTCGCCAACGACATCTGGAGCATTCGCGACCGGGCGCAAACCATGATCTTGCAGGAAGCGGAGGGTTTGCGCGGTATTCTGGCCGTCGCCGAGAGTCTGCCGGAGGAAGCCGGCGGGCCGCTGGCGGCCGCCGTGCGGAGCTATGCCGGGGCGGCGGTGCGGGAATGGCCGCTGCTGGCGCAGGGCACCCACAGCCCCCAGGCGCAGGAAATGCTGCGCCAGTTGAGCCGCATCGCGCTGGGCGAGCCGCTGGCGGGCCGCTTGGGTTCCAGCGCCCAGTACGTCGTGGCGCACGATCTCGAAAAGGCGCAATCGGCCCGCTACCACCGGCTGGCGCTGAGCCAGCGGCGCGGCGATCCGTTGAAATGGTTCGCGGTGGCCTGTTTGGGGACGCTGACGCTGCTGACCGTGGGGTTGGTGCATCTGGACAACTGGCGATCACAACTGGCGGCGATGCTGATCTACGCCTCGGCCATTTCGGTCGGCTTCACCGCCGCGTATCTGGAGCGCAGCCCTTTTCAGACGTTTGTGGTGAGTTCGCGGCCCATCGCCGAACTGGCCGCCGTGGAGCCAGATCCGGCCAGACGTTGAACATCGAAAAAGCGCCCTCACCCTCCACCCCTCTCCGGCGAGGAGAGGGGAGAGTTGCGCCGCCTCTCAAGCTATCGTCAGGCGTCGTTGTTGCCCAGCACGATCCGCTTGCGTTGTTTGGCGAATTCCAGCAAGCGGCGGATCGGTTGGGCCGCCCGCTCGCGCACCGCTTCGTCGATGACGATTTCGTTGGCGCCGGTTTCCAGCACC
>JAEUPW010000118.1 GCA_016790045.1 Candidatus Competibacteraceae bacterium
TAATCCACGCCCAGATCCAGCAGGGCGGCCAAATGCATGTCGCCGCTGATGCCGGCGAAACAGTCGTAATACAGGACGCTCATCGCCGGCGCTCGTCAAAACGGAAACTCACTGTTCTCCTCCCGTTCCAGCGGTTTTGCAATCGGCCGGACGGCCAGTTTGTGAACGGGATGACCGTCCACATAAATCGCCCGGTGCGGTCGCGCGGGGCAGGCGTTCTCGCAGGCGCCGCAGCCGACGCACAGGTTTTCCCGCACTTCCGGGATCGTCAGGCCATCTCGATACGGAACCATGTGCACCGCCTTGGTGGGACAGTATTCGTCGCAAGCGCCACAGGCGGTGTGATCGGTATACACGATGCAGTTGTCGCGGACAAACCGCGCCACGCCCATTTGGGTGGTCTGCTTGACCGGCAAATCCAGCGGATGGATCGCGCCGGTCGGGCAAACCTGCCCGCAGCGATTGCACTCGTAGCTGCAATAGCCGGTGGCGTAGTCCATGTGGGGTTGCAGCAGCCCGGACAGGCCATATTGCAGCAAGGCCGGTTGCAGCACGCCGTAGGGGCAGGCGCCGACGCAGAGATGGCAGGCGATGCAAAGATCGTTGAAGCGCGCCAGATCGCCCGCGCCGGGCGGCGCCACCGGCCAAGCTTTGCGGTTGGTCACCGCGGTCGGCACGCGATTGTGCGGCTTGGTTCCGACGCTGTTTCGAGGGGCCAGCCCCGCCAGCCCGACCAGAAACAGCACCGACCGGCGCAGAAGCGTCCGTCGTGCGGGGTCAGGCGGGCGACTTTCGCTCTCCCCCGCGCCGCTCGACTCCTCTTTGACCAGAGAGAAGTGGTGGTGCGAAGGGTGAGAGCCGCTCGACAGGAGCGAAGCGGGGGGCGCGGGATAAAACTTCACCGGCCGGGGATGGGCGTAGCCGATGCCGTGCGCCTCGCAAACCGTGATGCAGTTGAAGCAGGCCACGCAACGGCTGAAATCGACTTCCTTGGTTTTCAGGCGAATGCAGCCGGCCTTGCAGTTGATCGAGCATTGGGCGCACAGGATGCAAGCGTCCTTGGGAATCCGGATCTTGAACCGCGCGAAGCGGGCCACCAGACCGAGCAACGCCCCGACCGGACAGAGCAAATTGCAGAATAGCCGGCCTTTGGTCGCGCTCAGCCAGACCAACCCGATCAGAAACAAGGCCGGAAACGCCAGCGTCGCCGGCGGCGGCGCTTTCCATTGCAGCGGAAACGGGCCGTTAATCCCCAAGCCTTCCAGCAGTTGCCCGAACCCGTTGTGAGCGGCGACGTAGAGCGGTCGGAACAGATCGCCGGCGATGCGACCGAAATTGCTGAACGGATCGAGCAAGCTCAGCGCCAGCGCGCTGCCGCTCAGGAACAGCCCGACGGTCAGCGCCAGCAACCCGTAACGGATCGCGTCGTGGGGCTTTTGGTAGCGGAACTTGACCTTGCGCGGCTTGCGCAACTTGTCGGCGACGCAGATCACGATGTCCTGCAAGGTGCCCAGCGGACAGATCATCGAGCAGTACACCCGGCCGAACAGCAGGGTCAGGGCCAGCACCGCCAGAAACCCGGTGGCCGCCCAAGCAAAGGTCTGGGTGAACTTCAGCAGCGACGGCACGAACTGCGGGTACAGCGCCACGGTGGCGGCCGGCGTTTCCCCAATCCGCTCGAAATCCACGAACAGCAGCGTGGTCAGCGCCAGAAACGTCAGCGCCACCGCCACCCGGATTTTTTTCAACCACGTCTGACTCATGATCGCCTACCGTAAATTGAATCAGAAAATCAGGAAGCGACCAACGCAG
>JAEUPW010000029.1 GCA_016790045.1 Candidatus Competibacteraceae bacterium
CAGCGAGATCGTCAAGCGCTTCGCGACCGGGGCCATGTCCTTCGGCTCGATCTCCTGGGAGGCGCACACCACGCTGGCCATCGCCATGAACCGCCTGGGCGCGAAATCCAACACCGGCGAAGGCGGGGAAGATCCGGCCCGCTATACCCCGCTCGACAACGGCGATTCCGCCCGCTCAGCGATCAAGCAGGTGGCTTCCGGCCGCTGCGGCGTCACCGCCGAATATCTGGTCAACGCCGATGCTTTGCAGATCAAGATGGCCCAGGGCGCGAAGCCCGGCGAAGGCGGCCAGTTGCCCGGCCACAAAGTCAACGACTGGATCGCCAGGGTCCGCCATTCCACCCCCGGCGTCGGCCTGATCTCGCCGCCGCCGCACCACGACATTTACTCCATCGAGGATTTGGCCCAACTGATCTTCGACTTGAAAAACGCTAACCCGAAAGCGGCCATCAGCGTCAAGCTGGTATCCGAAATCGGCGTGGGTACGGTGGCGGCGGGCGTGGCCAAGGCCCACGCCGATCACGTCACCATCTCCGGCGAGGACGGCGGCACCGGCGCGAGCCCCCTGACCTCGATCCAGAACGCCGGCTCGCCCTGGGAAATCGGTCTGGCCGAAACCCATCAGACCCTGGTGCGCAACCACCTGCGCGGGCGGATCGCCGTTCAGGTCGACGGCGGTTTGCGCACCGGCCGCGATATCGTCATCGGCGCGCTGCTCGGGGCCGACGAATTCGGTTTCGGCACCGCCGCCCTGATCGCCGCCGGCTGCGTGATGATGCGCAAGTGCCATCTCAACACCTGCCCGGTCGGCGTCGCCACCCAGGACGCCGAATTGCGCAAGCGCTTCCCCGGCCAGCCGGCCCACGTCATCAACCTGTTCACCTTCCTGATCGAGGAAGTGCGCGAATTGATGGCGCGCCTGGGCTTCCGCACCTTCGACGAGATGATCGGCCGGGCCGACCGGCTCGACATGCGCCGCGCCATCCATCACTGGAAAGCGCGAGGCCTGGATTTCACCCGGTTGCTGGCGGTGCCGCCGGCCCCGCCCGGCGTCGCCACTTACCACTGCGAGGAGCAGGACCACGGCTTGAGCGGCGCGCTCGATCACCGGTTTATCGCCGAAGCCCAACCGGCGCTGGAAGCCCGCCAGCCGGTTCGTTTCGCCCTGGCGATCCGCAACAGCGACCGCACCGCCGGCGCCATGCTCTCCGGCCAGATCGCCCGCCGCTACGGCCACGCCGGCTTGCCCGACGACACGGTTCACATCGATCTCAACGGCACCGCCGGCCAGAGCTTCGGCGCGTTTCTGGCGCGCGGCGTCACCCTGGAACTGCGCGGCCAAGCCAACGATTATGTCGGCAAAGGCTTGTCCGGCGGGCGGATCATCGTTTATCCGGCGGCGGAAAGCCGCCTGCGCGCCGAGGACAACATCATCGTCGGCAACACCGTGCTGTACGGGGCCATCGCCGGGGAATGCTACTTCCGGGGCGTGGCCGGCGAGCGCTTCGCCGTGCGCAATTCCGGCGCCATCGCCGTGGTCGAAGGCACCGGCGATCACGGCTGCGAGTACATGACCGGCGGCGTGGTGGTGGTGCTGGGCCGCACCGGCCGCAATTTCGCCGCCGGCATGAGCGGCGGCGTCGCCTACGTGCTGGATGAAGCCGGCGATTTCGACCGTCGCGCCAACAAGGCCATGGTGGCGCTGGAGCCGTTGAACGATGTTGAGGAAACGCTCAACGTTCGCGTGCTGCGCGACGACTGGAGCGGCCTAGCGCGCGCCGAACCGCCGGAAGACCTGCTCCGGCACGATGCCCGCCGCCTGCAAATCCTGATCGCCCGCCATTACCTCCACACCGGCAGCGAGCCCGCGCACCGGGTTTTGGAACATTGGAGCGAATTCTTGCCGAAATTCGTCAAAATCATGCCGCTGGATTACCGGCGCGCCTTGCAAGACATGCAAGCCAGGGCGCGCGCCGCGCGCCTCGACGCAAAGGCCGACGTGGCCGTGGGAGCGTAATCTATGGGCAAGCCGACCGGTTTTATGGAAATCGTCCGCCACGAGCACGGCTACGCGCCGGTCGCGGAGCGGATCACGCACTTCCGCGATTTTGTCGCGCCCTTGCCGGAGCCCGCCGTGCGCGAGCAGGCCGCCCGCTGCATGGACTGCGGCATCCCCTACTGCCATCGCGGTTGCCCGGTGCACAACATCATTCCCGACTGGAACGATCTGGTGTATCGCGGCAACTGGCGCGAGGCGCTGGAGGTGCTGCACTCCACCAACAACTTCCCCGAGTTCACCGGGCGGATCTGTCCGGCCCCGTGCGAGGCCTCCTGCACCCTCAACTTCAACGATCACCCGGTGACGATCAAGGACATCGAGTGCGCCATCATCGACAAGGGCTGGGCGGAAGGCTGGGTCCAGCCGCAAATCGCCTCGCACCGCACCGGCAAGCGGGTCGCGGTCATCGGTTCCGGCCCGGCCGGCCTGGCTTGCGCCCAGCAACTGGCGCGGGCCGGCCACGCCGTGGTGGTGTTCGAAAAGAACGACCGCATCGGCGGCCTGCTCCGTTACGGCATCCCCGATTTCAAGCTCGAAACCCGGCTGATCGACCGCCGGCTGGCCCAGTTGCGGGCCGAGGGCGTGGAATTTAGGCCCAACAGCCACGTCGGCGCGGAGATTCCGGCGCGCGGCTTGCTGGCCGAGTTCGACGCCGTGGTGCTCTCGGGCGGCGCCGAACAGCCGCGCGACCTGAACGTGCCGGGGCGCGAGCTGCGCGGCGTTCACTTCGCCATGGATTTTCTGACCCAGCAAAATCGCCGGGTGGCGGGCGCGAAAATCCTCGCCGAAGACATTCTGGCTGCCGGCAAGGCGGTGGTGGTGATCGGCGGCGGCGACACCGGTTCCGATTGCGTCGGCACCTCGATCCGCCAGGGCGCGCGCTCGGTCGCGCAACTGGAAATCATGCCCAAGCCGCCGCTGCACGAAAACAAGCTGCTGACCTGGCCCGATTGGCCGTTAAAGCTCAGGACCTCAAGCTCCCACGAGGAAGGCTGCGAGCGCGACTGGGCGGTCGCCACCAAACAGTTTCTCGGGCGGGACGGCCAGGTGCGGGCGATCCAGGTCGTCCGGCTGGAATGGAAGGCGCAAAACGGGCGGCAAGTCATGGTCGAAGTGGCGGGTAGCGAATTCGAAATCGAAGCCGATCTGGTGTTGCTGGCGATGGGGTTTGTCCACCCGGCCCACGAAGGGATGCTGAAGGACTTGGGCGTCGCTTTGGACGAGCGAGGCAACGTCGCCGCCAGCGCCGACGCCTATCAGACCTCGGTCAACAAAATCTTTGCGGCCGGCGACATGCGCCGGGGTCAATCGCTGGTGGTGTGGGCGATCCGCGAGGGCCGGCAATGCGCTCGCGCGGTGGACGAATATCTGATGGGCAGCTCCGAGCTGCCGATGTGAAGCGCGCGAGGCGCGAAGGCATGATCGCCTCGCGCCTCGCGGCCTCCGGCGGCTCCAGGAAAAGCGAGCCTCCGGGGTGGCGCGTTCTGTCAGCCGCGCCCGGCGGGAATCTCGACCTCGACGCGGTGCTCCTGGCGGTCGTCCGCTAGCGGCACGATCGGTTCGGCCTGCTCCACCCCGTCCACCGTGATCTTCATGTCGCCTTTTGCGCTGGCCAGTTGCGTGACGGCGATGCGATAAACCGTCTCGCGATAGCGGTAATGGACCGTATAGCCCGGCCAGTCCGCGGGCAGGCACGGGGCGAGATGCAGGCGGTCCGCCGCCAGTCGCACGCCCAGCAAAGACTCCACGATCAGCCGATACAGCCAGCCGGCCGATCCGGTGTACCAGCTCCAGCCCCCGCGCCCGGTGTGCGGCGCGACGGCGTACACGTCCGCCGCCACCACGTACGGTTCCACCTTGTAGGTGGCCACCGCCTCCGGCGTGAGCGCGTGGTTGATCGGGTTGATGAGACCCAGCAGCTCCCAGGCCCGCGCGCGGTCGCCCAGCTCGGCGAACGCCATGGTCGCCCAGACCGCGCTGTGGGTGTATTGCCCGCCGTTTTCCCGCACGCCGGGCACGTAGCCTTTGATGTAGCCGGGATTCAAATCCGAACTGTCAAACGGCGGGTCGAGCAACTGGATCAAGCCCTTGTCCCGACGCACCAACCGCGCGTCCAGCGAGTCCATCGCCAGGCGCGCGCGCGCCTCGTCGCTAGCGCCCGAGAGCACCGACCAGCTTTGCGAGATCGAATCGATCTGGCATTCGGCATTGCTCGCCGAGCCCAGCGGCGTGCCGTCGTCGAAATAGGCGCGGCGGTACCAGGCGCCATCCCAGCCGTGCTCCCGGATGTTTTGCCGCAACCGTTCCGCCTCCTGGCGGCAGTGATCGACGAACTCCAGATCGTTTTGCAGGCGGGCGATCTCGCTAAAACGCATCAGCACGTCGTACAGGAAAAAGCCCAGCCAGACGCTCTCGCCCTTGCCGTGGATGCCGACCAGGTTCATCCCGTCGTTCCAGTCGCCCGCCCCCATCAGCGGCAAGCCGCGCTCGCCGAGCAGTTGCAGGCCACGCAAGATGGCGCGGGTGCAATGGTCGTACAAACTTGCCGTTTCCTCGGATAGCGCCGGCAGATCATAATAGGAATCCTCGCCCGCCGGCACCGGGCGGCCTTCCAGAAACGGCACCATTTCCGCCAGAACCCCGGTATCGCCCGTGGTCAGCACGTAGCGGGCGGTCGCCAGCGGCAGCCAAAGATAATCGTCCGAACAGCGGGTGCGCACGCCCCGGTTCGAGGGCGGATGCCACCAGTGCTGCACGTCGCCCTCCAAAAACTGGTGCGCCGCGCACAGCAGCAATTGCTCGCGCAGCAGCGCCGGCTCGGCGTGCGCCAGGGCCATCGCGTCCTGCAATTGGTCGCGAAAACCGAACGCCCCGCCGGACTGGTAATAGCCGCTGCGCGCCCACAGCCGGCACGCCAAAATCTGATAGACCAGCCAGCCGTTGGCCAGCAGGTTCAACGGCCGATCCGGCGTTTCGACCTGCACCGCGCCCAAGGTCCGGCTCCAGTAATGCCAGACCCCTTCCAGCGCGGCGCGCGCGGCGGCGGGCCCCCGATAATGGTGCACCAGGGCGCTCGCCTCATCCGCGCCGCGCCGCCCGGCCACCCCGAGCCTGAACACCAGTTCGCGCTCTTGGCCGGGCCCGAGATCGAAGCTCACCTGGATCGCCGCGCAAGGGTCCAGGGCGACCCCGACCACGCCCGACAGGCGCGCCCGGCCCAGGGCCGCCGGGTTTTCGGGTCGCCCGTTGCGCCCGAAAAACTCCGTGCGGTCCCCCGTCACGGTCCGGTTCGGGTCGTCCACGTCGAAAAAGGCCAGATGGTCGGCGAATTCGGTGTTGTACGGGTTGCGGGCAAACAGAGCGCCGGTGGCCGGATCGATTTCGGTGAACACGAACGGGATCGTTTTCGGCCGCAAATCGCCGAGCACCCATTCGATGTAGCCGGTCGCCGACAGCCGCCGGGGCTGGTTCGAGGCGTTGCGCACCTTGAGCGTCCAGAATTTGACCGGCGCGTCGATGGCGACGTAAATCCACAGCTCGGACTGGATCGCGCCTTCCGCGTGCTCGAACGCGCTGTAGCCGAAACCGTGGCGGCTGACGTAGGCGCCCGCGCCGCGCCGGGGCAGCGGGGTCGGCGACCAGCAATGGCCGCTTTCCTCGTCGCGCAGATAAAAAAGCTCGCCGCTGGCGTCGGTCACGGGATCGTTGCGCCACGGGGTCAGCCGGAACATGTGCGCGTTTTCGCACCAGGTATAACCCATCCCGTTTTCCGAAACGACCGTGCCGAACTGGCGGTTCGCCAGCACGTTGGCCCACGGCGCGGGCGTGGGCCGCTCGCGGGACGCGGTGATCACGTATTCGTGGCCGTCGGCGGTGAAGCCGCCCAGGCCGTTGAAAAACGCCAGCTCGCGCGACGGTGCCGGCGCCGGCAGCTCGGGGGGGTGAACGCGGCTCGCGCGAAAATCGGGGACGCGCTTTTGCGGGAGCGCGCGCCGGTGGACCTGTTCCGCCAGCGTGCCGCGGCTGTCGCTGAGGATCGCGCGCGCCACCGTTTGAAACAGGATCCGGTCCTCGTGCGAGATCTGGTCGGCGGCGCGCACGAAGATGCCGCCGGGACGGTCGATCATCTGCGCCTCGGTGCCGGCCGCGATCAGCCCCAGAATCTGATCCTGCAACTGCTGGCGGTAGCCGGCGTGGTCTTCGTGCCAGATCACCAGATCCACGGTCAAGCCTTTCAGGCGCCAGTAGGCGTGCGCCTGCACCAGTTGCCGGACCAGATCGATCTGCGTCGCGTCCCCGATCCGCAGCAGCACGATCGGCGCGTCGCCGGAAATCGCGTAACCCCACAGCCCGGATTGGCCGCGCCGGTTCTGGCTGATGACGCTGGCCTCCGCCCGCAGCGAGGCGTTGGCGTAGAGGATCGAGCTGGCCAGATGCGCGTACAGTTGCGCGTCGGCCTGGGTGGCGTCGAGCTGCTGGAGGACCACTTGACCGTGGGTCCAGGCCAGCTCGAAGACCCGGTCCGCCAGCCGCGGGTCCTGATATTTGCCGATCAGGTTCCAGACCGCCTCGCGGGTGTCGGCCGCGCCGCACACCAGATCCACCGTCAGGCTTTGCTCCGGGGCGAGCGCGATCCGGCAGCGCAAAGCGGCGATCGGGTCCAGCACCGAACCGTCGCTGCCCGAGAGCGGGCCGTTTTGCGCCAGCGCCAGCGGCTCGACGGGGGTGCGCCCGCGCCCGATAAACCGCATCCGGTCGGTTTCGCACGACAGCTCGCCCACGGTTTCGCCGCGCGCGGCCATCAGGAAAAACAGCCACGGCGGCCGCTCGTCGCGCGAGCGGGGCCGGCGGGTGCACAGGATCGCCGGGTGCGGGTGCAGGATTTCGGTCTGGGCGAACAGGTTGCTGAACGCCGGGTGCAGCGCGTCGGCGGCCGGCGCGGCCAGCACCAGCTCGGCGTAGCTGGTCAGCTCGATGACGCGGCGGGAGGGCGAGCGGTTGCTGACGCGGATCCGGCGCAGCTCGATATCGTCCTCGGGCGAGACCGCGATTTCGGTGTAGGTCTCGATCCCGTGATCGCGGCGGCGGAACTCGGCCCGGCCTTCGGTGAAAATCGCCTCGTAACTCTCCGCTTCCTTGAGCGTCGGCTGGTGGGCGACCGACCAGAATTCGCCGCTTTCCGCGTCGCGCACGTAACAGAAAGTCCCCCAATGGTCGCGGGTCGTGTCTTCCCGCCAGCGGGTGAGGGACAGGTCCTTCCAGCGGCTGTGACCGCCGCCGGCGTGGGTGAGCATGACGTGATAGCGGCCGTTGGACAGCAGCTGCGCCTCGGGCAGCGGCGTGTCCGGCCGGGTGAACACCCGGATCGACGCCGCCTGGCCGCCCTCGCCCAGCGGGCTCGCCGTCAGCTCGCCGGTCGTGTGCGCATGGAACGCCACGGTCTTGGGGATCCGCTCCTGCAACAGCAAGGCGGTGGCCTGAAACGGCGGCACCGCCTCGAAACGCCGCTGCATCGGGCGATCCAGCAAAAGGTGGGCGAGCGACAGGAAACTCATGCCCTGATGGTGGGCCATGTAGGAGCGCACCACCGCGTGCGCTTGCCCGCGCGGCAATCGCGAAGGCGTGTAATCGATGGCTTCAAAGAAACCGTATCTGCCCATGAAGCCGGCGGCGGCGAGCTGTTGCAAGTTCGCGCACGCGGCTTCGGGATCCACCATCAAAGCCAGGGCGGTGGCGTAAGGGGCGATGACCAGATCCGAAGCCAGGCCGCGATTCAGCCCCAAACCGGGCACGCCGAAGGCGCGGTATTGATAGTTGAGCTGGGCGTCCACCGCGTTGTACCCGGATTCCGAAACGCCCCAAGGCACGCCGCGCTGGCGGCCGTACTCGATCTGGCGGGCGACCACCGCCCGATAGGTTTGATCGAGCAGCGTGTGGCGGTAAGTGGGCATCACCAGCAGCGGCATCAGATACTCGAACATCGAGCCGCTCCAGGAAATCAGCGCCGGCGCGCCCGATTCGACGCTCAACAGCCGGCCCAGCGCGAACCAGCTCTCCTTGGGCAGTTGCCCTTGCGCCACCGCCACGAACACGCCCAGGCGGACCTCCGAGGCCAGCAGATCGTAGTAGCTGACATCCCGGCGCCGGTCGCTGAGGTTATAGCCGATCGCCAGCAGGTGCTGCGCCCCGTCGTACAGAAAACGGTAATCCATTTGCGCCAGCTCGCCGGCGTGCAGCGCCAGTTGCTCGATGGCGGCGATCCGCTCGCGGGCGTGGCGGCTGGCGGCTTGCAGGGCCGGCCGGATCGTCTCCGGCCGCGAGAGCCCCGCGCGGGCGTCGGGCGCGTCATCCGCGCCGCCCGCGCGGGGGGTCCATTCCAGATCCAGCTTGGCCAGTTGGCGCAGCGTCGGGAGCGCGTCGAGCGCCGGTTCGGCCCATTCGCCCGATTCGGCGAGCGCGATCCACGGTGCGAGCGACAGCAGTTCCTCCAGGTGGGAGCGGCATTGTCGGGCCAGCGCTTGCGCCCAGTCCCGCGCCGCCGCATCGGCCGTCCCCGGATTGGCGGCCACCGCTTCGGCTTCGGTCGCCAGTTCCGCCAAGTGCCGGCGCAGCGCGCTCAGCGTGGTGGGCGGGCTTTGGGCGGCGCGCTCCAGGCTCCGCTGGAAGCGCGACATCGAGGCTGGCGACTCGCCTCGCAGCGCGTCCGCCAAAACGCGAAACGTGTCTTGCAGGCCCTCGATCCAGCGCGATCCCGCGATGGGCTGGTCGATCAGCCCGCGCAAACCCGCCTGCAACACCAGCAGATGGCCGGCCAGATTGCCGCTGTCCACCGAAGAAATGTAAATCGGATGCAGCGGTTTTAACGACTGGGTGTCGTACCAGTTATAGAAGTGGCCGCGATAGCGATCCAGCCCGGCCATCGTGCGCAGCGCGCAGCCGGTGCGGTCGATGACCTCTCCGGTCGTGATGTAACCGAAATCGTGAGCGGTCAGATTCGCCAGCAGCGACAGGCCGATATTGGTCGGGGAAGTCCGGTGCGCGACGACTTCGGGGCGCTCCTGATAGTTGTCCGGCGGCAGCCAATAATCTTCCGGGCCGACGAAGGTTTCGAAAAACGACCAGATCTTGCGGGCGACGGCGCGCAAAAACAGCTCTTGTTCGGAGGTCAGGCGCGACGGCTCGCGCGCCAGGGGCTGGCTCAGCCACCACGCCAGCGCGGGCGACGCCGCCCACAGCGCCAGGACCGGCCCGGCGACGATCAGCGCGCCGGGGTTGAACCACGCCAGCGCCAGCGCGATCGCCGCAGCGATCGAAGGAGCGCTGCCCATCATGCGATAAAACGCGGCCAGATCCGCCCGCTTTTGGCTGGCCGCGTCGGTCGAGGGCGTCCATTCCAGCAAGCCCTGTCCGCTGGTCGCCATCCGCCAGCAAGTGCGCGCGATGGCGTCCAGGCTGTAAAAAGCTTCGTGCGGCAGGCAGGCGATGGTGAAAAGCCCGTGCGCCAACTGCTGGGACATCGAGCCTGCGATCGCGCCAAGATGCTGGCGCCAGCCGATGTCGCCGGGCTTGCGCAACAGCCCCGGCAACGCGGCGATCACCGGCGGCAACAGCAGGATGCCGAGCGCGCCCAGGGTCCAGAGCCAGGGCGAGGCCAGCGTCAGCCAGCCCAGCGCCAGCAGCAGGACCAGCGCCGCCGGGGTCAGGCTGCGCCGCAGGTTGTCGAGCACTTTCCAGCGCGACAGGAGGGTGAGCGGGTTGCCCCGCGCTTGCCCGCGAGCGCCGGGCACCCGGGGCAACAGCCAGTGCGCGATTTGCCAGTCGCCGCGGATCCAGCGGTGGCGGCGGCTGACGTCCGCGCCGTAAGAGGCCGGATAGTCCTCGTAAAGGTGCACGTCGCTCAGCAAGCCCGAGCGCGCGTAGCAGCCTTCCAGCAAATCGTGGCTGAGAATCCGGTTTTCGGGGAAGCGCCCGGCCAGCGACCGCTCGAAGGCGTCGACATCGTAGATGCCCTTGCCGATGAAAGACCCCTCTTGAAACCAGTCTTGGTAGACGTCGGAAACGGCCCGCGTGTACGGGTCGATGCCGGCGTCGCCGCTGTGCAGGCCGGCGTAGCGCGACCGGTTCATCCCGGTCAAGCTCACGCTCACCCGGGGTTGCAAAATGCCGTAGCCCGCGCTCACCCGCCCCCGCTCTTCATCGTACTGCGCCCGTATCAGCGGATGCGCCATCACCGCCGCCATCTCCCGCGCCGCATCGCGCGGCAGTTCAGTGTCGGTGTCCAGCGTGATCACGTAGCGGACGTTTTCCAGGATGGCGGTATCGCCGATCACCCGCGCGAAGCGATCCCCGGCCTCGCCGCGCAGCAAGGCGTTCAAATCGCCCAGTTTGCCCCGCTTGCGCTCGTAGCCCATCCAGACCCGCTCTGTCGGGTTCCAGCGGCGCGGCCGGTGAAAGAGAAAGAAGGCGTGATCGCCCCGGTTGCGCGGATACTTCGCGTTGAGCGCGTCGATGCCGCGCGCGGCCGCGTCCACCAGGGCTTCATCTCCCGGCAACGTTTCTGCGGCCGCGTCGCGAAAATCGGTCAGCAAGCCAAAATGCAGGTTGTCGTCCGGGTTGGCGAGAAAGCGGACTTCCAGCGCTTCCAGCAGCTCCTCGACATTTTGCGGGCTGGCGATCAGCGTCGGCGTCACCACCAGCGTGCGGGCGGCGGGCGGGATGCCGTGGGAAAAATCCAGTCGCGGCAACGCCGTCGGCGTCACCAGCATCGTCGCCAGCCAGTTGGTCAGCGCCACCGCCAGATGGCCGGTCGCCACGGCCGCCAGCACGCCCAGCGCCAGCAGCAGGCCCGCAGGCGCGCCCTCGGCCTGCGGCCGCTCCAGCAGGAGCGTGGCGAACAGCGCCGTCAGCGAGACGATCGCGCCGAAATACAGCAGCAGCGGAACTCGACGGCCCCCGCGCAGCAGCGTTTCCAGCGCGCCGAAGCGAGCTTGCGCGCGGGTTTCCATCTGGCTTAAACCCTCGTCGATCAGGTAATAGCCGACGTGCGCGCGCCGGTCGCCCCGCGGGACTTGGGCCGCGCGTTCCCTGGCGAAACCGATCGCGTGGCGCGCCGTTTCGACCTCCGAAATCGCGCTGTTTTTCGCCAGTTTTTCCACCGCGTGCCGGTAGCAGTCGCGGGTGGCGAAGTCCATCTTGCCGTAAACGCCGCTCGGGTCTTCTCGCAACACATGTTCGACCGCGCTCAGCGTTTCCACGAACTCGCGCCAGTCCATCGCGCCCAGGGCCCTGAGGCTTCCGATGCTGTTGCTGATGGACACTTGATCGGCGGCTTGGTGTTGGGCCTCCAACTGGACGATCTGCTCGATGGTGGAATCCGATTCGGCGAGATGTTGCTCGACCCACGCCAGCGGCAGCGCCGACGCGGCGCTGTGTCCCCGCAGCCGGCGGGCCAATTCCGCCACGAAAGCGCTCGACAGCGGCGGGTTCGACCGCGCCAAGTCCGCGACCACCAGCACCAGATTCTTCGGGTCCTTTTCGGCCATGGCGGTCAGCCGCCCGGCCCAGGTGTCGGCCAAATCGCGGTCGGTCGTGCCGGCCGCGACCCGGACCGCGACCCGTCGCAGGTTTTCGATCAGGGCCAGGCGCAGCATGATCGGCACCGCCCACAGTTCGCCCAGCTTGAGCGTCGAAACCGTCTGGTAGGCGGCGATAAAGCGGCTCAGCGTGTCCGGGTCCACCCGGCCGTCGCCGTGCGCGATGATTTCCAAAGCGAGGTCGTAGACCCTGGGCAGGCCCGAGGACGGCCCGCCGAGCAGGCGCGGCAGTTCCCGGCTGTAACCTTTGGGCAGATGGCGCTTGGCGGTGCGAATTTGCTCTTCGAGCAGATAAAAATTGTCCAGCAACCACTCGCCGGCCGGCGCGATCCGGGATTGGGCCGCGACGGCGGCGGTCAACAAGGCGCTCACTTGCGTCAGGATCCGCTCGTTCTCGGTCAAGCGCCCGAGCAGCAGGTCCGGCGCGGCCTGGGGCGCCAGCCGATGCGAGGCCGCGAGGCGCTTGCCGTGCCGGTCCATCTGCGCGGCGCTGAACAGTTCCGCGCGCAGCGGCAGATCGTCGGCGATGCGGGCGGGGAACGGCTCCGGGTCGAGAAAGCGCGCTTTCAGCGCGGACAAGGTTTCACCAATGGCCATGCGATCCGTCCTTATGGGGGTTCCCGGTGCGAGCGGGTTTTGGGTCCGGCTGCTTTTGCCGCGCCTTGGGCGCGGCAAAAGCCAGGCGGGCCGTCTTTATGCGCTGTCCGGCATCGGCGCGAGAGGTCTTCGGGTCGGCCGCTTAACCTCGTCCGCTGCGGGCAAGGCGCGGGTCGCGGCGCGTGGTGGGCTGCCGCTATGGGCTTTCGACCGGGCCTCGGCCGGGTGGTTCATGATAGTCGCCGCGAACTTGGGCGGCGAGAGCGCGGGAAACGCCGAAAATCGGCGTTAAATTAGAATTTTAAAGGGTCAGATTGCGGCAGCGATATTTTTCGCCGAGCCGCTGTTCGCTCAAGCTATAAAGCTGGTCCAGCAACGCGACTTGCAAAGTGCCCGGCCCTGGCGCCGAGGCCGCCGCCAGTTCGCCCGCCACCCCGAACGCCGCCAGCGCCGCCGCCGTCGCCGTGAAGGCGTCCGGCTCCACCGCCAGAAACGCGCCGATGGCCGCCGTCGCCGAACAGCCGAGCCCGGTGACCCGCGCCATCAGCGGATGGCCGTTTTCGAGCGCGATCGCGCGCCGGCCGTCGGTCACGTAATCCACCGCGCCGGTGATCGCGACCGCGGCGCCGGTCCGGTCGGCCAGCCGCCGCGCCGCCTCCAGCGCCGCGCCCGACTCCCGGGTGCTGTCCACGCCCTTGCCCTGGCCCTGTTCCAGCGCCAGCGTCAGAATCTCCGAAGCGTTGCCGCGAATCGCCTTCGGCCCGAGCGCCGCCAGCGCGGCGGAGGCCGCGCGCCGGTACGGTGTCGCGCCCGCCCCCACCGGATCGAGAACCCAGGGCACGCCGACCGCGTTGGCCTTGGCCGCCGCCAGCTTGCACGCCGCGATCTGCTCCGAGTACAGCGTGCCGATGTTGATCACCAGCGCTTGGCTGAGGGCGACGAAATCTTCCACCTCGTCGCTGGAGTGCACCATCGCCGGCGATGCGCCGAGCGCCAGCAACGCGTTCGCGGTGTTGTTCATCACCACAAAATTGGTGATGTTGTGCACCAGCGGCTGTTGGTCGCGAACCGCGCGCAAGCGTTTCCAGATGGCGTCGGCGGATAGAGGCATGTTCGGCTCGCTCATGGATCGAAAACCGGATTGTGCTGTTCGGCCACCCGCACGAAGGTGGTGCGCTTGGTCAGCTCCTTGAGCTGGCTGGCGCCCACGTAGGTGCAGGCCGAGCGCAACCCCCCGAGGATATCCTTGACCGTTTCCGCCACCGGCCCGCGATAGGGCACGGTGACGGTCTTGCCCTCGGACGCCCGATACTCCGCCACCCCGCCGCTGTATTTCTCCATCGCCGTGCGCGAGCTCATGCCGTAAAAGCGCACGAACTTTTGGCCGTCCCGCTCCAGCATCTCGCCGCCGCCCTCGTCGTGTCCCGCCAGCATCCCGCCCAGCATCACGAAATCCGCCCCCGCGCCGAACGCTTTCGCTACGTCGCCGGCGCAGGTGCACCCGCCGTCCGAAATGATCTGGCCGGACAGGCCGTGGGCGGCGTCGGCGCATTCGATGATCGCCGAAAGCTGCGGGTAGCCGACCCCGGTTTTGACCCGGGTGGTGCACACCGAGCCCGGCCCGATGCCGACCTTGACGATGTCCGCGCCCGACAGGAGCAATTGCTCGACCATCTCGCCGGTGACCACGTTACCCGCCATGATGACGCGCTCGGGGTGCCGCGCCCGCACCTTGGCGATCCGCTCGACGAAATATTCCGAGTAGCCGTTGGCCACGTCCATGCAGATAAACGCCAGTCCGGGATGGCGCTCCAGGATGCGATCCAGCTTGGCCAGATCGCTGTCCAGAATACCCGTGCTGACCGCCACATGCGCGAGCCAGCGCGGGTCGGGCGCGGAGGCGACGAAGGCGTCCCACTCCTCGGGCGCGTAGTGCTTGCGCGCCGCCGTGAACAGCCCGAGCTCCGCCAGCGCCGCCGCCATCGCGAAGGTGCCGACGCTGTCCATGTTGGCCGCCATGATCGGGATGCCGGTCCAGGTCTTTTGGCTGTGGCGGAACTTGAACGTCCGCTCCAGGCTCACCTGCGAGCGGCTGCCCAGGGTCGAGCGTTTCGGCCGGATCAAAACGTCCTTGAAACCCAGCTTGAGGTCGGCTTCGATCCGCATTTAAATTCGCCCGTATAGCGTCAGCAAATGGCGGTAATGCCCGGCCGTGCGGGGGTCCACCTGATCCCAGCGAAACCGCCAGCGCCAGTTGCCCTCCGCCACGCCCGGCTGGTTCATCCGGTCCGATCCGCCGAGCGCCAGCACATCCTGGAGCGGCACCACCGCCAGCCGCGCCACCGAGGCCAGCGCCGTCCGCACCAAAAGCTCCGGCATCCGCGCCGGATCGCCGCCCAAATATTCGAACGCGTGGTTTCGGGTCGCCTCGTCCAGCTCCTCCAGCCAGCCCAGCGTCGTGTTGTTGTCGTGCGTTCCGGTATAGACCACCGAATTGAGGGCGTGATGGTGCGGCAGATACAAATTTTCCGCGTCGCCGCCGAAGGCGAAATGCAGCACCTTCATGCCCGGCAAGCCGTGCGCGTCGCGCAGCGCCTCCACCTCGGGGGTGATGATGCCGAGGTCTTCCGCCACCAGCGGCAGCCGGCCGAACTCGGCCCGCAGGGCGCGAAACAGCTCGTCCCCCGGAGCTTCTACCCACCGGCCCGCCACGGCGGTCTCGGCGTCGGCCGGGATTTCCCAATACGATTCCAGCCCGCGAAAATGATCGATGCGCAGCAAGTCAAACTGGCTTAGCTGGGTGCGGATCCGCGCCTTCCACCACTGGAATCCGTCGGCCCGCATCGCCTCCCAGGCGTAGTGCGGGTTGCCCCATAGCTGGCCGGTCTCCGAAAAATAATCCGGCGGCACCCCGGCGACCACGTCCGGACGCCCCTCCGCGTTCAGCAAAAAGCAATCGCGCCGCGCCCAGACATCGGCGCTGTCGTAGCCCACGAACAGCGGGATATCGCCGAAAATCAAAATGCCGCGCTCGTTGGCGTAGCGCTTGAGCTCCGCCCACTGGCGATAGAACAGAAATTGCTCGAACCGGCATTGCGCCATCGCCTCGCCAAACTGCGCTCGCACGGCCGCGAGCGCGTCGGGATGGCGGTCGCGCAGTTCGCGGGGCCAATCGAACCATGCCGCTTGCCGGTGATCGGCCCGGATCGCCTGATACAGCGCGTAATCCTCCAGCCAGTCCTGGCGCTGGCGCAAAAACGCCTCGTATTCGCCTCGAATCCAATCCGTCTGCCGGAAACCCTCGCGCGCCTCGATTAACCGCCGCTGCCGGTAACTCCAGCCGTCCTCGCCCGGTTGTGGCCCGCCGTCCGGCCGGAGCCAACCGGCCTCGACCAGCGGCTCCAAAGCGATCAGGCGCGGGTTGCCGGCGTGGACCGATTGCGCCGCGTAGGGCGACAAATCGCCGTGCGGCGGCGTCAGGGGCAAGGTTTGCCAGACCGTGAAACCGCAGGCGGCCATGAATTCCACGAAGCGGTACGCTTCCGGTCCCAAATCGCCGTTTTCGTGGCCTCCGGGAAGCGAGGTCGGATGCAGCAGCAATCCCGCGCGCCGTTTGTCGAGGGGCGAGCCTTGGCTCATGCGTGAAAACTCCTGGTGGGTGGGTGAGAGGTTGTGCGTTACGGGTAAAAACCCGTGGCGACGGCGATTGCGCAACCCGGCCGGCCCGTCGCGCGCCAGGCCTTCTCGGGTATGGCCTAGCGCGCTCGCGGCAGCTCCTGGCCGAGCATTTCGCGGGTGATCAGCACCACGCCCTGTTCGGTGCGGTAAAAGCGGCGCGCGTCGTCCTCGGCATTCTCGCCGATCACCGTGTCGGGTGGAATCGCGCAAGCCCGGTCGATGATCGCCTTGCTGATCCGGCAGTGGCGGCCGATATCGACGCCCGGCAGCACCACCGCATCCTGCAAGCGGACGTAGGAATGGATCTGCACTCCCGAAAAGAGTAGCGAATGATTCACGTAACCGCCGGAAATGATGCAGCCCTGCGCGATCATCGAGTCCACCGCCATGCCCCGGCGGCCCTCGTCGTCGAACACGAACTTGGCCGGCGGCGCTTGATCGAGGTAGGTCCAGATCGGCCAATGCTCGTCATAAAGGTTCAATTCGGGATCGACCTCCACCAGCTCCATGTTCGCCTCGAAAAAGGCATCCACGGTGCCGACGTCCCGCCAGTAGCGCTGCGACTTGGTTTGCACGTCGCGAAACGGGTAGCTCATGACGCGCTGGCGCCCGATCAACGGCGGCAGAATATCCTTGGCGAAGTCGTGGCTGGATGCGGCGGATTCCGCGTCCTCGGTGAGCTGTTTGAACAGAAAGAGGGTATTGAAGACGTAGATGCCCATCGAGACCAGCGCCACGCGATCGCGGCCGGGCAAGGTTTCCGGCTCCTTGGGTTTTTCCGTGAAGCGGATCACCTCGTTGGCGGCGTTGACCGTCAGCACCCCGAATTCGCGAGCCCGCTCGCGCGACACCTCGACGCTGCCCACCGTCACGTCCGCCTTGCTTTCGACATGCCGCGCCAACATCGGGCCATAGTCCATTTTGTAAATGTGGTCGCCGGCCAGAATCAACACGAAATCGGGCTCGTGCATGCGGATGATGTCCATATTTTGAAACACGGCGTCGGCGGTGCCCCGGTACCACGAGCTGTCGTCGATCCGCTGCTGGGCCGGCAACAGCTCGACGAACTCGCCGAATTCGCCCCGCAAAAAGCCCCAGCCGCGCTGGATGTGCTGGATCAGCGAGTGGGCCTTATACTGGGTCAGCACGCACACCCGCCGGATCCCCGAATTGATGCAGTTGGACAGCGGAAAGTCGATGATCCGGTATTTGCCGCCAAACGGCGTCGCCGGTTTGGCCCGCCACAGCGTGAGGTGTTTCAGCCGGCTGCCGCGTCCGCCCGCCAGGATCAGCGCGAGCGTTTGCCGGGTCAGCCGGCTGACAAAGCGCGAAGTGATGGCGGTGCTCATGCGTTTGATATCCCGCTTTGCTATGATTTTCCCATTCCCGGCCGCGGACGTTGGATCCGCGCCCTCTTTTTCCGCGCGCCCGCTGTTTCGGCTTTGGCCGGAATCCAGCGCTCGCCCGCACATTCAGGATATATAGTAGGTTTCGGATGCAGCCTATTGCCAGTCACAGCGCCCGCACCGACCCCGAGCGCGTCTGCGGCCGGGCGGATCGGGGTTCTCGATGAGCGAAGGCCGCGACGGCGATAGCCTCTATCCCCTTGCCGCCGAGGCGGCCTCGCTTCGCGACCGGCTGCTCGCGGCGGCGGCGCTGCTGGCCGAGGGCCGCCACCCCGATCCTTTCGAGGTGCTCGGCCGCCACGGTCGCGGCGAGCGGATCGCCGTTCGCGCCTTTTGGCCTGGAGCCCGCCAATTTCGCTTCGCCGACACCGGTCAACCGCTGCAGCGGCTGGCGGAAACCGATCTTTTCGAATGGCGAGGTTTGGCCGACGCGCTGGACCCGCATTACCGCCTGACCTGGACCGACGCCGAAGGTCGCGCCTATACCATGTGCGATCCTTACAGCTTCCCGCCCCAGTTGACCCTGTACGATTTGCATTTGTTCAACGAAGGCCGCCACTTGCACGCTTACCGGATGCTAGGGGCGCACGCGCGGTCGGTGGAGGGCATCGCCGGGGTGTTGTTTTCGGTCTGGGCCCCGAACGCCGAGCGCGTGAGCGTGGTGGGCGATTTCAACGCTTGGCAGGGCCTTTGTCACCCCTTGCGCCGGCGCGGGCACGTCTGGGAGTTGTTCGTGCCCGAACTCTCGGCGGGCGCGTCCTACCAGTTTGAGATTTTGGTCAAGGGAACCGGCCAACTGCTGCGCAAAAGCGATCCCTTCGGCCGTTATTTTGAGCGGCGGCCGGCCACCTGTTCGGTCGTGGTCGACAGCGCCGCCCACTCATGGCGGGATGAGTCCTGGCTGTTGCGGCGTCGGCAGACCTGGCCCCAGGTTCCGATCTCGGTCTATGAGGTGCATCTGGGCTCGTGGCAGCGAAACGAGAGCGGCGAGCACTTGTCCTACCGCGAACTGGCCCGGCGCCTAGTCGCCTACGCCAGTTCGCTCGGCTTCACCCACATCGAGCTGATGCCGGTCACCGAGCATCCCCTGGACGATTCCTGGGGTTATCAGACCACCGGCTATTTCGCGCCGACCAGCCGGCACGGCACGGTAGACGATTTTCGCGGCTTCGTCGATCACTGCCATCAGGCCGGCATCGGCGTGATTTTGGATTGGGTGCCCGGCCATTTTCCCAAGGACGCGCACGGTTTGGCCTGTTTCGATGGCACCCACCTTTACGAGTACGAGGATCCGACCCGGCGCGAGCATCGCGGTTGGGGCACCTTGGTCTTCAATTACAACCGCACGCAAGTGAAGAATTTCCTGTTGGCGAGCGCCTGTTTTTGGTTGGAGGAATTTCATCTGGACGGCCTGCGGGTGGACGCTGTCGCTTCCATGCTCTATCTCGACTACGCGCGCGGCTCCGGCGAATGGGCGCCCAACCCGTTCGGCGGCAACGAAAATCTGGAAGCGGTCGTGTTCCTGCGCGAGTTGAACGAAATCATCCATCGCCGCTATCCGGGCGTGTTGATGATCGCCGAAGAATCCACCGCTTGGCCCATGGTCACCCGCCCGTCGTGGATGGGGGGGCTCGGCTTCGGCATGAAGTGGAACATGGGCTGGATGCACGATACCCTGGAATACCTGACGCTCGACCCCGCCTTGCGCCGCCACCATCAGGAATTGCTGACCTTCGGGCTGCTGTACGCCTTCACCGAAAATTTCATGCTGCCGCTCTCGCACGATGAAGTGGTGCACGGCAAGGGGTCGCTGCTGGCGCGGATGCCGGGCGACCGCTGCCAGCGTTTCGCCAACCTGCGGCTGCTTTACGTTTATCTCTGGACTTATCCCGGCAAAAAATTTCTGTTTATGGGCAATGAGTTCGGCCAAAACCAAGAATGGGATTTCGCGCGGGCTCTGGACTGGGAGCTGCTGGGGTGCCCGGAGCATCGCGGCGTGCAGGCGCTGATCCGCGATCTCAACCGGCTGTATCGCGCTCTGCCCAGCCTGCACGCGCACGAATTTTCCCAGGACGGTTTCGAGTGGCTGGATTGCCACGATCCCGCCCAGTCGGTGATCGTGTATTTGCGCCGTGGCTCCGAGCGGCAAGTGGCCGTCGTCGTTTTTAATTTCGCCGCCACGGTCCGGGTCGATTACCGCGTCGGCGTGCCGTTGCCCGGATTTTACCGGGAGGCGTTGAATTCCGACGCCCCGCATTACGGCGGCGGCGGCGCGCTCAACGGCGCTGTCCACGCGCTGCCGGTTTTTCACATGGGCCAACCTTATTCGCTGTTGTTGAATCTGCCGCCGCTCACCGGCCTCGTCCTGGTGCCGGATCAGCTCGAACTCGCTGGCGACTATGACGATGCGTGAACCGGTGGGTGGATTCGGCGGGAGCGATCGCGCGTGAAGTTGCAGCAGTTGCGCTATCTGACGGCGATTGTCCGCAACAACCTCAATATTTCCGCCGCCGCCGAGAGCTTGTACACCTCGCAACCCGGCATCAGCAAGCAGTTGCGCTTGCTGGAGGAAGAGCTGGGCGTCGAACTGTTCAGCCGCAACGGCAAGCACCTGACCGAGATCACCCCGATCGGCCAGCAAATTATTCTGAAGGCCGAGAGCATCTTGCGCGAGGTCAACAACATCCAGATTCTGGCCGAGGAGTACCGCGACGACCGCCGGGGCAGCCTGTCGCTGGCGACCACCCACACCCAGGCCCGCTACGCTCTGCCCTCGGTCATCAAGCTCTTCCGCGAGCGTTATCCGGCGGTCAATTTGCAGGTCCATCAAGGCTCGCCGGCGCAGATCGCCGAGCTGGTGCGTTCCGGCGAGGTCGATTTCGCCATCGCCACCGAATCCCTGGAGCTGTTCGACGATTTGATCATGATGCCCTGCTACATGTGGCACCGTTGCGTGCTGGTGCCGCGCGCGCATCCTTTGACCGAACTCGGGCGGCTGAGCTTGCAGGATGTGGCGCGCTATCCCCTGGTGACCTATGTGTTCGGCTTTACCGGCCGCTCGCAGTTGGATGAAGCGTTTCGCGCCGCGCACTTGAAGCCGACCGTGGTGTTTACCGCGACCGACGCGGACGTGATCAAGACTTACGTCCGGTTGGGCATGGGCATCGGCATCGTGGCCCACATGGCCTACGATCCCTTGCAAGACGGCGATTTGGTGCGCTTGGACGCGAGCCATCTGTTCGCGGCGAACGTGGTCAAGATCGGCTTTCGGCGCGGGATGTTTTTGAGGCGCTACATGTACGATTTTATCGAGCTGTTCTCGGGTCACCTGCAGCGGGAGCGGGTGCGCGAGGCCGAGCGCTTGCAGTCTTCGGCCGAGATTGCGGTGATGTTCGAGGGGCTGGAGTTGCCGGTGCGGTGAGGGTTTTGGTTTTTGATTTAGATGATGATATAATAAAAAGAATTGCAAAGGGGAAACGCCATGGCCGCTCCGCTCCGATCCCCGCTCCTCTTAAAAACCGAGTTGCTCGAAAGCTATCAAAGCTTGGTCGAGCGG
The DNA here is from genome assembly GCA_016790045.1 of Candidatus Competibacteraceae bacterium. Lineage (GTDB taxonomy): Bacteria > Pseudomonadota > Gammaproteobacteria > Competibacterales > Competibacteraceae > Competibacter_A. The sequence continues at coordinate 20,890 of JAEUPW010000029.1, forward strand.
TTGGATGGTTGCGCCACCCGCGTCAGGCGCGACAGCGCCTTGGCGGTTTGGGTGTCCCGCACCGAGACCGAAATGGCGGACGGTCTCGACATGCGGCTCAAAGCGATCCAGCTATACCGCGCGCTCTGGTACGAGGAAGTGCGGGACGGCCGGGAAACGCTGACTTGCCCCGGCATCGTCGGGGCGAGCGACGACACGCTTGCGGCCGCGCGCGCCTGCAACGCCGCCAAGGACCGCTTTAAAGCCGCCGTGCTGGCGGTCAAAGTCCTGGAGCGGCTCGAACGGCGCGAGGTGATGGCGGATCTCCACCGCCGCCAGGAAACGTTGGCCCTCGCGATGCAGCGCATGGGCGTCGCCCGCTTGAACCTCAAACAGGCTTACCGGCATATCCCCCTGCTCGACCAGCGCCCGCTCAAGATCGGTTTCACCTGGTCCAAGCAGGGCCGGGTGATCCAGCGCACCAGTTTGGCCGCCGCCCGCCGGCTTTTGGAACAGCGCGCCGAAACCCCGCAAATCCGATTGGAATTGCAGCGCCTGACCCAGGTGCGCGACGACGAGATGCTGGCCCGAGTGCGCGGCGTCTGCCCGCATCTGCGCGCCAATCTGGTGTTTGCGGCGCCGGGCGAGAGCGGCGTGCGCCGTCGCCTGATGCAAGCGCCGTTGCCGATTCTGGTGCCTTTGCAGCCGGGTCAAGCGTTGCCCGATTTCGTCCCGGTCGCCCCCGAGCCGCCGCTTGCCCCGCGCTTGCGCCGCGCCGATGTGCGGATCGAAGATGAGCCCCTGCTCCCTTCCGTCAGGATCCACCGTTACCGCATCGCTTACCGCTAGCGGTTCGGTGATGATGATATAAAGGCGAGATGAAGGCCAACTGTCCTTCGGGCGAGCCAGCTTTCACAAAAAACGCATCGTCGATTCGGAGCGCGGTTTTATGGCCGGCCAGGGGCTATAGTTTGAAGTCAGTTTTTTCCAATTCTAACAATCCGATCGCTCGGGAGCCCAGAAATGTTAACACGCGCTCGTGTATGGCCAGGAAAAGCGTATCCGCTCGGTGCGACGTGGGACGGCAAGGGCGTCAATTTCGCGCTGTTTTCCGCTCACGCCGAGAAAGTTGAAGTCTGCCTGTTCGACCCCTCGGGCCAACGCGAAATCGAACGCCTGTCGCTGCCGGATAACACCGATCAAGTCTGGCATGGCTACATCCCCGGCCTGTGGCCGGGCACGCTGTACGGCTATCGCGTTTCCGGCCCCTATCAGCCCCAGCTCGGCCACCGCTTCAACCACCACAAATTGCTGCTCGACCCTTACGCCCGCCAGTTCTATGGCGTTTTGCACTTGCGCGACGAACACTGCGGTTATCGGGTCGGGGACGCCAAGGCCGATTTGTCCTTCGACAACCGCGACAACAGCCGCGAGATGCTGAAATGCGTGGTGGTCGACGCCGGCTTCAATTGGGAAGGCGATATGGCGCCCGAACTCCCCTGGTCGAACACCCTGGTTTACGAAACTCACGTCCGGGGTTTCACCATCCAATACGACGGGATGCCGCATCACCTGCGCGGAACCTTCGCCGGCCTCGCCCACCCCGAAATCATCAAATACCTCAAAACGCTCGGCGTGACCTCGGTCGAGCTGATGCCCGTGCACGCCTTCGTGGACGACCGCTTTCTCGCCGACCGCGGCCTGCGCAACTACTGGGGCTACAACACCATCGGCTTCTTCGCCCCGGAACCCCGCTATCTCAGCAGCGGAGAGCTGGCCGAGTTCAAAACCATGGTCAAGCGCCTGCACGAATCCGGCATCGAGGTGCTGCTGGACGTGGTGTACAACCACACCGCCGAAGGCAACGAACTCGGCCCGACGCTGAGTTTTCGCGGCATCGACAACGCCTCTTATTACCGGCTGCAACCGAACGACCGCCGCCATTACATCAACGATACCGGCTGCGGCAACACCCTGAACCTGACCCATCCGCGCGTCTTGCAAATGGTGATGGACAGCTTGCGCTATTGGGTGGACGAAATGCACGTGGACGGCTTCCGCTTCGATCTGGCGGTGACCCTGGGCCGCGAGGAGTACGGCTACGACCGCATGGGCGGCTTTTTCGACGCCATTCGCCAAGAGCCGGCCTTCGCCGGCGTCAAGGTGATCGCCGAGCCGTGGGATATCGGGCCGGGCGGCTACCAGCTCGGCGGTTTCCCGGCCGGCACCGCCGAATGGAACGACCGCTTCCGCGACACCTGCCGCCGCTTCTGGCGCGGCGACGACGCCATGCTGCCGAAACTCGCGCCCAACTTGCTGGCCTCCAGCGATCTGTTCGAGCACGACTGCCGCCGGCCCTGGGCCTCGATCAACTACGTCGCCAGCCACGACGGCTTCACCCTGGCCGATCTGGTCAGCTACAACGAGCGCCACAACGAGGCCAACGGCGAGCAAAACCGCGACGGCCACCCCTACAATTTCAGCAACAACCACGGCGTCGAAGGCCCGAGTTCGGACCCCGCCATCCAGGAGCTGCGCCGCCGCCAGCGCCGCAACATGCTGGCGACGCTGTTGCTGTCCCAAGGCACGCCCATGCTGCTGGCCGGCGACGAGTTCGGACGCAGCCAAAACGGGAACAACAACGCCTACTGCCAGGACAACGCCATCAACTGGATCAACTGGCGCGATATTCCGCCCGAGGAGCACGAGTTCCGGGATTTCGTCTGCCGCCTGATCAGCCTGCGCCGCGACCATCCGGTGCTGCGCCGCCCGCTGTTTCTGCACGGCAACCGGCTTTCGAAAAGCACCCAATTGCGCGATATCGACTGGATCAGCCCCGGCGGCGGCGCTTTGAGCGACTATCACTGGCAGGAACCCAAGGCGCGCTGCTTCGGGATGTTGCTGGCCGGCGACGCCGGGGACTATTTCACCGCCGACGGTTATCCGCAAACCGACGACACCCTGCTCGCGATCTTCAACGCCGGCCCCGCCGCCCTCCCCTTTCACATGCCGGATGTCGCCGGCGGCCAATGGCGCTGCCTGCTGGACACCGCCCAGCCGCAACGGGCATCGGGCGAGCTGCTGGTCGCCAGCGGCGAAGATTTCACCATGGAAGGCTGGGCCGTGACCGTTTTCGGCTTGGTGCTGGAAACGCCCACCTGAATCGCGATACGATAAAATAATTATATCAATATCGTTAAATATTCTTTTTTGTTCTTTACGCTTGTGCTTATAGTCGCGGCCTTCCTGGCGGGTCGGTCGCGACCGATCGCTTCTCTCCATCCCTTACGCGGAAACGAACGTTGGGTTTCAGCCTCACCCTTACGGCTCTATCGGCGAGGCGACCGGGGCGCGCGGGCGTCTCGGGCGAGCGCCCATGAGCGCTTCGCCGCGTCAGCCCAGCGTGTTGCCCGGCTTTAACCTGACCTTGGGTCTCGCGGTCGGCTATTTGAGCCTGATCGTCCTCATCCCGCTGGCCATGGCGTTTTTGAAAGCGTTTCAGTTAAGCGCCGAGGAATTTTGGGCGATCGTGCTTGCGCCGCGCGTGCTCGCCTCCTATCGGCTGACCTTCGGGACCGCGTTTCTGGCCGCCGCGATCAACACCGCGTTTGGCCTGATCGTGGCCTGGGTGCTGGTCCGCTACCGCTTTCCCGGCAAGCGGCTGGTGGATGCGCTGGTCGATTTGCCGTTCGCGCTGCCGACCGCCGTCGCCGGCATCACGCTCACCACGCTGTATTCCAGCAACGGTTGGATCGGCCAGTTCCTCAAACCGCTCGGGATCAAGGTCGCTTTTACCCCCTCGGGCATCGTCGTCGCTCTGGTTTTCATCAGCCTGCCCTTCGTGGTCCGCACCGTCCAGCCGGTCTTGGAAGATCTGGAAGCCGAAGTCGAGGAAGCCGCCGCCAGTCTGGGGGCCGGGCGCTGGCAAATTTTTCGGCGGATCATTTTTCCGGCCATCCGCCCGGCGCTGCTGACCGGCTTCACCCTGGCTTTCGCCCGCGCCATCGGCGAATACGGCTCCGTGATCTTCATCGCCGGCAACCTGCCGATGGTTTCGGAAATTACCCCGCTCCTGATCGTCGGCAAGCTGGAACAGTACGATTATCGGGGCGCGGCGGCAGTTTCGGTCGTCATGCTGGCGATATCCTTTATCCTGCTGCTCTGCATCAATCTGCTCCAACGCTGGGGCCGCTTGCGGCAGGTCTGAACGCGCCATGACCGCACCCTCTCGCCCGGCCCCGGCGGCCACCGTCACCGAGCCCCCGTGGGTGCGCGGCTTGCTGCTGGCCGTGGCGTTGCTGTTTTTGCTGCTGTTTTTGGTCGTCCCGCTGGCGGCGGTGTTTTATGAAGCCTTTCGCAAGGGAGCGGGGGTTTATCTGGCCGCCATCACCGATCCCTACGCGCTGGAAGCGATCCGTTTGACCTTGTTCGCCGCCGCCTGCGCCGTTCCCTTGAACATGCTGTTTGGGGTGGTGGCGGCCTGGGCTATCGCCAAGTTTGAATTCCGGGGCAAGAGCGTGCTGGTGACCCTGATCGATTTGCCGTTCGCGGTGTCGCCGGTCATCGCCGGGCTGTTGTTCGTGTTGCTGTTTGGCGCGCAGGGCTGGTTCGGGCCTTGGCTTAAAGCGCAGGACATCAAGGTCATTTTCGCCGTGCCCGGCATCGTGCTGGCGACGGTTTTCGTGACCGTTCCCTTCGTCGCCCGCGAGCTGATCCCCCTGATGCAAGCGCAAGGCAGCGAGCAGGAAGAAGCGGCTCTGGTGCTCGGCGCGGGAGGATGGGTGACGTTCTGGCGCATCACCTTGCCCAACATCAAATGGGGCTTGCTCTACGGGGTGGTGCTGTGCACGGCGCGCGCCTTGGGCGAATTCGGCGCGGTGTCGGTGGTGTCCGGCCACGTGCGCGGCCTGACCAACACCTTGCCGCTGCACGTCGAGATCCTCTACAACGAATACCAGTTTGCCGCCGCCTTCGCCTGCGCCTCGCTGCTGACCCTGTTCGCCCTGGTAATTCTGGCGATTAAAACCTTGATCGAGCGCCGCACCGCGCGCCAGCGCCGCCCCTCCTCCGGAGAGACCGCATGAGTATCGAAATTCAGGGCTTGCACAAGCGCTTTGGCGCTTTCGCCGCCCTCGACGATATCAATCTGACCATCCCGGCCGGCCAACTGGTCGCCCTGCTCGGCCCCTCCGGCTGCGGCAAGACGACGCTGCTGCGCATCATCGCCGGCCTGGAAACCGCCGATCGCGGCAATATCTTCTTCGATGGCGAAGAAACCAGCGGCCGGCACGTGCGCGACCGCCAGGTCGGCTTCGTGTTTCAGCATTACGCCCTGTTCCAGCACATGACGGTGTTCGAGAACATCGCCTTCGGCTTGCGGGTGCGCCCGCGCGCCAGCCGCCCGCCCGAGCCGCGCCTGCGCGCCAAGGTGGAGGAGTTGCTGAGCCTGATTCAACTGGAATCCCTGGCTGGCCGTTATCCGTCGCAACTGTCCGGCGGCCAGCGCCAGCGGGTGGCGCTGGCGCGGGCGCTGGCGGTCGAACCGCAGGTGCTGCTGCTCGATGAACCCTTCGGCGCGCTCGACACCAAGGTGCGCAAGGAATTGCGCCGCTGGCTGCGCCGCCTCCACGACGAATTGCACGTGACCAGCGTGTTCGTCACCCACGACCAGGAAGAAGCCCTGGAAGTGGCCGATCAGATCGTGGTGATGAACTGCGGCCGCGTCGAACAAATCGGCACGCCGGAACAGGTCTACGACGCTCCGGCCACGCCGTTCGTCTACCAGTTTCTCGGCCATATCAACCTGTTTCACGGCCGGGCTCATTCGGGCTGGGTGCGCTTGGGCGGGTTGCGCTTGCGCGCTCCCGAATATCAGGACGCCCGGCACGTGCCGGCGCTGGCGTACGTCAGGCCGCACGATATCGACCTTTTGCGGGAGCCGGAAGATCGGGATAGCACCCTGACCGCCACCGTCAGCCGGGTTTCGATCCTCGGCTCGCTGGTGCGGCTGGAGCTCCTGCAAACGCCGGGCGGCGAGATCGCCGAAGTGGAAATGACCCGCGAGCGCTACGCGGCCGACCCGCTGAAAGCCGGCGATCTGGTGTTCGTCAAGCCTCGCCAGTTGCGCGTGTTTTTGCAACAGGATGCCGAATCGACCTCGCCCGTACACTGGGGCGGCCACGGTGATGGGATTTGACGGCGAGGGGATCCGATCGCGCGGGCGGCGCTGATCGCGGGCCGCCCGCGCCGGTTGATAGAAGTTCCTCAACTGCTTGAGGCCTCTCGAAAATCGCGCTCATTGAAACAGTTTGTGAATTTGCTCCGCCGTTCGGGTTTTGAAAACGCCTTCCTCAAGCACTTGAAACTGGACCAAATCGGAGCCTTGATTGTCGTTGCTGAAATCGAGCGGCAAGCCGCCGAGATCGAAGGTGCGCCCGCGCGCGGCTTTGAGAAAATTTTCTCGGGTCATATCCCCTTTGATGTTGCGCGTGATCGCCAGAAACAGCTTGCCGACGATGTAGCCTTCCAGGGAAATGTTGCTGAGATCTTCGCCCAAGGCTTTGCGGGCCTCCTCGACGATCGGTAACGGGGCGTCGAGCGGCGGCACGACTTGGGTCATGATCACCCCGTCCTTGATATTGAAATCACCCAAGGCCTTGATGAAGCTGGCCGCCTCGATTTGCGAGGTGATGCTGACCGGCCATTTCTCGCCCCTATATCGGGAATACTGGACGAAATTGGCGGTTGCCACGTTGGTGCCGCCCACGACCAATATCAGCTTGCATTGGGTGTTGGCGGTTTTTTCCCATTGCTTTAATGACTGGTAACCTGCCCGGGCCTGGGTCAGTTCGCTGCGCTTGTAAAAGCCGACCGGCCCGATCCCGTTGGGATCGGCTTGATTTTCCGGCAGCGCGATAATCTGATCCAGCTTCTTGATGACGTCCTCCATGCGAGGCTGTTTCTCGAGCACTTTTTTAATCGTCGCCAGATTGTCCATACCTCCCGCGTCGCTCGGCAGATAAGCGCAGATTTCCTGAGGCTTGATGCCGGCGGCCAGCGCCACCTCGACTATCCGGCTGGTTTCCTGGGCGAAACTGGCGCGAAAATTGATGACATCGCCCGCCCCAGGGCGCAAGTGCGCCGCCCCGAGCGGAAAACCGACCGCCGGAATTTTGTGTTCCACCAGCAGCGGCATCACCGCCTTGGTGGTCGGCGTGCCGGTATTGCCCAGCATGACGAACACGCCTTGCTCGATCAATTTCTTGGCGGCCTCGACAGCGAACGGGGGCTGAAAGGAATCGTTGAGCACGTTAAATTCCAGGCTCCGCCCCTGGATTTTTTCGCCCTTGAGCGCGGCCTCAATGCCGGCTTTCATCGCTTGGCCGCGCGCGCTGGACGGGCCTTGCAAATCCATGATGCTGCCGATTCGCAGTGTGGCGGGTGTGACGCCGGTTTCTTGGGCGCAGATCTGCGCCGAAAAACCGACGAGTAGAATCAGGCCCAAAATGCTGTTTTTATGTTGGTGACGCAGGCGAAAAGAGAGGCTTGCCACGGGTGGATGAGACGCGATCATTTTTATCAAACTCCTTTATAAACCAATATCTGTTACCGTTCTTGACGACGCGGTAACCGTCCGGATACAAACGCTAGGCGATACTATCGACATCCTTGAGCCAACAAATTGTTCGACTGTTTATTTTCTTTTCAGAATAGTCGCCACACCCGCTCATTACAACGCGCCGTTTTTGCAGTTTCGGGCGAGATTTGAGGCAGACCGCGAGGCAGTGTGCCGCGACTTCCGACATTGACAGGATTGATTCCCCACAAGCCTTTTTTTGCACCATGCAGTTGCTCGATCAAATCGCCGAAGCGCGTATTCAGGAGGCCATCGAGCGGGGCGAATTGCGCGATTTGCCCGGCGAGGGTAAACCGCTGCAACTGGATGATGACTCGGCGGTCTCGGAGGAGTTGCGGGCCGCCTATCGGATTCTGAAAAACGCCGGTTATCTGCCGCCCGAATTGCAGTTGCGCAAGGATGTGCGAGACGCCGAAGCGCTGTTGCAGCAACTGCCGGAAAGCGAGCGTTGCCGCGCCCGCGCCCGCTTGCATCTGCTGCAACTGCGGTTGGCCGCGAGCCGCCGTCCGATCAACCTGCTGGTGGAAGATCGCTATCGAGAGCGGCTGCTGGAGAAATTGGACCCTTCGAGCTGAAGCCTTGCACGAAGGTCCTGTCGCGATGGCCCTTAGCGGCTAAACCAAATCGGATGCATTTAGAAGATGATATAAGAAAGGGTTTTAGCTGCTACCACGATGACCCGCGCGCTCACCAGTCGCCCCAGTCATCCTCCGCCTCATCACCGCCGCTTTCCGGATACAGCAACAAAATCTTTTGCGGCAAAATTTCGGCGACTTTCAAAGCGATTTCCCGAGGCGCAACCGAGAAATCAAACTCGCCGCGATCGCCGCGCAAAATCCCCAGGCGACCTGTCGCCAGCGCCTTGCGTTGCGCGGGCGTGACTCGCACGGAACGGACGAATCGACCGTCTTGAAAGTTGTACGGCAACTCGGCTTCCGGTTCGTTCAGGCGATGGCTGTCGATCAGTTGTCGGACGCGCGCCGTCCGCTCCTGGCGCTGTTTTTCCGCTTCGCGCTTTAAATTCAATTCCCGGTCTTGCTCGCGCTTGCGCGCGGCTTCGGCCTCGGCTCGCCGGCGCGCGTCCGCCTGCCGCGCTGCCTCCTCGGCCGCCAGCGCTTTGTTTTTCTTTAGCTGGTGGCCTTGCTTGCGCGTTTCCGAGTCCAGTTGTTTGGCTTTATCCGACGGCACCAAACCGGCTTTCAGCAGCTCATCCCGCAACGACATGGCAGATCTCCCCTCGCTTTGGCGTTTTTGGGCGCCGCATCAGTACAAGATCCGGGTGCGGATCGTGCCGCCCACTTCGCTCAAACGCTGTTTGAGCTGGCGGGTTTCGGTTTTTCCGGGCGTGTCCACGTCCATCACCACGTAGCCGATGCGGGGATTGGTTTGCAGATATTGGCCGGCCACGTTGATACGCAGTTCCGAAAAGATGGCGTTAAGCTCGGAAAGCACGCCCGGCTGGTTGCGGTGGATGTGCAACAGGCGATGCTTGCCGGGATGCTCGGGCAAAGCCACTTCCGGAAAGTTGACCGAGCTGACCGTCGAGCCGTTGTTGCTGTATTTGATCAGCTTGCTCGCCACTTCCAGACCGATGTTCTGCTGGGCTTCCTCGGTGCTACCGCCGACGTGCGGGGTCAGCAGCACGTTGTCGAAACGGCGCAGCGGCGAGATAAACTCCTCGTCGTTCGCTTTCGGTTCTTCCGGAAACACGTCCAGCGCCGCGCCGGCCAAACGCTTCGACTCCAGCGCCTCGACCAGGGCATCGACGTCCACCACCGTGCCGCGCGCGGCGTTGATCAAATGCGCGCCGGGTTTCATCCGCTCCAGTTGTTCGGCCCCGATCAGCCGATAGGTCTGCGGCGTTTCCGGCACGTGCAAAGTCACCACGTCGGCGATCTCCAACAGCGCGTCGAGCGACGGTGCGGCCCGAGCGTTGCCCAGGGCCAACTTGGTTTCGATATCGTGGTAGAGCACCCGCATCCCCACCGCTTCCGCCAGCAAACCGACCTGGGTGCCGATGTGGCCGTAGCCGACGATGCCCAGGCATTTGCCCCGCACTTCGTGGGAGCCGGTGGCGGTCTTGACCCAGCCGCCGCGATGGACGGCGGCGCTGCGTTGAGGGATTCCCCGCAACAGCAGAATGATTTCCGCCAATACCAGTTCGGCCACGCTGCGGGTGTTGGAAAACGGGGCGTTGAACACCGGGATGCCGCGTCCCTGGGCGGCGTCGAGATCGACTTGGTTGGTGCCGATGCAAAAGCAGCCGACGCCCATCAATTTCGGCGCGCGTTCCAGCACCTGGGCGGTCAATTGCGTGGCGGAGCGGATTCCGATGACGTAAGCGTCGCCGATCGCCTCCAGCAACCGGTCTTCGGGCAACGCCTTCGCGTGCTGCTCGATCGTGCTGTAACCGTCCGCCCGAAACGCCTCCACGGCGCTCGGGTGAATGCCCTCCAGCAGCAGGATTTTGATTTTGCTCTTGGCGAGTGATGTTTTGCTCATGGGTGCGCCCGATCCGCCGGTGATAGAATGCGGTCATTATCCCTCCGGCGGATGCCGGCAACCATTGATTTCTCTTGAAGCGACCCCCGCCGATGACCCGACTGAACCCTGGCGCGACCGCCGATACGCTCGACGGGCTGCGCGCTTTTATCGGACCCGACCACGTGCGCGCCGACGCCGAAAGCAAAGCGATTTACGGTCGCGACTGGACCCGGCTTTACCCGCCCGACCCGCTGGCCGTAGTGCTGCCCGGCAGCGTCGAGCAAGTCCAGCGCCTAGTGCATTACGCCAACGAGCGCCGGCTGGCGCTGGTGCCCTCGGGCGGGCGCACCGGCCTGAGCGGCGCGGCGGTGGCCTGTCGCGGCGAAATTGTCGTTTCGCTGGAGCGGATGAACCGGATCCTGGATTTCGATCCGGTGGATCGCAGCCTCACCTGTCAAGCCGGCGCGATCACCGAAACCGTTCAAACCTTCGCCCGCGAGCGCGGCCTGTATTATCCGGTGGATTTCGCCTCGCGCGGCTCCAGCCAAATCGGCGGCAACATCGCCACCAACGCCGGCGGCATCAAGGTGGTGCGCTATGGCCTGACCCGCGACTGGGTGACCGGCTTGAAGGTGATCACCGGGCGCGGCGATCTGCTGGATCTGAACCGGGGCCTGATCAAAAACGCCAGCGGCTACGACCTGCGGCATTTGTTCGTCGGCAGCGAAGGGACGCTGGGCATCATCGTCGAAGCGACCCTGAAGCTCACCCGACCCTTGCGGGAACCGAGCGTGATGGTGTTGGGCGTACCGGATTTGAACGGCATCATGGCCATTTACGCGGCTTTGCGCGGCAAGCTGGACTTGAGCGCCTTCGAGTTTTTCTCGGAACCGGCGCTGCGTCACGTCTTGAAAAAAGGCTTGCACCGGCCGTTCGACACCGAAACGCCCTACTACGCGCTCGCCGAATTCGAAAATCCGGCGGGGCAAGCCACCGACGAAGCGCTGGCGCTGTTCGAAGGGTGCGCCGAACAGGGTTGGCTGGCCGATGGCGCGATCAGCCAGAGCGAGCAGCAAGCCAAGGAATTGTGGCGGTTGCGCGAGGACATCAGCGAATCGATCAGCGAGCACCAACCCTACAAGAACGACATCGCGGTGCGAATTTCGCGCGTGCCGGCGCTTTTGGAAGAAATCGGCGGCTTGCTGGAGCGGGAATATCCCGATTTCGAGGTGCTGTGGTACGGCCATATCGGCGACGGCAATCTCCACATCAATATCCTGAAACCGAAGGAAATGGAGACGGCGACCTTCGCCGAAAGGTGCGGGGCTGTCAGCGAACGGCTGTTCGCGGCGCTGCAGCGCCACGGCGGCAGCATCTCGGCCGAACACGGCGTCGGCTTGACCAAAAAACCCTATCTGCACTACACGCGAGACGACACCGAAATCGGCTATTTGCGGGCGATCAAGCGGGTGTTCGACCCGAACGGCATCATGAATCCCGGCAAAATCTTCGATGCCGGATTACCGGGATAACAGCGGCTGGCTCGGGCAAAACCGTCTCGGCTGACATCGCGCCCGCTCGCGCGCCGCCTCGAACGATCAAAGCGGCCGCGAAGGCCACCGTCGAACCGCCCCAACCGACAAGGCCCCCGGCAAAGCCGGAGACCTCGCCTCGCCAGCCCATCGAAACGCGGGTCACTTATTTGGCGGTCACCCGAATATCGACCCGGCGATTTTTCTGCCGGCCCTGGTCGGTCGCGTTATCCGCCACCGGATGCTGCTCGCCGTAGCCTTCGGCCTCCATGCGGTTGGCTCCGATCCCCATGCTGACCAAGGTTTGCAGGGTGGCTTTGGCCCGTTCCCCGGAAATCTTGAGATTGGTTTGCGGGTCGCCCACGTTGTCGGTATAGCCGCCGATCTTGATGTTGACTGCGGGATAAGCTTTCAGTATGGCGGCAATCTGCTTCAAGCGCTCGACAGACGACGCTTTGAGATTGGAGCTGCCGGTCTCAAACTCGAGGCCGTCGAAGGTAAACCACGTTGTTTGGTCGGGGACTTTGCTGGCGTCCTCGATAAACGTGACCAGCCTGTGCTCGATACTTCCCGGCATCACTCTGAGTTTCGAATTGTCGCGCAAGACCAGATCCACCGGTTGCGCGGTGGCCACCATGACGTCCTGTCGGGGCGCCGCAGGCGCGGTGGAAGCGGCGGGCGCTCGGGTCGCTGCGGTGTCGGCCCTGTCGCAGCCGCGCATGAGCAGAAAACCCAGGAGCAGCAAGCCCAGGAGCAAAAGGATCCAGTACCAGGGAAAACCGGAACGCTCCCGCTCCGCCGGCTCGGCGATCACCGCCCGCCTCGGCTGGACCGCGTCGGGCTCCGGCGCTCTGGCCGCCGCCGGCGTCCAGCTCTGCCACCCCAGCGCGGGGAGCAATCCCGCCGGCGCGCTTTTTTCGAGAAATCCCCGTTGGCCGTCGAGCAAGCCCCGCAGCCCCGAAGCGTCCGGGTTGCCGCCGAATTGGCGTTTGATGAGGCTCAGCACTGCGGGCGCGAGCAGGCTCATGAGCGATAAGGCCGAGTTCTGCCCCACCCCGCTGCTGCTGGACACCCAGCGCGCCAGGCCGTCGGTCCGGTCGCCAAACAGCGAGCCCAGCAGCGCCTTGCCCTGATCGATCAGGCTCGCGGGAGAACCGGCCCCGCGCGCCGAAGCTGCGAGATTCGCCGACACGCTGTCGTCGAAGCGCGCGTCATCGAGCACGTTCGCCAGCGTGGCGGCCCCGTCCGGCGTGGAACCGCGCTGGATCAAGCCCGCCAGAGTCGCCTCCCCCGCGCGTTCGGTCGCGGCCCGGATCAGCGACGGCTGTTCGCCCGTCAAATCGCCGAGCGACCTCATCAAATCGTCGCCGAATTGCGCTTTCAATGTTTCCAGCAAATTGATGGCCATGCCATTCCTCCTGTGAATAGGGTGATTCGATCGCCGCGAGCGAGTATCGGCGCTTATTTTTGACAAAACGATCAGGTCGTTCGTTTGTCCGCCCTCGCGCGCCGGAAGTTCCGGATGCGGCGCAGGCCAAGCGGTCGCGTCGCGCCTTGTAAGCGCCGTTTCAGGGAGCCGAGCCCGCCACCCCGAACACCCGCGCGCGCTCCAGCACGGCCGTGGCCCAGCGCCAGTGGGTGGCGGGCTCGCAGAACGAATCGTTGCGCCTGAACACCGCCGCCGCGTCGGGCGCCAGGATCGCCGTGGCGGTTTCGTAATCGTCGGGGGAAACCCGATACAGCGCCTCGATCACCGGAATTTGCGCCGGATGAATCGCGGTCTTGCCGACCAAACCGTGCTGCAAGTCGGCCGCCACTTCCCGCGCCAGCACCTCCGGCGTATCCAGATAATCGAACACCGGCGCGCTCAGGTGATAGCCCGCCGGATGGAAAATCCGCACCAGGTCGGCGATGGTGTCGCGCAAAGGGGTATCGTAGACCGTCGCGCCTCGACCCCGGCGGATGCCGAGCAAATTGAGCAGGTCGTTGCCGCCGATCCGCAGGCACAATATGCGCTCTTTTAACCCGCGACTTTCGAGCTGGTCCCGCATCAGCGCCATCTTGCGATGGTCGAAAGCGTCCACGGTTTCCAGGATCGGCAGCAGATAATGCGGGTTCCGGTTATCCCAGACCTCCAGCCATTCGCTCAAGTGTTGCGGGCCGAATTTGGGCAGCGCGAAACCCTGGATCCGCTCGATCCCTTCCAACTGCAACAACCGCCACAGCACGACCGGATTGCGCGGCCGGATGAAGCGCAGCAAAGGGCCGGGCTCCAATGCCGGCAACAGCGCCGCGAGGTGATCGAGCGCCCGCTCCAAATCCCGGCCGCTCACCGAATCCTCGGTGCAAAAAATCACCGAGCGCAGCCCCGGCAGCTTCGACCCGTTGGCGATATCCGCCAGATCGGTCCGGGTGGCCGGAATATAGAGCGACGCGCCAAGCCGCATCGCCGCCAGCGCGTGCGGCGATAAAATCGGCCGCGCGAGGTCGCGGTCCGACAGCCCCGGCGAGAGCGTGTGCACATCGAGCGAAACCGCCTTCATCCGCTGGCGTGGCGCACCGATCCCGCGCTGGGCATGCCGGGCCGGACGCCTCCCCCCTGAAGTATGAAAATCTGCATTCTCCACTCTTTTTTTCAATTGTTCGCCGCCCAATTATTGATTATCCGATGGCCTTATGCCGAACTTGTTACAGCCGAAGTTTGAAAAAATCCTCCATCCACTCATCCAGCGTCGAGGTAGCCCATGCCCGCGTTCACCGTCACCGGCGACATCGATCCTTTTCTGCACGTCTCCTTGCGCAAAGGCGAAAAAATGTTTTGCGAATCCGGCGCCATGGTGATGATGGAAGCCACGCTCGACTTGCAGGGCAAAATGGGCGGCGGTCTCGGCAGCGCCTTGATGCGGCGGCTGACCGGCGGAGAATCTTTTTTCCAGCAGCACATCGAGGCGACGCGCGGCGACGGCGATTGCCTGCTCTCGCCGATGCTGCCGGGCGCGATCCAGATGCTCGATGTCGGGCCGAGCCGCTACACCCTCAACGACGGCGCGTTCGTCGCCGCCACCGCCGAGGTGCAACTGACCACCCGCGCCCAAAATCTCGGCAACGCCCTTTTCGCCCAAAGCGGCGGCTTTTTCGTGCTGGAGGCGAGCGGCAAAGGCCAACTGGCGGTCTCCGGCTTCGGCTCGATTTTCGTGCTGGAGGTGGAGCCGGGCAAGGACGCGATTATCGACAACGCCCACGTCCTCGCCTGGGACAGCGGCCTGCATTACCAGATTTCGGTGACGACCGCCAAGACCGGCGCGGGGTTGCTGGGCAACCTGCTCAACAGCGTCACCAGCGGCGAAGGCGTCGTGCTGCGCTTTTCCGGGACCGGCAAGGTGCTGATCTGCTCGCGCAACCGCGACGCCTTTCTCGCCTGGGCGCGCACGGGCTCCGGCGGCTGACGCCCCTAGCGGGCCACGCCCTTGATCAAGGCGACCGCCTGGATCGGCATTTCCGCCTCGACCAGCACCGGAATGCGCTTGTCGCTCGCCAGCACCCGCAAGTGTTCGACATCCGGCCCGTCGGGATCGCGCAGCAACAGCAAATAGGGCAGACGGCGCAACAGCACCCGCGTGGCTTCCGCCACCCCCGGCTTGATGAAATTGCGGTCGGCGACCTGATAGCGCAGATAAAGCCGGTTCAAAAATGCGTTCATCGCCCGCCGCCTCAACCACTGCTCGCGCGAAGGCGTCTGCACCGGCCCCGGTTCCACTTGGCCGAAATAGCGTGTCACCTGATCCAAAAACCAGTTCGAGCGGTCGTGGGGCGCGAACTCGCCGTAAAACACGCACCCGTGAAAATCGTCCGGGCCGATGGAAGCGTTGAGGATCGACCGGCTGGTCAACCCCGAAACCGTCGCGTTCAAAATCCCGCCGGGGATGGCGTAATCGTCGAAGGTCGCCGCCACCTCGGCCGCGCCGCCGATGTCGGACACCACGTGCAGGCTTTGCTCCAGCCGCTCGGGCTGGCGCGCGTTCCAGTGAACGAGCGCCTGGCGCAGCTCCTCGGCGATCACCCCCTTGGCGGTCCACCCGTCCACGAACGCCACCCCGGCCGCCTGACGCCGCTCCTGGCGCAGGATAAACGCCAGCGCGTTCTCGTCGATGCCCCGGTCGCGAATGATCGAAACCGAATAGTGGCGCGCGTCGTCGCGCCCCAATCGCCGCAGCGCCCGGACCAGCAGCGCGCCGATCGGCGTCCCCGCCCGCGCGAGCGACACGAGCGTGATCTCCGCGGGCCGGCTCGCGCTCAGATAATGCGCCAAACTCACGATTTCCGCCGCCAACCGCGGGGCGTAACGCGCGGTCAAAGCCTCGAACAGCTCCAGATAATGCGGGTCCGGGATTTTCTCGGGCGCCAGCAATTCGCTGTAATGCCGCTGGCCGGACTGGATGAGATGTTCTTTGGTCTCGACATCCACCATGTCCAGACGCATCGGTTTCAGCAGAAAAACCGCGTCTTCGGCTCGATAGCTGCCGGTGAAAGGCGTCATGGCGGATACCTGGACCAGGTTTCACGTTGGATTTGGCTGGCTTTGGGCGTCAAGGCGAAATCGCAAAGCCGCATGAAGCCAAGATCGGTCAAGCTGTCGCCGGCCCCGATGGTGACGATGGGTCCCGCTTCGGCCAATTCGGCCATCACCAGGCGCACGGCGTCGTGCTTTTGCGCGCCGGCGACCGTCAACGCCAGATTGTTGCCGTTGTGGTGCAGGGCCAGTTCCGGCGCAAGGCCGGACGCCGTCAGGCGCGCGCGCAACGCCTCGAGCGCCGCGCCGTCATCGTCGGCCTTGGCCGAGAGATAGGTCAACTGCCCTCCGACCGCGTGAGCGCTGACGCGATAGCCGCCCGCCGCCGCGCCCGAACGCAAACGCTCGCCGATCTCCCGCAGCGCGGGCTGCGCCGCGATCAGGCGCGGTTCCATCTCTTGATGCCACCGCCCCGGCGGCCGGCCGTCGGGCCGGCGGACGATGGCGCCGTGATGGGTGATCCGCCAGGAATCGAACTCGATCAGCACCCGCGCCAGCGCGTCGTCGGTGCGGCCCGTGACCGGGATCACCGTGCCTTGCGACCGCCAATGCGCCAGCAGTCGCGATTGGGCGCGGGTCATGAACGACAGCACGTTGCCGGCCCG
This sequence comes from Candidatus Competibacteraceae bacterium, assembly GCA_016790045.1. Taxonomy (GTDB): domain Bacteria; phylum Pseudomonadota; class Gammaproteobacteria; order Competibacterales; family Competibacteraceae; genus Competibacter_A. The sequence goes on from JAEUPW010000029.1 coordinate 37,696, forward strand.
GTCGGTCGCTGCCGGTTCCAGCGGCGCGCCCGGCCGACATTTCGGCGCGGTTTGCAAAATCGTGTCGTCGAGATCGAGAAAAATCACGATGCCGGGCATCGGGGCTCCGTCACCCAGGCCAAGCCGCCGATGTCGCCCGCCAGCGAATGCGTCGCCAGCATGGCGGGGTGCTCGTAACACACCAGCGGAAACCGTTGCGGGTCGAGGTTGTAGAGGTAATTGGGGATGCCGTCGCCGCAATGATCCGCGAACTCGCGCCGGCTGAGGATGGCGTCGCCGAGCAGGACCGGCGAGCGGGTGGTGGTTTGAAAGCGCACGTCAAAACCCTGTCCTTCCAGAGCCAGGGCGAGGCGGTAAGGCGTGTAGGCGTACTCGCCGGTGCCGATGACCGCGAGCGGCCGGCCGGCTGGCACCGGGGGAAACTCGGGCGGCGGCGCTTGCCAGCGGCCGGCCAATACGCCGGTCCGGGCCGGATCGGCGGCGATCGCATCGTGGCGGCGGGCGGCGTGGGCGATGGCCGGGGGCAGTTCGGGCGCCGGAAAATCCGGGTCGGGCTCGAATTGAAAGCCGCCTTCGATCAGGCAAGGGCATAGCAGCGGCCGATCCAGCGCCTCGGACAGCTCGCGCCGCCGCGCCTCGCTCAACCAGTTGGTGATGCACGCCAGCGCCACCCGCTCGGTTCCGGGATTGAGCCGCAGATAGGCGCGCGCCAGTTCGAGCAGGGTCCGGCCGGTGGAGATTTCGTCGTCCACCAACACCAGCGTCCGCGCCGACCGAAACAGCGGGCGCAAGGCCGGAACGGGCCAATACACCGCATGATCGGGCGCGTGGCTGTGGCTTTCATCGAAACCGAAAGCGAGATGATGCGATAAAAGATAACGGGTGGTTTGCAGGTAGCCGATATCGTCGCGCCCGGCGTGCAGCGCCGCTTCCTCGGCCACGCCGCGCCCGAGCGCGGTGGCGGTTTCCGCCACCCCGATCACCAGCAGCGGCCCCGGCAAAGCGGCGATTTTGGCGGCCAGCCGCCGGTGCGTATCGCGCATCACGCTGGGCTTGACCGGCCAATGCTTGCCGAGCACCTTGCTCACGAACAGATAAAGCCGCCGGGGATTTTGCCGGGTGGCGTAGGCGAGACAATCTTCCAGCGGCAATTCCTCGCGGCGGATGTCCAGCCGCAACCGCCCGGCCCGGATCGGCGCCGCGACGCTGCGCGGTCTCGCGGCGATCGCCTTCAAATGATCGGCGGTCACAAAATCACGCCCTGTTCGATTTTGGCCACCTGAACGCCGCTGGCCGGACGCGGGATCGCCTCGGCATCCACCGTGCCGCACATCAGCCGCAGCATCCAATACGGGAGATTCAAGCCGGCCAGACAAGACAGGTAAAGACCGCCGGACATGCGCGGGTTGACCTCCAGAAAACACTGCTGGCGGCGGCCGTCGGGCGCGATCCGCTCGCGGGTTTGCACGTTGATCAGACCGTGCAGCCGAAACGCGGCGACGGCGCGGCGGGCGATGTCCCAGGCTTCGGGATCGTCTTCGACGATTTGCCAGCGCCAGCGCGAGCTGGCGGGTTTGCGGCGCACGATGGCGCGCACCAGTTGCCCCTCGTGCGCCAGACAGTCGATCGAACGCTCGTCGCCGCCGAGATATTCCATGGTCAAAAACGGCGTTTGCCCTTCGGCCGAATCGAGCAACTGCGCGAATTCGCTCTCGCCGACGGTGAAACAGTCGTTGCCGAGAAAGCGTTCGAGCGGGCTTTTGCCGTTGTCGATCAGCCGAAAGCCGAGGCCGTAAATCGACTTGACCGGCTTGACGCAGGCTCGCCGCCCGCCATCGCTCAGCGCCCTCACCGCTTCGTCAAATTCCGCGCGGGCGGTCACGAGCCGCGCTTGCGGCAGCGGCACGCCCGCCGCCGCCAAGCGGGCGTTGGCGCGGGCTTTGTCCTGAATTTCCGCCAGGGTCGCCGAATCCGGGCACGGCAGAATCAACCGCACGCCCGCGTCGGCGAAACGCGCCCGCGCATCCAGCAGCGACGACCAGCGGCTTTGCGGCCAGACCAGCCGAAAATCCCGATCCCGGCACAGCGCCAGCAACCACGCGACATAGGCTTCCGGCGTCGCCTCCGGGGGCTCCAGAAAAAAGGCGTCCGCCGACAAACGCAACGGCGTGTGTTCGGTCGAATAGCTGGCCCCCAGATGAAACTCCTCCGGCCCCATGGCCTGATGGATCAAATCGATGGCGGCGCGGACCGTGGAAAGGCCGCGGGTCATCAGCGCGCGCACCGTCATGCCGACCCCAGTTTGACGACAATCACTCTATATTTTCCCCATGGTCCGAATAATACTAATCACATCACTATGCCCCAAGCTTCCCGCGCCCACCACCTTTCGAGGAAACCGTGCATGAACGGCTCTAAAACCCTGACTCTCGCCTCCCTGCTGCTGGCTGCCGGCATCGCTCACGCCGGCGCGACCCTGGACGCCATCAAGAAAAACGGCTTTATCAAGTGCGGTGTCAGCGACGGCTTGCCCGGTTTCTCCTTCGCCGACGAAAAAGGCAACTATAACGGCATCGACGTGGACATCTGCCGCGGCGTCGCCGCCGCCGTGTTCGGTGATTCCACCAAGCTCAAGTTCACGCCGCTGACCGCCAAGGAGCGCCTGACCGCCCTGCAATCGGGCGAAATCGACGTGCTGTCGCGCAACACCACCTGGACCTCCAGCCGCGATTCGGCTCAAGGCATGAATTTTACCGGCGTGACCTATTACGACGGCCAGGGCTTTCTGGTCAACAAAAAGCTGGGCGTCGCCAGCGCCAAGAACCTGGATGGCGCCACCGTGTGCGTGCAGGCCGGCACCACCACCGAACTGAACCTGAGCGATTACTTCCGCTCCAGCAAGATGAAGTTCACCCCCATCACCTACGACAAATCCGACGAAAGCGCCAAATCCCTGGAAGCCGGCCGCTGCGACGTGCTGACCTCCGACCAGTCGCAGCTTTACGCCCAGCGCATCAAACTGGCCAAGCCGGACGACTACGTGGTGCTGCCGGAAGTCATCTCCAAAGAGCCGCTGGGTCCGGTGGTCCGCCACGGCGACGACGACTGGTTCGACATCGTCAAATGGACCCTCTATGTCATGGTCAACGCCGAGGAACTGGGCGTCAACTCCAAAAACGTGGAAGAGATGAAAAAATCCGCCAACCCCGACGTCAAGCGCCTGCTCGGCGTCGAAGGCGACAAGGGCAAGGACTTCGGGCTGGCGAACGACTGGATGGCGACCGTCATCAAGCAAGTCGGCAATTACGGCGAGATCTTCGAGCGCAACGTGGGCAAGGGCAGCCCGCTCAAGATCGAGCGTGGCCTGAACGCGCTTTGGAATCAAGGGGGACTCCAGTACGCGCCGCCGGTGCGTTGAGGCTCGCGCGCCCTTCAAGCGATCTCCGGCCCCTTCCTCTGCGGGAGCGGGAAAGGGGTTTTTTCAGCTTAGCCCTCACTGAAGCCCGGAACCTCCATGAACGAACCGGCCCTCACTCCGGTCAAGCCGCCGCTTTGGAACAACCCGCAAACCCGCGCCATCGCGTTCCAGGTCATCGCCCTGATCGCCACGGTCGCGGTCGGGCTTTACATTTTCGATAACACCCAAAACAATCTGCGCCGCCTGGGCATCGCCTCTGGCTTCGGTTTTCTGTCCTCCCCGTCCGGCTTTGACATCATCCAGACCCTGATTCCCTACTCGCCGACCTCCAGCTATGGTCGCGTGTTTTGGGTCGCGCTGCTCAACACTTTGCTGGTGTCAGTCCTGGGGATCGTGCTGGCGACCTTGCTGGGTTTCGTGATCGGCATCGCCCGGCTGTCCAAGAACTGGCTGATTTCTCGCCTGGCCCTGGTCTACATCGAAACCTTTCGCAACATCCCGCTGCTGCTGCAAATTTTTTTCTGGTACTTCGCGGTGTTGCGGGCGATGCCGGCCCCGCGCCAGAGCTTGAATCTGGGCGATGCGGCCTTTTTGAACATCCGGGGATTGTATCTGCCTTCGCCGCAATTTCAGCCGGGTTTCGGCTGGGTGCTGGCGGCGTTTGCCGTCGCGGTCGGATTGGTTTGGCACCTGAAACGCTGGGCGCACCGCCGGCAGATGGCGACCGGTCAGCAATTCCCCACGTTATGGGTGTCGCTGGCCCTGCTGGTCGGCTTGCCGCTGCTGATTTACTGGCTGGCCGGTTCGCCGCTGGCGTGGCAAATCCCCGAGCTGCAAGGCTTCAACTTCCGGGGCGGTTGGGTGGTGATCCCGGAAATGGCTTCGCTGCTGTTGGCCTTGAGCATCTACACCGCCGCTTTCATCGCCGAAATCGTCCGCGCCGGGATTCAGTCGGTCAGCCACGGTCAAACCGAGGCGTCGCTGTCGCTGGGTCTCCATTCCGGCCAGACCTTGCGGCTGGTCATTTTGCCGCAAGCCTTGCGGGTGATCATCCCGCCGCTGACCAACCAGTATCTGAATCTGACCAAAAATTCTTCGCTGGCCGCCGCCATCGGCTATCCCGATCTGGTGTCCTCCTTCGCCGGCACCGTGCTCAACCAGACCGGCCAGGCCATCGAATGCATCGCCATCACCATGGCAGTTTATCTGACGATCAGTTTGCTGATTTCCCTGCTGATGAACACCTACAACCGCCGGGTGGCGCTGGTGGAGCGCTAAGGCATGGCCGAGCCGCACGTCCCGCACCCCGATTTGCCGCCGCCCGCCAGCGCGGTCGGCGCGCTGGGTTGGCTGCGCCGCAACCTGTTTTCCTCGCCGCTCAATATCGCGCTGACCGCCCTGGCGCTCTATCTCCTCGTGACCCTGATCCCACCGCTCTTGCGCTGGGCCTTGCTGGACGCCACCTGGAGCGGCGAGGACCGCGCGGCTTGCCGGGTGAACAGCGGCGCGTGCTGGACCTTTATCCGGGTTCACTTCGATCAATTTCTGTACGGCTTTTATCCGGAAGCGCAGCGCTGGCGGGTCAATGCCGTGGTGCTGTTCCTGATCTTCGGGGCGGTGCCGCTGTTTTTGCGCTCGGTGCCGGATTCGCTCAAATTGCGTTGGGGGCTGGGTTTGCTGCTGGCGTTTCCCGTTGTCGCCTTCCTGCTGCTGCGCGGCGGGTTGGGGTTGCCGGTGGTGGACACCAGCAGTTGGGGTGGGCTGCTGCTGACTCTGGTGATCGCCGGGGTCGGGATGACCGCCGCCTTGCCGCTGGGCGTGCTGCTGGCGCTGGGCAGACGGTCCGACATGCCGGCGATCCAGACTCTTTGCGTGACTTTTATCGAATTCTGGCGCGGCGTGCCGCTAATCACCGTGCTGTTCATGTCCTCGGTGATGCTGCCGCTGTTTCTGCCGGCCGGGATGAATTTCGACAAGCTGCTGCGGGCGCTGATCGGGGTGACGCTGTTTCAGGCTGCCTACATGGCCGAGGTGGTGCGCGGGGGCTTGCAGGCCATCCCCAAGGGTCAGATCGAGGCCGCCGCCGCGCTGGGATTGGGCTATTGGAAATCCATGCTGCTCATCGTGCTGCCGCAAGCCCTAAAACTGGTCATCCCCGGCATCGTCAACACCTTTATCGCGCTGTTCAAGGATACTTCGCTGGTGCTCATCATCGGCTTGTTCGACCTGATGAACATCGTCCACAACGCCACCACCAACCCGGAGTGGCTGGGCTTTTCCACCGAGGGATACGTCTTCGCCGCCGCCGTTTACTGGCTGTTTTGCTTCGGCATGTCCCGCTACAGCCAAAAACTGGAAAAACGCCTGCACACCGGCCACAAGCGTTAGGAATTCATCTTCATGTCTGAAGCTGCTCCCGCCCCCGCTCGCGCTCCCCTGTCCGATCAAGTCATGATCGACATGCAGGGCGTCCACAAATGGTATGGCGCTTTTCATGTGCTCAAGGATATCAATCTGACCGTTCACAAAGGCGAGCGGATCGTGATCTGCGGCCCGTCCGGTTCCGGCAAATCCACCACGATCCGCTGCATCAACCATTTGGAAGAATACCAGCGCGGTCAGATCGTGGTGGACGGTCAGGCATTGACCAATGATGTCAAGCAAATCGAGCGCATCCGTCGCGAGGTCGGGATGGTGTTCCAACATTTCAACCTGTTCCCGCATCTGACGGTGCTGGAGAACTGCACTCTGGCCCCGATCTGGGTGCGCAAGCTGCCGCGCCAGGAGGCCGAGGAGATCGCGATGCGCTATCTCAAGCGCGTCAAGATTCCCGAACAGGCCGGCAAATATCCGGGGCAATTGTCCGGCGGCCAGCAACAGCGGGTCGCCATCGCCCGCAGCCTGTGCATGAACCCCAAGATCATGCTGTTCGACGAGCCAACCTCGGCGCTGGACCCGGAGATGATCAAGGAGGTGTTGGATACGATGGTGGCCTTGGCGGAGGATGGCATGACCATGCTGTGCGTGACTCACGAAATGGGATTCGCCAAGACCATCGCCCACCGGGTGATTTTTATGGACGGCGGCGAGATCATCGAGCAAAACTCGCCGCAGGAATTTTTCAGCAACCCCCGCTCGGATCGCACCAAATTGTTTTTGAGCCAGATTTTGCGGCATTAAATTTTAAAGTTGCAATTTAACGTGTGCCTAATTTACTGGAGCGCTCATAGTAAACTTTAATAAAAATACCGCTACCAACCTCGATGGCCTTGTCATTAACGACTGGATTTGGAACCCCGCCAATTTGCTGTCGAATCGGATACGACGGAACCTGAAGTCTCACTCGCCTTTACTCGGTCCATTTAAACGCCGTTATTAAAAAACCCGCCGCCTTTATCGCAAGATCGAATTTGATATTTCACTAATTTATAGCTCTAGTGCACTAGCCTCGGCATTCCGCAGAGGCTTCTCACGTTCCTCGGCACGCCCTCGCGCTTAGACGTTGTGGCATAAATTTTATGCCTCTTCTACTAACTATTTGATCTTCTTAACAAGCTTAAAATCCAACCGTACTAGTTTCCAAAGACTAAAATCACTGCCTATTCTATAAGCTATACAAGTGGACCAAACTGGACTCCTTAAAACGTGCCAGAACGGAAGGACTATAAAAATTAAACAGCCAAAACTGGCCTCTTTAAACGCAGAATCTAAAAAATTTTGGAATATTTGATCGTAAAAAGTCAGTCATGAGTTTCTGCAATAAAATTGAACGCCACTCATTTAAGTTACTTTACCGCAAAAAGCCGTTTCCCTCACATAACACACCATGGCACATTTTCTGCTAGCTACTGAGCAAATCCAGCTTTACAAACTTTTAATATTCATCGAGTTTTTTGGTTAGACCTTTGAAAGCGTCTAATTCATAATATTAACCATTTGATTATAAAAGAATATAACCTGGATCAGGTTTCATTTAGTTTAAAAAAAACTCAATGTTTTATAAATCCAGTTGTGTCACTTCTGAACCGACCAGTTTCAGTTTTAAACACTGCATTAACCTATATGAAAATTCTCGCTGAACTCGTTTATTTTTTAAACACCATAACAATTAAGTTGAATCTGCTGTTTATTTTTATAAATACAAATATTTACATGGCTTTCTAGCAGAATTGCTCCTATTGTAAATAGCTTTTGCTGGTTGGGCCTTAACCGAACAAAACAAAAAAAATGATGTTTTATTAATACTATAACGCTTGAGATTGATGATCTTGCTCCTCCACATAGCCCTTCGAGGTAGTTATGAAAGCAAAACGCCATGAGTTGCAAACTGGCGCGCGTCAAAGCGCGAAAAGCTCCATCTCGATTCCAGCGCTTGGGGTTTCCTTAATCTTATTTTCTTCACCCACTCAAGCCGTCACTTTTACTGTCACCAATCTCAACGATAGCGGTGCCGGCTCGCTGCGACAAGCGATCTTGGACGCCAACGCCGCAACTGCCACTGATGACGAAATTGTCTTCGATACTGGGTTGAGTGGCATCTTACTGACAACGGGTGGTTTTTTTATTCACGGCAATCTCATTATTAACGGACCCGGTGCAAACGTACTCACCATCAGCGGCAACAATACGAAAAGGATATTTACGATTGACCAAGGCATAACATCAACTATTTCCAATCTGACCCTCAAAAATGGTGGGATTGACAACAACCAAGGTACACTGACTGTTAATAACAGTACAATTTCCGATAGCCGTTTTATCGATGGTGGTGGAATTACAAACTATAACGGCACTCTAACAATTAATAACTGTTTGATTACTAATAATAGTGTCACCGATGATGGAGGTGGTATATACAATTATGGTCGAAATAAAACTGTCACGATTAATAATAGCTCTATTGTTGGCAATACCGCTTCTAGCGCAGGAGGAGGAATTTACAACTATGAAGATGCAAGTACGCTAAATATCAACAATAGTATTCTTGATAGCAATTCAGCTTCTATCGGAGGGGGTATTTACATTTATAGTGGATCAATGACTATTAAGGCAAGTACATTGTCAGGAAATTCATCCACATCTGGAGGTGGGGGTGGTGTTTATAATTATAGTGGTTTGGTTACTCTATTAAATAGCACACTCTCAGATAATTCATATACAGGCACTTATAGTGGATACGGAGGCGGTGGAATTTATACATCTAGTGCGTTATTTGTTTTGAACAGTACTATATCCAACAACTCCGCTAGATTCGGCCAAGGCGGGGGTATTTTCATTGCAAGGGGAGGAGTGTCCATCGGCAATAGCATTTTGGCCGGCAATCGGGCGTTTAATGGTTCTGAAGCTTTTAGATCTGGTGGCACTTTCACTTCTCAGGGCAATAACCTTTTCGGTGAAAATGGAGCCTCGGGCTTGATCAGCGCCAGCCCTATCGCCAGCGACATCATTCTCGCCAATCCCATCGGCATGGCTATTGGACCTCTCACCAATAACGGTGGACCCACGCTAACCCATTCGCCGATCACCGGAAGCCCAGCGATCAATGCCGGAAACAATCTTTTGATTCCAGCGGGCGTCATCACCGACCAGCGTGGATCTCCCCGGCTATCGGGCGGCAGGGTTGATATTGGCTCGGTCGAGATTGTCGCTCAGCCCGGCGATTATGACCCCGTTCATTCCGATTTCAACGCCGATGGTAAAGACGATCTAGCGGGCCTCACGAGCGCCAACGGCATTTATTATTCAACCAACCTGAGCGCTTGGACTCCAATCTCTGGCCAACTTAGCAAAGTGGTCGCGGGCGACTTCAACGGCGACGGATACGCTGACTTGGCAGGCATCGCCAGCAACGGCGGAATCTACTACTCCACCAACTTGAGGACGTGGACTTCTATCCCCGGCATTCTCGATCAACTGGTCGCGGGTGATTTCAACGGCGACGGGAAGGCCGACATTGCCGGCCTCACCAGCAACGGCCTCATCTACTACACCACCAACCTCAGCACTTGGAACTACATCCCCGGCGTGCTCGGCCAACTGCGCGTCGGTGATCTTAACGGTGACGGTAAAGACGACTTGGCCGGCCTCACCAGTAACGGCCTCATCTACTACACCACTAACCTCAGCACTTGGAACTACATTCCCGGCGTGCTCAGCCAACTGCGTGTCGGCGATCTTAATGGTGATGGGCGAGCCGATTTGGTGGGTTTGGCCGGCAATAACACTATCTGGTATTCCATCAACCTTGCCAGTTGGATTAACCCTCCGGGCCTGCTAAATCAAATCGTTTTGGGCGATCTCAACAATGATGGCAAAACCGATCTGGCGGGTTTGGCCAACAATAATACAATCTGGTATACGACTAACCTCGGCACCTGGACTCTTGTCCCAGGCCAACTTAACAAGTTGCTGGCGGCTGATCTCGACAATGATGGCAAAGCCGATCTGGTCGGCCTTGCGGGTAATGGGACTATCTGGTACACGACCACTCTTAGGTCATGGACCAATATGCTTGGTATCCTCAATACGCTTGCTGATTAATTGTAGCCTTCCTTGTAATCCCGGCTTCGGCTGGGATTTTTCAGAAGTGCAATTTTGTTGTTGCTTGAATGATTAGCGTTGATCGCTCGATATCCCTTTCTCGTCCGCCAACGCAGCCATTGGAACACCGACCCTGAAATGGTCTCGCTGCTGGTCAGGTTCGTGGCGCGAGACCGGCTGGTACGCCTCTCCCGCCGTCGCTGACATCAACGGTGACGACCAACAAGAAGTGCTCTGGGGCAGTTATACGCTGATGGCGCTCAACGGCGCGACCGGAGCAGTTAAATGGCACGCCAGCTCTCCAAGTGGTAGCCGGCTATGGCCAAGCATCGTTATTGCTGACTTGGACAAAAACGGATCGCTCGAAGTGGTCACCGCCGACGGTTCCGGCTACATATCTGTCTACATCGGCAGCGACGCGAACTGTCCCGGCTGGCCGGTCCAGCCGACAGGCCCCAGCAATAAAATCCGCAGCCGACGGCCTTACCAGTGCCAGGCAAATCTTCTATTCCACCGACCTCGCTAACTGGAACTATGTCCCCGACATTCTCCAGCACCTGACCACCCGCGCTTTCAATGGCGATAGCAAAGCTGATTTGGCTGGCTTGGCCGGCACCGAGTCTAGTCGGTACACCACCCACTGCGGTGGCTAGCACACTATCCCCGGCATTTTGAATGGGCTTACGGCCGAGTACCGACACGATTCGATCAAAGCTCGGCTCGTTGAATATCACTTATAAGTTTTATATTCGCGATTTTCGATAACAAAAACAGAGACTGCATGAGCTACATCACGCCTTTAACCCAAAATCTCCCTCACCGGACACTTTTGGTGGGCAGCGGCAAAACCGCCAAGCGAGCTCAATTGCACGGGCTTCTCATTTACGCTCGCTTTCAATCGCACCGAATTGTTTTTAAGTCATATTTTAGAGCGGTAAAACCGTCTTCACAACATTTCACTGGATAAATCAAGCAAATTTATTTTATGATTAAGGAGTTCACTGCACCCCTTAAGAAATTTTTATGAAACATTCTTATAGCACATTATTTTTAATAAAATTATTTAATAAATCATTGTTTTTTACACTATCTTTGGTTTTATTGTTTCCTATCTTTGCGACAGCCGCACAAGTATCGTTACAGTGGGAACCGGGTTCGGGACCCGTTGCGGGTTACAAAGTTTACTATGGGAAATATAGTAAAAAATATACGACTAACATTAAGATTTCTTCAAATACTATCAACAGTTATACAGTGACCGATCTTCCCGACGGGCTCTACTATTTTTCGGTCACCGCCTTTGATGGAGCAGGCAAAGAAAGCAATTTCTCAAATGAAGTTTCCACGATTATCGCTGGCCCAGCAACGACCGGCACGGGCGGCTCTAGCACTAAACCCTCCAATCCTTCAACAACCGGATCCGGGGGCGGCTCCAACCCCCAAACACCCAACACGGAAACCCCGGCCCCGACGGGGTCAGGGTCGGGGTCAGGGACGGATACAGGAACAGGCGCCCCCACTCAGGGTTCATCCGCATCCGCCCGCCTGGTCAACCTTTCCACCCGAGCCTGGGTGGGCACGGGCGATAACGTGCTGATCGCCGGATTCGTGATCAAAGGCACCAGCCCCAAACAGGTTTTGATCCGTGCCATCGGCCCTTCAATGGCCAAAGCGAACGTGCCCAACCTGCTGTACGACCCCTCGTTGACGCTCTATAAAGGCCAGACCGCGCTCGCCAGCAACGACAACTGGCGGGACCAGCAAGCGACCGCCATCCAAGCCAGCGGCAAAGCGCCTCTCGACCCGCAAGAATCGGCGATTCTCACCACGCTCGATCCGGGCGCTTACACCGCGATCGTTCGCGGAGTCCAGGATGCGACGGGCAACGCTCTGGTCGAAGTCTACGATCTCAGCGGTTCGGAAAATCGCCTGATCAACGTCTCCACGCGCGGTCGGACCGAAACCGGCGACAACGTGATGATCGCGGGGTTTGTGGTCGCCCATAACCCCAAGCGCGTGCTGATTCGAGCGCTGGGTCCGGCGTTGAACGCCGCCAATGTCTCCGATACCCTGGCGGACCCCACCGTTACCCTCTATCGCGGTCAAACCCCCCTGGCCAGCAACGATAACTGGCAGGACACCCAAAAAGCCACGCTGCAAGCCCTGCGCAAAGCGCCGAGTAACGCTCGGGAGTCTTCCATCGTCACCACCCTCCAGCCCGGCGCGTACACGGCTATCGTGCGCGGCGTCAACGGCGCGGTCGGCAACAGTTTGATCGAGGTTTACGACCTGGACTAACGGTCGCCAGAGCCGGAGCGCTCGGCTTGCATCCCAAGACTCAAGGACCCATTTCGGGAGATTTGCTTACGGGCGTGCGCCACGTAACGCTTCAATGATCGGCGGTGTCTCCGGCCGGATGCCGCGCCACAGCCGAAACGACTCGGCGGCCTGCTCCACCAGCATCCCCAGCCCATCTAGGACGCGTCCGGCACCGCGTCCCTGGCCCCAGCGCATAAACGGGCTCGGCCCATCGCCGTAGCTCAGGTCATAACACCACCCGCCGGACGCCAGCACGCCCTCCGGCAACGGCGGGCCCGTGTCTTGTGCCCACGCCGTCGTGGCGTTGATGATCAGATCGAACTGCAACCCGACCAAATCGTCGAAACCGCACCCCGAAAGCCGTCCCAGATCGCCGAAGCGCAAGGCCAGCCCCAGCGCGGTTTCGGGAGTTCTGTTGGCGATCACCAGTTGGCCGGGCTTTTCCAGCAGCAGCGGTTGCAAAATGCCTCGGGCCGCGCCGCCCGCGCCCACCACTAAAATCCGCTGGCCGGCCAACGCGCGATCGTGGTTGACCGTCAAATCGCGCACCAAGCCCGGCCCGTCAGTGTTGTCGCCGCGCACGCCGCCGGCCTCGAAAATCAGCGTATTGACGGCGCCGGCCCGCTCGGCGGCGGCGCTCAGCAGATCGGCGAACACCCAGGCGTCTTGCTTGAACGGCGCGGTGACGTTCAAGCCCTGCCCGCCTTGCTCGCCAAACGCGCGGGCGGCCTCGGCGAAGCCGCCCCGCTCGACCAGAATCGCGCGGTATTCGAGCTGTTGGCCGGTTTGCGCCGCGAACAGGGCGTGAATGCGCGGCGATTGGCTGTGGGCGATGGGATTGCCCATCACGGCGTATTGATCCATTTTTGTCACCATCGTCGATCTCGGGGTTCACGGGCGTAGCGGCGCTTGCAGCCGCCAGGCAAATTCGGGGGGCGGCACGTATTGCAACAGCGCTTCACCGCCATCGCCCAGCAGCAGATCCAAACCCATATCCGGGTAGAGCCAGTGCGTTCCGCCCTTGACCGCGATCCGCCCGGCCGGTTCGCCGAAACGTTTGCGCACCACCTCCGCGTCGAATTTGACGACCGGCAAATAGGTGATGGCGCTCACCGTCGCCGCCAACGCCAAATCCTGATCGGCCTGCGCTACCGGATAGCGGCGGCCTCCTTCGGCCGTCGGCTTGCCCGCGTCGGCGGCCGCGCGAAGAACGTTCAGCTTTTCGTCGGACAACCGCCCCGACAGCACCAGGCGCGCGTTCAAGCCGCCGACCAGCGCATCGCGAAAATAGGCTTCCAGATTCAATTGACCCGCCGGGCTCTGAAAAAGTCCCAGCTCGTAGCGCCGTCCGAGCTTGTTCACCGCATCGCGCAAGGTGCTTTCGTTCAAAGTCAGACCGAACACGCCGATGGTCGCGCCGTCCGGGCTTCGGCCGATCTGCCAGGGCAGATCTTGGCCGAATCCGGAGGAAGTCGCGCCGGGAGGGCGCATGACGGCGAGAAAAAATCCGCTCATCGCCGCCAAGCCCGCGCCCGCCAGCAGCCACCATCGCCATCGGCTCATGATCCTTCCCGCAGCCAATCCGCCACCCGGCCCGCCCAGTAGCTCAATATGGCGTCCGCGCCGGCGCGCTTGATGCCCAGCAAGGATTCGAGGACGACCGCGCGTTCCTCCAGCCAGCCGTTGCGCGCGGCGGCCATCACCATGGCGTATTCGCCGCTGACTTGATAGACGAAGGTGGGCGCGCCGAACTGATCTTTGACCCGGCGCACGATATCCAGATAAGGCAGGCCGGGCTTGATCATGACGATATCCGCGCCCTCCTCCAGATCCAGCGCGACTTCGCGCAAGGCTTCGTCGCTGTTGGCCGGGTCCATCTGGTAGCTGTATTTGTTGCCCTTGCCGAGCGCGCCCGCCGAGCCGACCGCATCGCGAAACGGCCCGTAAAAACTGGAGGCGTATTTGGCGGAATAGGCCAGGATGCGGGTGTGGATGAAATCGTGGGACTCCAGCGCTTCGCGAACCGCGCCGATCCGCCCGTCCATCATATCCGAGGGCGCGACGATATCCGCGCCGGCCGCGGCGTGCGACAGAGCTTGTCGGACCAGGACGCTGACGGTTTCATCGTTCAGCACGTAGCCGGAATCGTCCACCAACCCATCTTGGCCGTGGCTGGTGAACGGATCGAGCGCCACGTCGGTGATGACGCCCAATTCCGGCAGGTGGGTTTTGAGCGCGTGCACCGCCCGCTGGATCAAGCCTTCGGGGTTGTAAGCCTCGGCTGCGTCCAGCGACTTGGCCTCCGGCGCGGTCACCGGAAACAGCGCCACCGCCGGCACCCCGAGCTTGACCAGGACTTCGCCCTCGCGCAGCAGTTCGTCGATGGTGATCCGCTCCACGCCCGGCATCGACGCCACCGGCTCGCGCTGTTTCCAGCCTTCGATCACGAACAGCGGCTGAATCAGGTCGGCGGCCGCGAGCGCGGTCTCCCGCACCAGCCGGCGCGAGAATTCATCGCGGCGCAGCCGGCGCGGGCGGACGCCGGGAAATTGACCGGTGACGGGTTGCGGGAATCGGGTCACGGAAATAGCCTCCATCAAACGCCATTGAGGTTCGGAACCGATGCTGCCGTCGTTCCGTCGAATGCGGCATTATAACCCAAGCCCGCCGGCCTCATCCTCGCGCCGAGCGCCCCGTTCAACCCGTCCCGGAACAAGGCCATGTCCGCTTTATTGACCCACGAAACCGCCGTCCGGCTGAGCTGTTTTTTCGCGGTGCTGCTGGCGATGATGGCGTGGGAATGGCGCTGGCCGCGACGGGCTCTGGCGCTGCCGCGCCTGCGGCGCTGGCCCGCTAACCTCGCCGTCGTCGCCGTGGACAGCGCGGTCTTGCGGTGGATGTTTCCGGTGCTGGCGGTGGGCGCGGCGCAATGGGCGGAGAGTCGGGGCTGGGGCGCGCTTCGCTGGCTCGACGCGCCCTTTTGGCTGGCGTTCGGGCTCTCGCTCCCGCTGCTGGACCTGGTGATTTACGCCCAGCATGTGGCGTTTCACAAGATTCCCGCGCTGTGGCGGTTGCACC
>JAEUPW010000032.1 GCA_016790045.1 Candidatus Competibacteraceae bacterium
GCCGGTGACGCTGAGCACCGGGCAGGAGGTGGTGCCGCTGAAAGTGGTCAAGGCGCTGCTGCCCGACCCGCAAACGCTCGCGCCGGGCTACACCGGCAAAACTTGCATCGGCAACTTCGTCAGGGGCCGGAAGGGCGGCAAGGCGCGGGAGGTGTTCATCTATCAGGTCTCCGATCACAAAAAATGCTACGAGGAAGTCGAGTCGCAAGGGATCAGCTACACCGCCGGCGTGCCGCCGGTCGCGGCGGCGATGCTGGTCGCGCAGGGCGTGTGGGACCCGAAGACGATGGTGAACGTGGAGGAACTCGACCCGGAACCGTTCATCGCCTTGCTCGACAAGATCGGGTTGCCGACCGACATCAAAGAGGTCGAACCCGGCGGCCCGGCTTCGTTTGACGGCACGGTCCGAGATTTGGAAACGGAGCTGGCGGAATCGACGGCGACGGTCACGGTTTCGGCGGCCGATCCGATGATCGCGGTCAGGCCCAGATCAACGCCCAAAGCTTAATCCGGTCAAAAGTGGTCTTAATAAAAAAGGCTCGGTTTCAACCGAGCCTTTAATATTGGTGGAGCGGAAGGGGATCGAACCCTCGACCTTCGCATTGCGAACGCGACGCTCTCCCAGCTGAGCTACCGCCCCGAAACTAAATGAGGGCCGACACTATACAATCTTCGCGTGCCCCGCGCTAGACCTCGCGCTTGAAATCATGAGCCGCATCTCGATCGTCATCCCGATCCTGAACGAAGCGACGACGATGGATCGCTGCCTTCGCGACTTGCAGCCGCTGCGCGAGCAAAATTGTGAATTGATCGTCGCGGACGGCGGTAGCGAAGATCAAAGTGTAGCGCTCGCCGAGCCGCTGGCGGATCGAGCCTTCGTCGCGCCCAAGGGCCGGGCGCTGCAAATGAACGCGGGCGCGCAGCGGGCGAGCGGCGCGATACTCTGGTTCCTGCATGCCGACAGCCGGCCCCCGCCGGAGGCCGCCCGTGTGATTCGAGCTGCGCTGGCGAACCCGAAAGCCGGGTGGGGCCGGTTCGATGTGCGCCTGTCCGGGCGGCGGCCGGCGCTGCGGATGGTCGAAACCATGATGAACCTCCGTTCCCGGCTGAGCGGCATCGCCACCGGCGATCAGGGAATTTTCGTGCGCCGGGAACTGTTCGAGCGCATCGGCGGTTATCCGCCCATCGCGCTGATGGAGGATATCGCGCTCAGCCGCCTGTTGAAACGGCACGGCCGCCCGGTTTGCTTGCGCCATCGGCTGCAAAGCTCCAGCCGGCGCTGGGAGCGCGACGGCGTCTGGCGGACGATTTTCCTGATGTGGCGGTTGCGGTTGGGCTATTTTTTTGGCGCCGATCCCGACCGATTAGCCCGAATGTACTACCGCCCGTGAACGAGCATTTTCTTTTTCCCGACGCGCGCTTGCTGGTTTTCGCCAAGGCTCCGGTTCCCGGTCAGGTCAAGACTCGGTTGGCCGGTCGGCTGGGGGCTCGCGGCGCGGCGCGGTTGTACCGGCGCTTGTTGGCGCGGACGTTGAGGGCAGCGCAAGTGGCCCGGCTGTGTCCCGTCGAATTGTGGTGCGCGCCGGATTCGAGCCACGGTTTTTTCGGCCAGTGCCGGCGCGCGTATGGCGTTCGGTTGCGCCGGCAAGGGGAGGGCGATCTCGGGCGGCGGATGGATCGCGCGCTCAAGCAAGCGTTGCGGGAAAGCCGGCAGGCGGTGTTGATCGGCGGCGATTGCGCGTCGGTGGGGGCGCCGGAATTGCGCGCCGCGTTCGAGCAACTGGCTTCAGGTTACGACGCGGTGCTGGGACCGGCGCAAGATGGCGGCTATGTGTTGGTCGGTCTGAGCCGGCCTTGTCCGCCGATGTTTCGGAAGATCGCCTGGAGCGCCCCGACGGTGCTGGAGGCGACCCGCCGCCGGTTGCGACAGGCCGGCGCGAGGTGGTTCGAATTGCCGCTCGGGTGGGATGTGGATACGCCCGCCGATCTCAAGCGCTTGCGCGGAGCCACCGTTCTCGCGCCTCTGGCATGACTGCCGCGCCCTCGAAAAAGCGGGAATCAATGCGAGCCGGCGACATCGGCGTCGCCGAAATACTCGGTGGTGTAGCGCTCCGCCCGCAGTTCCGGCGACCAGAAATTCAGGGGCAAGCCGGCCTTTTGCTTGAGTTGGGACAAGAATACGTAAGGGTCGGACAAATGTTCCCACACCGCCGGCAGAAAGGTGGCGCGGTAGTTGCGAAACTGAAGAATCAAGCCGTCCACGCCCGGTCGCAACTGCTCCAGCAAGTTGTCTTCAGAGTCGAAGCGCAACGGCTCGGAGGGTGACAGCACCGAAATAAAAAGATCGAGACCCGGAAATTCCCGCGCCGTGATCGCCGGAAACCGGGGATCGTCGAAAGCGGCGGCGTGAGCGTGTTCGGCCACGTCGGACACCAGCGGCTGGTGGGCCGCCAGCGCGCCGATACAGCCGCGCAGTTGGCCTTCAAGTTCCAGCGTCACAAATGTCGCCCGCAACGGCCGCAGGGTTTCGGGATAATCCTCCGGATCGACCCGCAGCGCCTCGCCTTGCTCCAGCCCGTGCCGGATCGAGCGGCGAGCGATCTCAAGCAAGGTGGCGCGGTCTTGGCGCGACAGCGCTTCAGTGGAAGGCATAAGCGCCGTAGCCCACCACTTGGTCGCGCGAGCCAGCGGTATCGCCGGAATTGCGCAAATCGAGAGTTTCCGCCCGCAAGCTCTTGCGCCGCGCCACCCATAGCAAACCGTTGACCGGGTTGCGCCCGCAGGCTTGCTCGTAACCGATGTCCTCAAAGCGCAAAGTCTCGATGGCTTGGGAAGTGACCTGATCCATTTGCCGGGCGTTCTGATAGTCCAGATAATGGCTGAGGTCGGAACTGATCACGATCAAGGTTTCCGGGCCGCCCCACAGCGTTTCCAGCACCTGGCCCACCTGCGAAGGTTTGGCCTCGCCGACCACCAGCGGCACCAACTGAAAGCTTCCCAGCACTTCCTGCAAAAACGGAAGATGCACTTCCAGGCTATGTTCGCGGGCGTGGGCCTGTTCCAAAAAACCGACATCCGGCAATTGCCGCGCCAGCGCCACCGCGTCGTGGTCTACCGGGATCGAACCGAGCGGCGTTTCAAACGCCGTCATCGCGCTGGCGGCGAGGCCCCGGAACCCCACGCGGTGGCTGGGTCCAAGCAATAGGACGCGGCTGATCGCGCCTCGGGCCGCCCGCAGGCCCGCGTAAGCCGAAGCGGCGATGGGGCCGGAATAGATATAACCGGCGTGCGGGGCGATGATGGCTTTGGGCGCGGAGCCGGTTGGCGCTTCGGCTTCGGTCAGAAAATGCCTTACCTGAGCGCGCAATTCGGCGGTGTCGGCCGGATAAAACAAACCGGCGACCGCAGGTGTGCGTACGGTGTGCATGACGCCCTCCCGAGAGTTTGCGAATACTGCTCAATTAGAGTATAGGGCGCAAACTTTATTCGATGACAATGAAAATCGTAGTATAAAACTTCAGCCGACCGCCGGCGACGCCGGTCGGCCCGCGATGAGAGCCTTTGCGAAGGAGGCCATGATGAGTTCGTCGACCACCGAGTTCTTCCCCACCCGTTACTGGCACGCCCTCGATGATGGCCGGGTTCAATGCGATGTCTGCCCGCGCTATTGCAAGCTGCGCGAAGGCCAGCAGGGCCTGTGCTTCGTGCGCGGTTGTCACGATGGCGCGATCAAGCTGACCAGCTATGGCCGCTCCAGCGGCTTTTGCA
This sequence comes from Candidatus Competibacteraceae bacterium, assembly GCA_016790045.1. GTDB lineage: Bacteria > Pseudomonadota > Gammaproteobacteria > Competibacterales > Competibacteraceae > Competibacter_A. Next base: position 3,769 of record JAEUPW010000032.1, read on the forward strand.
TCGACCCCATCGAGAAAAAACCGCTCAACCATTTCCTGCCCGGCACCTCGGTGCTGTCGTTTGGCACCGCCGGCTGCAATCTGGCCTGCAAGTTCTGCCAGAACTGGGACATGAGCAAATCCCGCGAGATGGATACCCTGGCCGACGCCGCTTCGCCGGAGAAGCTGGCGCGGGTCGCGCACGAGTTGGGTTGCCGCAGCATCGCCTACACCTACAACGATCCGGTCGTCTTCATGGAATACGCCATCGACGTGGCCAACGCCTGCCGGGAGTACGGCATCAAATCGGTGGCCGTCACCGCCGGTTACATGTGCGAGGAACCGCGCCGGGAGTTTTACCGCCATATGGACGCCGCCAACGTCGATCTCAAAGCGTTTTCAGAGGATTTTTATTGGAAGATTTGCGGCGGCCACCTGCAACCGGTGCTGGAGACGCTCATCTATCTCAAGCGGGAAACCCAGGTGTGGTTCGAGATCACCACGCTGCTGATTCCCGGCGAGAACGACACCGACGCGGAACTGGAGGCGCTGACCCAATGGGTGGTGGAAAACCTGGGGCCGGACGTGCCGTTGCATTTCACCGCGTTTCATCCGGACTGGAAGATGGATCACCATTCGCCGACCCCGCCCTCGACCCTGAGCCGCGCCCGGCGGATCGCGGTGAAAAACGGGGTCCGCTACGCCTACACCGGCAACGTGCACGACGAGAAGGGCGGCAGCACCTACTGCCATCAATGCGGCCAAAAATTGATCGGCCGCGACTGGTACGCCTTGGGCGCTTGGAATGTGACCGCCGAAGGATGTTGCAATGCCTGCGGCGCGCCCTGCGCCGGGGTGTTCGAGGCCAAGCCGGGCACCTGGGGCTCGCGGCGGCGGCCGGTGCGACTGCGGCAATATGCGGCCTGATCGCCCTTGGCCCGAGCGGGCGCGCTAGCCGGCGATGCTCGGCTACCGTCACGGGTTTCATGCCGGCAACTTCGCCGATGTGTTCAAACATGTCGTGTTGGTGTGTTTGCTTCAGTCTTTGCGCGGCAAAGATAAGCCGTTTCGGGTGCTCGATACCCACGCCGGTGCCGGACGCTACGATTTGACCTCAGCAGCGGCCCGGAAAAACCGTGAATTCGAGGACGGCATCGGGCGGCTTTGGGGTCAAACGGAGCTGAGCCCCGAACTTGAGGCTTATCGGGAGCGGGTGCGGGCGCTCAATCCGGACGGTCAACTGCGCTGGTATCCCGGTTCGCCCCGCATCGTGCGCGATCTGCTGCGGCCGACTGACAAGCTGGTCCTGACCGAGCTTCATCCCAGCGAATTTCCGCAGCTCGCGGCCGAATTCAAGGGCGACCGGCAGGTGACGGTCCGCCACGCCGACGGCTACGCGCTGCTGGAATCTTTTTTGCCGCCGCCCGAACGGCGCGGGCTGGTGCTGCTGGACCCGGCTTACGAGCGCAAGGACGAATTCGACCGGCTGCTGGCGGCGGTCGGCCTCATCCACCGCCGCTGGGCGAGCGGCGGCGTCGCAATCTGGTATCCCATCCTCGACCGCGCGCCGGTCAGTCGATTCCAACGCGATTTGCAAGCATCGGCCATCCCCGCGATTTTATGCGCCGAATTGGAGCGATATCCCGCTGACGGCCCGCCGGGTTTGCGCGGCTGCGGCATGATGCTGATCAATCCGCCCTGGCTGCTGGAGCAAACCTTGAAACGCCTGTTGCCCGAACTCCTGCGCGGGCTACGGATCGGAGATCGGGGCCAGGTTCGGCTAGAATGGCTAACTCCCGCGCCTTGAGCTTTTACAGACCGATGAGCCACGACACTTTAATTGACCTCGAAACCTTAAACGCCCATCTCGACGATCCCGCTTGGGTTATCGTGGACTGTCGCTTCAGCCTGAGCGATCCCGCAGCCGGCCGGCGCGCGTACGCGGAAAGCCACATTCCCGGCGCCCGTTACGCCCATCTCGACGAGGATTTGTCCGGACCGATCACGCCCGCGACCGGCCGCCATCCCCTGCCCGATCCGGCGCGGTTGGCGCAAAAGCTGGGGGAGTGGGGCATCGGCAACGACACCCAAGTGGTCGCTTATGACGACATGGGCGGAATCCTGGCCGCCGCCCGCTTGTGGTGGCTGCTGCGCTGGTTGGGCCACAGCGCCTGCGCGGTGCTGGACGGGGGAATTTCGGCGTGGCGGCGAGCCGGGTTGCCGCTGGCCGTCCAACAGCCCACCGTTCGGCCCAGGCGGTTCGAAGCGCGGCCGGACGCGCGCCTGTGGTTGACGACGGCGCAGGTCGAAGCTTTAAACGGTGAAGAGATACTGCTGGATGCGCGGGCGGCGGCCCGCTATCGGGGCGAACTGGAGCCGATCGACCCGGTCGCCGGCCATATTCCCGGCGCGCTCAACCTGCCGACCGAAGACAATTTGACCGCCGATGGCCGATTTCTGCCGGCCGAGGAACAGCGGGAACGGTTTTTGGCGCTGCTGGGCAACCGGCCAGCGGCGGCGGTGGTGCACAGTTGCGGCTCCGGCGTGACGGCGTGCCACAACCTGCTGGCGATGGAAGCCGCCGGTTTGCGCGGTTCGCGCCTGTATGCGGGATCGTGGAGCGAGTGGATCCGCGACCCTGGACGCCCGATTGTCACCGGCGCGCGGTAATCGGCGCGACCATCCAAGGCCGTTACTTGCCGAAGGCCTCGACAAACCGGATCACTGCTTAAAGCGTCGAGGGGCCGCGTCCGGCGTTCGGATACAACTGCTCCATCGCTTCCGCTTCCACCCGGATCACCTCGATGCTGCCCTTGCGGGTGAAGGTCCAGCCGTGCGCCCGCCGGGGGCTGAAAATCGCGTAAGAAAGAATAGAGTAGCCGTGCAACCCTACCCGCTCGGCCATCGCCATGCTAAAACTGGCTTTATCGAGCGCTTTGCAATGAATGTTGTTGCCGTTCATGATTCGTTCCTTTAAAAAACCGTATCGTATCCGGGCAGGTTGCCGGCCTTTGATCATGTTATCGGCGGCGGCGGCGGAAACTAGAGGGGCTTTATTTTTTAAGAATGACGGACTGTGAGTGCAACCGGCGAGACGGCGGCGGCTTCGTCGCGGTCGGCCAGAACCACCCGCACGAGCGAGAGACGACCATGAAGAAAGCCATCCGAACCAGCATCATCGCGCTATCCGTCGGAGCGCTGCTCGGCGCTTGCGCCGATTTGCCCTTGATGGGCGCCAAATGGACCAAAGGCGACGCCGGCGAGCAACCCTATGTCGATTATTGGCAGACGCGCGACCCGTCCGAGTATCGCCAAACCAAACCCGCCGGCAAGCGGGTCGGTTCATCCGGGGATGTGGTGCTGGCCGGCAAAAATAAGGCCGCCGGCAAAAGCGCCAGGGCCGGGGGTGCCAGGGTGCGCTTGACCGTGCCCGTGCAACCGAATCCGGCCGCGCCGGCGGTAGGCGCGGCCGCTCCGGAAAAGGCGGATAACGGCCGGGTCAGCATGGTCCTGCCCGCGCAACCGGGTCAGGCGGCTCCGGTTTTGACACCGGTCCAGCCGAATCAAGCCAGGACAGCGACACCCGAGCCCGCTCGGCCCAAGGCACTCAAGGGCCAGCGCCGTGCCTCGGTGGCATTCGCGCCCAAAAAGCGCAAATTCGCCGGGCCGACGCGCAAGGATCTGTGGGGCCGGGTGCGGGTCCGGTCGGTGCTGGCCGCCATGGAGCATCCCCGGATCGACGAACAAATCGCGTTTTTAAAGCGCAATCCCGGCTATCTGAATTTGCTGTCGCAGCGGTCCCGGCCGTTCCTGCACTATATCGTCGAGCAGATCGACCGGCGGGGTTTGCCCACGGATCTGGCGCTGGTGCCGATGGTGGAAAGCGCCTTCGAACCGACGGCGGTTTCGCATAAGGCGGCGGCCGGCCTGTGGCAGATCATCCCCTCGACCGGGCAGGAACACGGGTTGCTGATCGCCGAGGGTTACGACGGCCGGCTCGACATTCACACCTCCACCGGTGCGGCGCTGGCGTACCTGCACTTTTTGAACCGGTATTTTAAAGGCGATTGGCTGCTGGCGCTGGCGGCTTATAACGCCGGTCCGGGCGCGGTGCAAGACGCCGTTGAGGCCAATGTCCGCGCCGAAGCGAAAGCGGCGGCGGAGGCGAAGAAACAAGCGGCGGAAGAAGCCAAGCGCTTGGCCGAGGAAGCCAAGAAACAAGCGGAGGCGATGAAGCTGGCGGCGCAGCAACCGGCGAACAGCCCTTTTGCGGGACCGCTGGCGAATCTGCCGCCGGTCGCCCAATCGCCGCTGCCCGCGCTGGCGGGGGCTCCGGGGATGCCGGTTGTCGCGGCGGGGCCGGTCGCCCCCCCGGTTCCGGTCGCGCCGCCAGCGCCCCGCGCATCGGGACGCAGCACCGCCTTCACCCAATTCGTCAAGACGAAAGCGCCGGAACCGGAAAAAGCGCCGCCCGCCAAGCCGGAGTCGGTTTTTTGGCGGTTGAAACTGCCCAAGGAAACCCAGGATTACGTGCCGAGAATCCTGGCGCTGGCCCGCATCGTGTCAAATCCGGAAGCCTATGGCCTGCGGCTCGCCATGATCGAAAATCACCCCTACTTGTATCGGGTCGACCTTGCGCCCGAAATCAAGATCGGCGATGCGCTGGCGCTGTCGGGTATTCCGGCCGAGGAGTTTTTCCGCTTCAATCCCGGTTTCAAGGCCGGAGTCGAACCGCCCGCGCGCGCCTATAATCTGTTGCTGCCGATCGGGCAAGCCCAGGAATTCGCCGCCAAGGTGCCGGGCGCGCGCCTGATGGCCCCCAACCGCTACACGGTCAAGAAAGGCGAAACGCTGGCGATCATCGCCAAGCGGCACGGCGTTTCCTCGCAAGCGCTGGCGCAGTGGAACAACTTGAACGTCAACAGCGTGTTGAAAGCCGGCCAAAAACTGATCGTCTATCCCACGTCGTGAGCCGGGCGACGGTTTTGTTGCCGTTTAGCCGTTGCCGTGCCTGGAACCGGAATCCGGCACCGGCGGGGCCGGCGGGATGATAAATTTGTGGGTGGCCAGATAGCTCTGGACCTGCCGCTCCGCGTCCTGAATCTGGGCGGGCGTCATTTTTTTGGCGATGTCCTGTTTGGCTTGCCCGGCTTGGCCGTCGCCCTGTTTTTCGGCCAGCGCGAACCAGAAGTAGGCGGCCACCGGGCTCGCCGGCGTGCCTTCGCCGTGCTGGTGCATGATGCCCAGATTGACCTGGGCTTGCGAGAAGCCCTGATCCGCCGCCTTCCGATACCATTCCATCGCCTTGGCGTTATCCTCCGGCATCCCCTTGCCTTCGTCGTAGAGCACGCCGAGATTGAATTGGGCGAAGGGGTAACCCTTCTCGGCCATCGGTCGAATGATGGCCAGTTCCGCGGTGTAATCGCCGCGCTCGTGCGCCGATTTGGCGCGATCCCAGTCGGCTTCGGCGGCCCAAACCGGCGCGAGGCCCGACAGGCTGCCAGCCAGCAGCAGCGAAAATATTGTGCGCATGAATCGATACCTGTTTTGAGTGAAAGGGATAGCCGCGAAGGCCTGCGGTGCAGGCTCCGGGCGCGTTCGAGCCCAGTGTAGCGCATCCCCGGTCGAACACGTCCAGCGCGAGCGGGGCCGGGCTTGCCGAGAGCGGCCCGGCGCTCCGCCCGATCTGGCGCGCGGGCTCGCTAGAGGCCATTCTCGTCGCACCAGCCTCGCGCCAGCATCGCCCAGCCCGCTATCCAGGCGTGATACAAGTGCGTGTCGGGGATATACGGATTGCGGCCATCGTTGCGGCGGGAAGCTTCGATGCCTTGCCGGAAGGCTTGCGGTAACAGCGGCGCCAGCTTTTTGGAAAAATCGGTATTGCCGTCCATCGTACGCCGCCCACAAGAACCGATGATCGAATCGTTTGGCCTCTTATTGTTGTATATTTGAAACTAATTTGCTGCTTGTGGCAACTTTGTTGTTTGAGCGTCATGGGCTTGCAGCCGATACAAGCGGCTGTATAGCCCTTGGCGCGCGAGCAATTCGGCGTGGGTGCCGATTTCGACGATCCGTCCCCGTTCGAGCACCACGATCCGGTCGGCGGTTTCGACGGTGGACAGGCGATGGGCGATGACGAAAGCGGTCCGCCCTCGCCGCAAGGTATCGAGCGCTTGTTGGACCTTGCGTTCGGATTCGCTGTCCAGCGCTGAAGTGGCCTCGTCCAAGATCAGAATCGGCGCATTTTTCAACAGGGCGCGGGCGATGGCGAGGCGCTGGCGCTGCCCGCCCGAGAGCCGCGCGCCATTTTCGCCGATGAGCGTGTGCAAGCCTTGCGGCAGCTCGCGGATGAATTCCATGGCGTAGGCATTTTCGGCGGCCTGGATCAACTCGGCTTCGCTGGCTTGCGATCCGGCGCCGTAGGCGATGTTGGCGGCGACCGTATCGTTGAACAGCACGATGTCTTGGCTGACGTAGGCCACGCTGGCCCGCAGCTCGGCGAGCTTGAGTTCGCGGATCGGCACGCCGTCCAGCAGGATATCGCCGCCATCGGGATCGTAGAAGCGCGGCAGCAGGCTCATCAAGGTGGTTTTGCCGCTGCCGGAGGGGCCGACCAGCGCGACGGTCTCGCCCGGTCGCACCTCCAGATTCAGGCCGGAGATCACCTCGGGCCCTTCGGGCCGATAGCGGTGGCTCAACTCGCGGAAGCTGATCGCGCCTTGGGCGCGGCCGAGGGCGCGCGTCCCCCGGTCCGGTTCGGGCGGTTCGTCCAACAGGGCAAAAACGGTTTCCGCCGCCGCCAGCCCGCGCTGCAACTGTTCGTTGACTTTGGTCAGGCGCTTGATCGGGGCCAGCAGCATCGCCATCGCGCCGAACAGCGAGACGAAACCTCCGACGGTAATCTGGTTGGCGGCCGATTGCAGCGAGGCCAGATAGATCATCGCGCCCAAGGCCACGATCGCCAGCAGTTGCACCAGCGGCCCGCTGCCTTCCGAGGCGGCGGCCAGCTTGAGGTTCAGCCGGCGAACCCGGTTGTTGACCCGCCCAAACCGCTCCCGCTCGTAGTGCTGCCCGCCGAAAATCTTGATGACCTTATGCCCTTGCAACACCTCGTCGATCACGCGGGTCAGTTCGCCCATGCTGTCTTGCAAACCCCGGCTGAGCCGCCGCAAGCGCCGGCTGATCACGCGCATGATGGCGGCGATGCCGGGCGCGATCAGGAACGCCAGCAGCGACAGCTTCCAGTTCAAATACAGCATCCACCCCAAAAGGCCCGCCACCGCCAGCCCGTCCCGGACCAGCGCGACCAGCGCCTGCGTGGTGGCGGTCAGCACTTGATTGACATCGTAAGTGAGGCGAGACAGCAGATTGCCGGCCGAGTGGTCGTCGAAATAGCGGGTCGGCAACGTCAGCAAGCGGGCGAACAGCGCGTCGCGCAAATCCATCACCACCCGGTGGGCGATCCACTCCATGCCCAGCGCGCCGACAAAACCCGCCGCGCCCCGCACGATGAACACGCCCACCAGCAACAGCGGCATCAGCCGGATCAAATGCGGGTCTTTTTCGACGAAGCTGCCATCCAGCAACGGTTTGATCAGCGCGGCCACCAGCGGCTCGGTGATCGCGGCCACCGCCGTGCCGGCCAGCGCCAGCGCGAAAATGCGCCCGTGCGGTCTGACGTAGCGCAGAAGCCGCCGGTAAAGGATGTTTCCGCCTTTCATAGCCGAGACTCTATGCCGTCGCCCCAAGGGCTTTGCGCCAATACGGTGCGAACCATTCGTAAAATCCGCAAAAGCCTCATGCTATCATGCGCCTCCTACGGAACTCTCTCCATTGGGCGCATGAAGCCGCGAATTCCCCGTTTCGAACCAGCCCGCATCCTGGTCGTGGGCGATGTGATGCTGGACCGCTATTGGCACGGTCCCGCCGCCCGCATTTCCCCCGAAGCTCCCGTGCCGGTGGTCAAGGTCGAAACGGTGGAGAACCGGCCCGGCGGCGCGGCCAACGTGGCGGCCAACATCGCCGCGCTGGGCGCGCGGGCGCGGGTGCTGGGAGTCACTGGGGACGATGAAGCCGCCGCAATTCTGGAGAGCCAATTGCGGCGGCTGGGGGTGGCCGCCGATCTGGTCCGCCTCCCCGGCTGCGCCACCATCACCAAACTGCGCGTCCTGAGCCGCCACCAGCAACTGCTGCGCCTGGATTTCGAGGACGGTTTCCCCGGTCTCGAACCGTCCGCCTTGCGGGAACGGTTCGCTGCCGCTTTGCCGCAATCCGATGTCGTGGTGCTGTCCGATTATCGCAAAGGGGCTTTGCGCGACATCGAGCCCCACATCGCCGCCGCCCGCGCCGCCGGCCGGCCGGTGCTGATCGATCCCAAGGGCAGCGATTTCGACCGCTATCGCGGAGCGACCCTGCTGACACCCAATCTGGCGGAATTCGAAACCGTGGCCGGCCGCTGCCGCGACGAGTCGGAGTTGGCCGAAAAAGGGGAGGCGCTGCGCCGGCGGTTGGGCTGGGACGCGCTGCTCATCACCCGGGGCGAGCACGGCATGACCCTGCTCCAACAGGCCGCCGAACCGCTGCATTTGGCCGCCCGCGCCCGCGAAGTCTACGATGTGACCGGCGCGGGCGACACCGTGATCGCCACGCTGGCGGCGGCGTTGGCCGCCGGTCTGGCGCTGGCGGAGGCGACTTTGCTGGCCAATCTGGCCGCCGGAATCGTGGTCGGCAAGCTGGGGGCCGCCAGCGTCACCGCTTCCGAGCTGCGCGGGGCCATCTACCCACACGACGAGCCGCCGCGCGGTATCCTGGACGAGGCACAGTTATTGCTTGCGGTAGCGGACGCCAAGGCGCGCGGCGAAACCATCGTCATGACCAACGGCTGTTTCGACATCCTGCACGCCGGCCACGTCGGCTATCTCGAACAGGCCAAACGGCTGGGGAGCCGCCTGGTGGTGGCGGTCAACGACGACGCATCGGTGCGCCGGATCAAGGGGGCGGACCGGCCGGTCAACCCTCTGGAGGGGCGGATGCGCGTCTTGGCGGGTCTCGCGGCGGTCGACTGGGTGGTCCCCTTTGCCGGAGATACCCCCGAACGGCTGATTTGCGCGGTCGCGCCCGATTATCTGGTGAAAGGCGGCGATAACGATCCAAACCTCATTCCCGGCAACCGCTGCGTTTGGGAAGCGGGCGGTCAAGTCGTGGTCATGGACTACATCGAAGGCTGCTCGACGACCAGCACCATCGCACGGATTTTGAGTCGAACATGAATCTAACCAATAGCATTTTGCGGGTCGACGTCGCCATTATCGGCGGCGGTATCGCCGGGTTGTGGTTGCTGTCTCGATTGCGCAAGCGCGGTTACAGCGCGCTCTTGATCGAAAGCGAAGCCTTAGGCGCCGGCCAGACCATTTGCTCGCAAGGGATCATCCACGGCGGGGTGAAATATGCCCTGAACGGGAAGGCCACCGAAGCCGCCAAACTGATCGCCGAAATGCCGGCGATCTGGCGGCGCTGCCTGAACGGTGAAGGCGAAATCGACCTGCGCGGCTCTTTGCTGGTCGAACATCAATATCTGCTGGCGACCCGTTCGCCGCGTTCCTGGTTGACCGGCTTTCTGGCGAACAAGCTCATGCCGGGCCGCATGGAAAGGCTGTCCGGGGTGGACGCCAACGATTACCCTCCGGCGCTGCGGCAAGCCACCTTTCAGGGCACGGTGTACCGGCTGGACGAGCCGATCGTGGATGTGGCTTCGGTGCTGGCGGCGTTCGCCGAACGCCATCGGGAAGCCATCGTGCTCTGCGACGGGCCGGCGGCACCTTCCGGCGATGGCGCGATCACCTTGCGCTATCCCAACTATCCGATGCTCGCCATCCGGCCGTCGTGCACGGTGTTCGCCGCCGGGGCGGGCAATTCGGCCGTTCCGTGGGCCCCGCTGCAACAGCGGCCCCTGCACATGGTGCTGGTGCGGGGGCTCGGGTTGCCGGGACCGATGTACGGGCATTTCGTCGAATCCGGCGATGTCCCGCGCCTCACCATCACCACCCATTGCGACGCTAACGGCCATCTGGTGTGGTATTTGGGCGGGGCCTTGGCCGAGTCGGGAGTCAAGCGCGACAGCCAAGAGCAGATTCGGGTCGCGCGCCGCGAGCTGGCGGCGCTGTTGCCGTGGGTGGATTGGACGAAAACCCAGTTCGCCACCTTTACCGTCAAACGGGCCGAATCCCGCCAGGATGGCGGCAGCCGGCCGATGGGTCCCAGCGTGATCCGCGACGGGCGGACGCTGGCGGTTTGGCCCACCAAGCTGGCGCTGGCGCCGCTGCTGGCCGAGCAGGTCGAGAAGATGTTGCGAACGCTCGATTTAAAGCCTAAACCGGTCGATTTTCGGATTCTGGACGAATGGCCGCGGCCTGCGGTGGCGACCTATCCTTGGGACCGCGAGGAGATCGTTTGGAGTTGAGGGATTTGGGCGCGACCGGTTTGCGCGTCAGCCCGCTGGGATTGGGGACGGTCAAATTCGGCCGCAACCGGGGAGTGAAATATCCCCGGAGCTTCGAGTTGCCCGCCGACCGGCAAATCCTGAGCTTGCTGGATACGGCGTGGGATTTGGGGATCAACCTGCTGGATACCGCGCCGGCTTACGGGGCGAGCGAGGAGCGGTTGGGGCAATTGCTGCGGCGGCGGCGGCGCGAATGGCTGGTCGTCACCAAGGTCGGCGAAACGTTTGCCGATGGAACCTCGCATTTCGATTTTTCCGCCGCCGCCACCCGCGCCAGCGTGGAACGCAGCCTGCGCCGTCTGCGCGTAGAGAGGCTGGATGTCGTGTTGATCCACTCGGATGGCCGCGATCTGGAGATTTTGGAGCGCGAGGAGACGCTAGCCGCTTTGCGCGATCTCCAGCAAGCCGGGCTGGTACGGGCTGTGGGAATATCCACCAAAACGGTTTCGGGCGGTTTGCGGGCGGTCGAGTGCTGCGATGCGATCATGGTCGCTTACAACCCGCGCGACCGGGATGGCTTGCCGGTAATCCGCGCCGCCCATGCCGCCAACAAGGGCGTGTTGATCAAGAAACCCTTGCAGAGCGGCCACCTCGATCAAACTGGCGTCGCCGATCCGGTATTGGCGTCGCTGCGCTTGATTTATGCCGAGCCGGGCGTCAGCAGCGCGGTGATCGGCACGCTCGATCCCGAGCATCTGCGCGCGGATGCGGCGGCGGCGGAGCGAGCGCTGAACGGCTGAAAACGGGGCGTCGAGGCGCATGCCTCTACCGAGCGCCGATCAGCGCTAAGGCGAAAGTCGGCCCGGCCTCATGCGGCGCCGAATGTGACCGCCGGAGCCCACAACCGCTCCAGCACCGGCGGGTTGCTGCCCAGCAATGGCCGCAGATAGGCGCGGAAGGCGGCGGTGACATCGTTGCCGTCGGCATCGATAAACTCGTCCGGCATCTGGCGGGTTTTGGCGGCGATGGCCTTCACGTCCGCCAGTTCGTAGCGCACCGCATAATCGCCGACGCGCTTGATCACCACCGAACCGCTCGCGCCCTGACCGCAGGCATAGTGCACCGCTTTTTCGCCCACCTCGCGGGCTTCATGGGCATCCACGTCAGACACGATGCCCGCGAAAGAGCGTTGCAGATAGCCGAAAGTGTCCGCGCGGACCCGCTTGATCCCCAAGCCTTTTTGCACGGTGTCCGCCAGCTCGTCGGCCAGCGCGCCGCCGGACAATTGGACATTGCCGTGGGCATCGACTTCCGGCTCGCGGCCCGCCTCGCGCATCAGGTCGGCGGCCAGCGGGATTTCCTTGCCCTTGTCGTCGCGGTTCGCCCAGACCCCTTCGGAGATTGCCGCGATGCAGCGCCCGTGCCGCTGATACACCCGGTCGACATCCGCCAGATAGCGCTCGATCGAGAATTGCCGTTCCGGCAGATAAATCAGATGCGGGCCATCGTCGTCATGCTGGCGGCCTAAGGCCGAGGCTGCGGTCAGCCAACCGGCGTGACGGCCCATGATCACGCCGATGTAAACGCCCTGCAACGCCATGTTGTCGGCGTTGGCGCCACCGAAAGCGCTGGCGACGAAGCGGGCCGCCGAGGGATAGCCCGGACAGTGGTCCGTGACCGGCAAATCGTTATCCACGGTTTTCGGGATATGCACGGCGCGCAGTTCGTAGCCTTCCTTGGCGGCGTATTCGCCGACGATCCTCACGGTGTCGGACGAATCGTTGCCGCCGATGTAAAAGAAATACCGGACATCGTGTTTCTTGAAGGCATTCAGGATGTTCTGGCAATAGGCCGCGTCCGGCTTGTCGCGGGTCGAACCGAGCGCCGAGGACGGGGTTTGCGCCACCCGCTCCAGATTGTGGGTGGTGGCTTCCGACAGATCGATGAATTGTTCGTGGACGATGCCGCGCACCCCATGCCGCGCACCCCAGACGCGGGTCACCTCCGGGAAACGCCGCGCTTCCAGCGCCGCCCCGACCAAACTCTGATTGATGACCGCCGTCGGGCCGCCGCCCTGGGCGATGACCACCTTGCCGCGTAATCCGCTCATGCCAATGCTCTCCAAATTCGTGCGCCGACTTGAAATCTCGAAATCTCTCCTCGCCCTCGGGGAGAAGCGCTGGGGGCGAGGGTGTGTTGCAGCGCTTGAAGCCCTCGCCCTAACCCTCTCCCAGAAGGAGAGGAAATAACTACGCCGCTTTCATTTTAGCGACCTGTTCTCTGGCGGCGGCGGCGATTTTCTCCGGCGTGAAGCCGAATTTGTTCTGCAAGGCTTTCAGCGGGGCCGATGCGCCGAAGGTATGCATGCCGATAGTCAAGCCGTCCAAGCCGACATAACGCCGCCAGCCCAGGGTCGAAGCCTGCTCCACCGAAATTCGCGCCGTGACATTCGGCGGCAACACGCTTTCCTGATACGCGCGATCCTGCCGGTCGAACAGTTCCCAGGAGGGCATGCTGACCACTCGCGCCTTGATGCCTTCGGTCTTCAAGTGCTCGTAGGCTTTCACGCACAGCGACACTTCGCTGCCGGTGGCGACCAGGATCACGTCAGGTTGGCCATCTTCCGCGTCGGCGAGCACGTAACCGCCTTTGGCGAGGCCGCTGGCGGAGGCATAGCGGCGACGATCCAGCGTCGGCAGATTCTGCCGGGTCAGGATCAGCGCGGCCGGATCATGGCGCAATTGCATGATTACCCGCCACGCTTCCACCACCTCGTTGGCGTCCGCCGGACGCAGCACGATCAGGCCGGGAATCGCCCGCAAGGAGGCCAACTGTTCGACCGGCTGATGGGTGGGACCGTCTTCGCCGACGCCGATGGAATCGTGGGTGAAGATGTGGATGACCGGGATTTCCATCAGCGCGCCAAGCCGGATCGCCGGGCGGGCGTAATCGCTGAAAATCAAAAAACCGGAGCCGTAAGGCCGCATCTTGCTCAGCGACATGCCGTTGAGGATCGCCCCCATCGCATGTTCGCGGATGCCGAAATGGAAATTGCGGCCGGCGTAATTCTCGGCCGTGTAATCGCCCGCACCGTCAAAGGTCAGGCGGGTGTTGGTGGATGGCGCCAAATCGGCCGAGCCGCCGATCAGCCAGGGCACGTTCCGGGCCAGGGTATTGAGCACCTGCCCCGACGCGATCCGTCCGGCCATGCCCGCGTCGCTGGGCGGAAATTCGGGCAAATCTTTGTCCCATCCGGCGGGCAGCTCGCGGCCCTGCATTTTTTGCAGATGATCGGCCAGGTCGGGGTATTGGTGCCGGTATTCGTCCAGCTTGACGAACCAGGCATCGCGTAGGGTATGGCTGCGGTGGCCGATACCATGTTGAAAGTGCTTCAGCACCTCGTCGGGCACCAGAAATTTTTCATCTTCCGGCCAGCCGTAATGGCGTTTGGTCAGGCGGATTTCCTCCTCGCCCAAGGGGCTGCCGTGTGCCTCGTGGGTATCCTGCTTGTTGGGCGCGCCGTAGGCGATGTGGCTATCGACGATGATCAGCGTCGGCCGGTCGCGGGTGTTTTTGAAAGTGCGCAACGCCCGCTCCAGCATGTCCAGATCGTTGGCGTCGCCGACCCGCAGCACGTTCCAGTTGTAGCCGATAAAGCGGGTCGCCACATCTTCGCTGAAGGCCCAGTCGGTATGGCCTTCGATGGTGATTTTGTTGTTGTCGTACAGCCAGCATAGGTTGGACAGCTTGAGATGACCGGCCAGCGAGGCCGCTTCGCCGGTGATGCCTTCCATCATGCAGCCATCGCCCGCCAGCGCGTAGACATCGTAGTCGAACAGCTCGAAGCCGGGCCGATTGTAGCGGGCCGCCAGCCAGCGACCGGCCATCGCCATGCCGACGCTGGTGGCGACGCCCTGACCCAGCGGGCCGGTGGTGGTTTCGATGCCGGAGGTCCAGCGGTATTCGGGATGTCCGGCGCATTTGCTGTCGAGCTGGCGAAAATGCTTGATGTCGTCCAGCGTCACGGTCGGATGGCCCATCCGCTCGTAAGCCGAATTGACGGTTTTGGTGCCGGTCAGGTGCAGCAGCGCGTACAGCAGCATCGAGGCGTGGCCGATGGACAGCACGAAGCGGTCGCGGTTGGGCCAGATCGGGTCTTCCGGATCGAAGCGCAGGAATCGTTGCCACAGGCAATAAGTCACCGGGGCCATCGCCATCGGCGTGCCCGGATGACCGGAATTGGCGGCTTGCACCGCATCCATCGACAGGGTGCGGATGGTGTTGATGGCCAGTTGGTCGAGATTCACCGAATCGTTCATGGCGGAAACCTTAAGCGTGCAGCGGCTTGGTCAGCGTGTACAGAGCGCGATAGCGTTCCAGTTGGTGGCGGTGATACGCGGCGCGGGCCGGGCGGGGCGGATGCGCTTCCTGCGGCGGCGGCTGGACGCAGACTCGCCGAATCGCCGCTTCCACGTCACCGCCCGCCGCGCCGATCATGGCCAGTCGCGCCGCGCCCAGCGCCGGGCCGACGTCACCGCCGGCGCGATAGACCAGCGGAATATCGAGCGCGTCGGCCAGCAGTTGCCGCCAGACGCGCGAGCGTGCGCCGCCGCCGATCAAATCCAGCTCGCGCGGTGCGCTGCCCGCCGACCGCAAGGCGTCCAGCCCGTCGTAAAACGAATAAGCGACGCCTTCCAAAACCGCCAGCGTCAAATCGTTGAGGTCGCTGGCGTTGGTCAGGCCGTGGAACTGGCCGACCGCGCGCGGGTCGTTGTGCGGGGTGCGCTCGCCGGATAGGTACGGCAAAAACAGCACCGGCGTTTCGGTTTTGCCGCTGGCCTCCAGTCGCGCCAGCAGCTCGCCGACCTCGCGCTCCACGGTGCGCGCCAGCCAGGCCAGCGAATTGGCCGCCGACAGGCTGACCGACATCTGGTGCCAGCGCCTGGGCAGGCAATGACAAAAAGCGTGCACGGTCCGTTCGGGACAGGCATGATGCGCGGCGCTGACCACGAACAACACGCCGGACGTGCCGAGCGACAGAAAGCCCTGGCCGGGATCGATGACGCCGACCCCGACCGCTCCACCGGCATTGTCGCCCGCCCCAGCCACCACGGGGACGCGAGGAAGACCCAGTGCCGCAGCCGCCGCTGCGGTCAGTTCGCCGACGATTTGGCAGCCTTCGTACAGCGTCGGCATGTGGCAACGATTCAGGCCGGTTTCGGCCAGCAAGGCGTCGTCCCAATCCCGTTTGGCCGGATCGAGCCACAGCGTACCGGCGGCGTCCGACAGGTCGGAGGCGAACTGACCGGTCAGCCGCCATTGCAGATAATCTTTCGGCAATAATGCCTTGGCGATGCGGGCGAACAGTTCCGGCTCGTGCTTGCGCACCCAGAGCAGCTTGGGCGCGGTGAAGCCGGGCATCGCCATATTGCCGCAGCGGTCGCGGAAATCCGGCAAACCGGCTTCCAATTCCAGACATTCGGCATGGCTGCGGCCATCGTTCCACAGGATGCAGGGCCGCAGCACCCGGTTATGGGCATCGAGCAGGGTCGCGCCGTGCATTTGGCCGGACAGCCCGACCGCCTTTATCGCATTTAACGGTGCGCCCGCCGCTTTCAGCGCCGCCGTGGCGCTGCGACAGCTTTCCCACCACGACTCAGGGTCTTGTTCCGACCACAAGGGCTGCGGGTTGGAGACGGGATGCTCGGCGGTGGCCTGGTGGCGAACCGCGCCCTCTTCGTCCAGCAGCACCGCCTTGACCCCGGAGGTGCCAATATCGAATCCGAGAACCATGATGCTGCCCTCGTGCTGGCTGTCTCAACCTTTGAGGAACGTTTGCAAGGTGGCTCGCGTCCCTTTGGCGTAGAGGCTTTCCAGCCCTTTACGCACCGCGCTGACGAAGGGTGCGGCCTTTGGCAAATCCGATCCGAAAATCGCATGTAAATCCAGAAACGGCGTGGGGTCAGCATCGCCCATTTGCACCTGACGTTGCAGTTCATCCCGCATCGGGTCGGTGGGCGTGATGGGTTTGCCGGTGTCATCCTCACCGCCGAGATAGCGAATCCAACCGGCGATCAGCAGGCCGAACACGTCCATCGGCTTGCCTTGCTTCAGTTGTTCGCGGGCGATCGGCAGCACAAACTTGGGAATGCCGGACGAGGCGTAGAAGGCGATCCGCGACAGTTGATCCTTGACCGAGGGATTGGCGAAGCGGGAAAGCAGGGTCTGCTGATACTCGGCTAGATTGACGCCCGGTGGCTCGTGGATGAGCGGTCGCACCGTATCCATGTAGCGGTTGAGCAGAGCGCGAATGTCGGCGTCGCGCATCGCCTCGTCGGCGGTGACGTAACCCAGCAAGATGCCGTAATGGCACAGCATCTGATGGCCGGCGTTGAGCAGATGAATTTTCATCAATTCATACGGATGCACGTCCGGGGTCATCTGCACCCCGACCGCCGCTAAATCCGGGCGACCGTTGCAGAATTTGTCCTCGACCACCCACTGTTTGAACGGCTCGGCGACCACCGGCCAGGCGTCGGTGATCCCGCCCAGCAGAGCCTTGACCTGTTCGCGGTGCAGGTCGGTGGTGACTGGCGTAATCCGATCCACCATGCAATTCGGGAAAGCGACGTTGGTTTCGATCCAGCGGCCCAATTCGGCATCGCGCAGCCGGGCGAAGCCGGTCAGCATCCGCCCGGCCAGTTCGCCATTGCTTTGCAGGTTGTCGCATGACAGCACGGTGAACGGCGCGATTCCGGCCTTGCGGCGACGGTTCAGCGCTTCGGCCAGATAGCCATAAAGCGAGACGGGAGCCTCGTTGGGCTTGTCCAGATCGTGGCGCAAATTGGGGTGGTTTTGATCAAGCTCGCCGGTGCCGTGGTCGAGGTAGTAGCCGCCCTCGGTGACGGTGATCGAGACGATGCGAGTTTCCGGGTCGGCTAATCGGGCGATAACGGCTTCCGGTTCGCTGGGGGCGTGCAGATAGCCGCGCTCCGAGCCGATGATCCGCGCGGTTTCCACGCCGTCGTCGCGCTCGACTAGCGCGTAGAGCAGGTCCTGCGGGTGCAGCGCCTCGGCCATCGCTTTATCCTGCGGCAGCAGCCCGACGCCGCACACGCCCCAAGGGCTGGGACCCTGGGCGTTGAACAGGTCATCCAGATAAAGGGCCTGGTGGGCGCGATGGAAGTTGCCAAGGCCGATATGGACGATGGCCTGGCCGATTTGCGTGCGGTCGTAACGGGGAACGGCAACGCTGGCGGGCAGTTGGTCGAGCAGCGCCGGATTCAGGCGGCGGTTCTGGGTATCGCTCATACAAGACCTCGCTTTGGGCAAAGGATGTATTTCCCTCTTCCTCTGGGGGAGAGCTAGGGTGAGGGCGCTAACTTATTGAAAATCTTAATCCCTAAACCCTCTCCCAGCAGAGAAGAGATGTCGTTCATAGAGTTAAAGCCAGCCGTTGACCCGTTCTGCCAAGCCGTCCATCCGGTCGATCACCAGGGTGGCACCCGCCCGATAGAGCTGCTGTTCCTGATCCGGCGGTACGTGGCTGGCGCCCGTGAAACCGATGACCGTCATACCCGCCGCGTGCGCTGCCGTCGTGCCGGGCACGCTGTCCTCAACGACCAGACAGCGGGCGGGCGAAACGCCTAAGCGTTCGGCGGCATAGCGATACAAATCGGGCGCGGGCTTGGGTTTGGCCACCATGTCGGCGGAAAACATCCGCTCGCCGAAATACCCGGTCAGACCCGCCCGCGCCACCGAGCGGCGCACGCTGGCCAGCGAACTGTTCGACGCCACTGCCTTGAGTGTGGGTATCCGCTCAATCGCTTCCCGCGCACCCGGAATCGGCTCTAATTCTTCATCCAGCGCCTGATCGATGGCGTCGATAATTTTTGGCACCGTGCCCGGCGGCAGCGTTTGGCCGGTGCGCCGTTCAATCATCGCCAGGATATCGGCGGTACTGGTGCCCGCCGTGTTCTGAAGCAGTGGCGCGGCGTCGATGGTGGGCATCAGCAGCGCCAGTTCTCGTTCCAGCACGTGCAAAGCCAGAACTTCGCTGTCCACCAAAACGCCGTCACAGTCGAAAATCACGGCGTCCATGCGACGTTTTCCGGTGGGCTCTCCAGAGCCTTCGCGCAATCCGTGTCAGGCATGTTTCGCCAGCGCCTCGATGAGCAACTCCGCGACCGCCCCGCCCGATGCCGGATTTTGGCCGCTAATCAATCGCTGATCTGCCACCGCAAAGGCGGCCCACGGTTCAGCCGCTTTTTGATACACCGCGCCGCGTTTGACCAACTCCGTTTCGGTCAGGAACGGCACGAATTGATCCAGCTCGGCCAGCTTTTCTTCCTCGTTGGAAAAGCCGGTGACTTTTTTGCCGTCGACCAGCAACGCGCCGTTCGACAGCTTGATGTTCAGCAAGCCCACCGCCCCATGACAGACCGACGACACATAGCCGCCGTTTTCATAGATTTTTCGGCTCAGCGCCTGAAGGGCTTCGTTGTCGGGGAAATCCCAAATCACGCCGTGACCTCCAGCGAAATAGATGGCGACGTACTCATCGGGATTGACGTCGCTCGGCTTTAAGGTGGCGCCCAGCCGGTTCATAAACGCCTTGTCCTGATACCAGGTCCAATCCGTTTCATCCGCCATGGCGAGGCTGTGCGGATCGACCGGGGTATAGCCGCCTTGAGGGCTCACGTAGTCCACGGCATAGCCCGCCGCTTCGACCTTCTTCACGAAATGCACCGCCTCGCCGAGCCATAAGCCGGTGGCGCGATTCAGGTTCGGATATTTCTCAACGCTGGTTAAGACGACCAGAATTTTCTTGGGCATGATTCAACGGTCCAGTGGAGTGAGAAAGACAAAAAGCATTGACCGATCCGGCGCCCATCCATTGGCGCTAGAGGTCAAAATTCGTCGGCAGAATGACCACATCCCGAATGGTCATGCCGCGCGGTCGGGTCAGCATGAATAGCACCACTTTGGCGATTTCGCTGGCCTCCACCAGACTGCCAGATTCTTTGGCCTCTTTCAGCTTCTCTTCCGGCCAATCGGCGAGTAGAGAAGTAATGACCGGGCCGGGGGAAATGGAGCCAACGCGGATGCCGTGCTTGAACACTTGGCGGCGCACGATTTGGACAAAGGCGTTGATCGCCCACTTCGACGAGGCGTAAACCGGTTCCCACGGGGTGGGATAGTGGGCCGCCAGCGAGCTGGTGACGATGATGTCGCCGGTGCGCCGCCCGATCATGTGCGGCAGCACGTCATGGACGTTTTTCATCACCACGTTGATGTTCAGATTCAGCATCCGGTCGATG
>JAEUPW010000060.1 GCA_016790045.1 Candidatus Competibacteraceae bacterium
TCCTCGCTGGGCCGGATCGACCAGCACAAAGTCCGCACCGGCCGCCTGGAGGACGCGGACTGGCCCCGGATCACCTCGGCGGTGACCATGCTGTCGAACGCCCGGCTGTTCATCGACGACAGCTCGAATCTCAGCCCGAACGAGCTGCGGGCGCGAGCGCGCCGCCTGCACCGCCAGGAAGGGCAACTGGGGTTGATCGTGGTCGATTATTTGCAATTGATGCAGGTGCCGGGCACCAACGAAAACCGGGCGACCGAGGTGTCCGAAATTTCCCGCTCGCTGAAATCGCTGGCCAAGGAGCTGTCGGTGCCGGTGCTGGCGCTATCCCAGCTCAACCGCACTTTGGAACAGCGCGGCGACAAGCGGCCGATCATGTCGGATTTGCGCGAATCGGGCGCGATCGAGCAGGACGCCGACCTGATCTGCTTCATCTATCGCGACGAGGTGTACAACCCGGAAAGCCCGGACAAGGGCATCGCCGAGATCATCATCGGCAAGCAGCGCAACGGCCCCATCGGCACCACCCGCCTCACCTTTCTCGGACAATATACCCGCTTTGAAAGCTACGCCTCCGAGGCCCGCCTCACCGGGCCTAAACCGGGAAGTGCTCAAATCGGGGCTCGCCCCAAAAGCGCCGGCTCGCCGCCCGCGCCGGCTCAGGGCAACCGTCCCGCCCCGGCGGGCGGCGAGCGCCGCTGAAGCGACAACCCCGCGGCGCCCGGCGTTGCCCATCGCGCGATAGCCTCGCCCCCAATCGGTCAAGCCACACTCCACAACCGGCACCCATGGTCAATAAAGTTCGCACGGTTTACGTCTGCGCGGAATGCGGCGCGCAGGCCAGCAAATGGTCGGGGCAATGCGGGGATTGCGGGTCCTGGAACACCCTCCAGGAACAGCTCGCCGCCGCGCCGACGGCCAAAGTCGGCACCCAACCCGCCGGTTACGCCGGCGGGGCCGCCGCCGCCGAAGTGCGGGTCCTGGCCGACGTGGACGCCGCCGAGGAACTCCGCCAATCCTGCGGCAACGCCGAACTGGACCGGGTGCTGGGCGGCGGTCTGGTCAGCGGTTCGGTCACCCTGATCGGCGGCGACCCCGGCATCGGCAAATCCACCTTGTTGCTGCAAGTCCTGGCGGAGCTGGCCGGGCGCGCGCGGGCGCTGTACGTCAGCGGCGAGGAATCGCCCCGGCAAATCGGCTTGCGCGCCCAGCGGCTGCAACTGCCGCGCGACCGGCTGCGGCTGCTGCCGGAAATCTGCGTGGAGCGCATTCTGGAGATCGCCGAGACCGAGCGGCCGCAGACCCTGGTGATCGACTCGATTCAGACGGTGTTTACCGAACGGCTGCAATCGGCGCCGGGCTCGGTGGCGCAAGTGCGCGAAAGCGCGGCGCAACTGGTGCGTTTCGCCAAAGCCAGCGGCACCGCCCTGTTTTTGGTCGGCCACGTCACCAAGGAAGGCGCGATCGCCGGACCCAGGGTGCTGGAACATATGGTCGATACCGTACTCTATTTCGAAGGAGACCCCGGCGGCTCCTTGCGGGTGTTGCGGGCGGTCAAGAACCGCTACGGGCCGGTGAACGAGCTGGGCGTGTTCGCGATGACCGAGCGCGGCCTCAAGGAAGTCAGCAACCCGTCGGCGATTTTTCTGTCGCGCCACGACACCCCGGTGGCCGGCAGCGTGATCATGGTCACCCGCGAGGGCACCCGGCCGCTGCTGGTGGAAATTCAAGCCCTGGTGGACGAATGCCACGGCGGCCATCCCCGGCGGGTGACGCTGGGGCTGGAGCAAAACCGCCTGGCGATGCTGCTGGCGGTGTTGCACCAGCACGGCGGGGTCGCCATGTACGACCAGGACGTTTACGTCAACGCGGTGGGCGGGGTGCGGATCAACGAGACGGCGGCCGATCTGGCGGTGTTGCTGGCGGCGCTGTCGAGCTTCCGCGACCGCCCGTTGCCGACCGATTTGGTGGTGTTTGGGGAGGTCGGGCTGGCGGGCGAAATCCGCCCGGTCCCCAACGGCGAAGAGCGGTTGCGGGAAGCCGCCAAGCACGGTTTCAAGCAGGCCATCGTGCCCAGGGCCAACCTGCCCCGGCGCGGCGCCCGGCTGGAAGGCATCGACATCAGGGGCGTCAGCCGGCTGAACGAAGTGATGGGAGATCCGTGAAAGGACCCGATTGGCGGAAAAGGTGGGAGCCGGACCCGCGCGGGCGAGAGCCCCATCCGATTTCGCGCCGCCGAAGGCTTGGCGCTGTCGTTAAGCTGGCGCCTCAATCTCCTTCGGATATGAAACCGGCACCATTTCAGCGCAAGCCCGATGGGGTGAAATACCGCTCTATCGGAATTGCTGCAAATCAATCATTGGCGGAGAGGGTGGGATTCGAACCCACGTGGGGCGGTTAGACCCCCATCCGATTTCGAGTCGGCGCCGTTGTGACCGCTTCGGTACCTCTCCGGAGGGAATTTTGTTGGAGGCTGGGCAAAAGAGTTTTATATTTTACCTCATGCCTTGGTTTTGCCAATCCCCCCGGACCCGTCCGAGGGCCGTATTTACGCGAAAAATTTGAATTTTCAGGTCGCCTATGCAGCAGCTTGCCCCTACCCAACCCATGGCTGACGCGCCCGCCCTCGTCAGAACCGAAGCGCCCGAGGCGTTTTCGGTCAAACCGCCGGACGGCGCGCCCGCGATGCCGCCCAGGCCAAGCGTCCCGCCGGTTCAGGCGGAATTGATCCGCTGGTTGAAACGCTTGGGCCTTTATTTCGGGGCCGTGCTGGCCGCGTGCGCGGCGGGGCTTTTCTTTCTGTGGCAAATTCCTTTGTTGCAGGACCTGCCGCAATTCCTGGACAACCTCAGCGATGCGGTGGTCACCAGACCGCCACCGAACCCGAAAGCGCCAGCCCTCGCCAACAACGAGCAGCTCGGCCCGATTACGCCCGTCGCGCCCGATCAAGCGCCGCCCCCGGCGACCGGCGCGCCGGTCGCGGCGCAAACGGCCACCGTCAGCCAGCTTCCGACGCAGGCTCCGGCGACGATCCCGACCCCGGCGACCGCTCCGGCTGCGGCTGCCGCTCCCGCTCAAACCCCGGCAGTCGCTCCGGCCCAAGTTCCGGCGACCGCGGCGGTTCAACTTCAGCTTCCGCCTCCGGCGCAAACCCCTGGCGCAGCTCCCCCTCAACCGCAGGCGCAGGCTCCGGCGACGACTCCCGCGCAGCCCCAGCTTTCGGCTCAGGCCCAGGCCGAAGCCGCCAACCCGCCGCCCGTTGCGCCCGGCACGATCACCGTCAACCGTTCGGTGCCCGGACCCGAAGCGGGTGCGCCCGTCGCCGCGGATGCGGCGGTGCCGGTTCCGCCCGGACAACAGGCCGCGCCGGTGCCGGGCCAGGCCGATCCCGCCGCTCTACCCGGCGCGCCGGTCGCGCCGCCAGCGCTCACCCCGACCGCGCAACAAGAAATCCAGCAGCTCCTCGAAAGCGCCCGCGCCCAAATGGAAAACCGCCGGCTGACCTCGCCATCCAGCGGCAACGCGTTGAGCAGCTACCAGCGCGTGCTGGAACTGGAGCCGAACAACCCGACCGCCGCCGAGGGCATCCAACGGATCGCCACCTACTATCAGGACATCGCCCGCCAAAGCCTGCAACAAGGGCGGACCGACGAAGGCTTGGCCTATATCAACCGGGGTTTGCGCGCGGCGCCCAAAAGCGAAGTGCTGCTGAACCTGCGCCGGCAAGTCCGCCAAGCCAAGCAGCGGGAAGACGAGCGCCGTCAAGCGCTGCTGGCCGAACGGCAGCGCCTGGAGGCGGAACAGCAAGCCTTGCAGCAGCCGACGGCGCGCCCGCGCTTTCAGGACATCCCCCCATTCCAGGGAGGATCGCAGCCGATCCAGAGCGGGTCGCCGCAGTATCAAGGCGCGCCGCCGCAAGGTTGGCGACCCCGGCTAGCGCCGCCGCCCCAGCAGTCGCCGCGCTCCGGCGAAACCGGCTTCAACCAGCGCTGACGGGGCTCGCGCCGCCGGAAGGCTTTATCCGGCGCGCGCGGAAAAACGCCTGCAACAGCCCCGCGCATTCTTCGGCCAGCACGCCGCCCCGGAATTCGGCTTGATGGTTGAGAGCAGGCGCCTGCAGCAGGTTGAACACCGAACCCGCCGCTCCGGCGCGCGGGTCGGCGGCCCCGTAAACCAGCCGCGCCACCCGCGCCTGCACGATTGCGCCCGCGCACATGGGGCAAGGCTCCAGCGTCACGTACAACACGCTGCCGGGCAACCGGTAATTGCCGGCGCGCGCCGCCGCCGCCCGCAGCGCCACCACCTCGGCGTGCGCCGTGGGATCGCAAGCGCCGATCGGGCGGTTCCAACCCTCGCCGAGCGCCTGACCGTCGCGCACCAGCACCGCCCCGACCGGCACTTCTCCCGCGCGCTCCGCCAGCCGGGCCAATTCCAGCGCCGCGCGCATCCAGCGGCGGTCCCGCTCCTCGTCCGGCTCCGGCGCACCGCCCATCACGCGCGCGCGAAATCGCCGGCGTCGGTTCCGGCCGGTCGATCCAGGGTCGAGCGCACCGCCCGCGCCAGATCGGGCTTCAAAAACGGCTTTTCGAGCAGCGAATATTCCAGCCGCTTCAACCCCGCCGTCAGCTGTTCCGAATAACCGGACATGCACAAAATCTTGAGCGACGGCCGCCGCCGCTTGGCCTCCACGATCAAATCCAGACCGCTGATACCGCCCGGCATGGTCATATCGCTCAACAGCAGATCCAGCAGGGCACCGGTATTCAAAATTTCCAGCGCGGCTCGCCCGTTGGCGGCCTGGCGGACGGTGTAGCCCAACCCGAGCAGGGTGCGCGCCACGAAATCCCGCACGTCGGCATCGTCTTCGACCAGCAAAATCGATTCCCGCCCGCGCCACGCGCTCTCGTCGAAACCCGCCGCGACCGGCGCGTGAACGGCTCCCGCGCCTTGCTGCGAAACGTAGCGCGGCAGGTAAAGCTCCACGCTGGTTCCGCTGCCGAGCTGGCTGCGGATGCGGACATGGCCGCCGGATTGCTGGACGAAACCGTAGACCATGCTCAAGCCCAGGCCGGTGCCCGAACCGGTCCCCTTGGTGGTAAAAAACGGTTCGAAGGCTTGTTCGAGCACCTCCGGCGCCATGCCGGAGCCGGTGTCGGAAACGGTGAAGCGCACGTAGTCGCCCGGCACCACATCGGGATAGCGGCTGACGTAGGCCCGATCGAGCGTCACGTTCCGGGCTTCGATCCGCAGCCGCCCGCCGCCGGGCATGGCGTCGCGGGCGTTGATCGCCAAATTGAGCGCCGCGTTGGCCAGTTGGCCCGCATCGACCCAGATGGCCCAGACCGTGTCGTCGGCCACGGTTTCGAGCTCGATGCTCGCGTCCAGGGTTCGCTTGAGCAGTTCGGCGATGTCTTGCAATTGCTGGCGCGGCGACAGCGGGCTCGGCTGCAAGGTCTGGCGGCGCGAGAACGCCAGCAGCCGCCGGGTGAGATCGGCCCCGCGCCGGGCGGCGTTCATCGCGGTGCTGACCGCCTTGTACTGCTCGGGCCGCTCGCGCAAGCCCTCCTCCACCGACGCCAGATTGCCCAGAATAACGGTCAGCAAATTGTTGAAATCGTGCGCGATGCCGCCGGTCAACTGGCCGACCGCCTTCAGTTTCTGCGCCTGGTTGAGCGCCATCTGCGCCTGGCGGTATTCGGTCAGATCCTCGCCGAGCATGAAGCAGCCGACCACCCGATCCCCGCCGCAATCCGCGCGGTAGGAGAGGTGCGGGATGAAATAGGACCGGACGTACATGCGGCCGCTGGCGGTGCTCAACTCGTATTCGACGTGGGTGCCGCGACCTTCGAGCGCCGTTTTGACGTGGTTGCGCAGCCGGCGCGCCAGCGGCGGCTCCAGCATCTCGCCAAAGACCTGACCGAGGAAGGCGTCGGACGGCATCCCGAACCATTCGGCGTGTTTCTGGTTGACGAAGGTGTAGCGCTGTTCGGCGTCGAGATAGGCGATCAGCACCGGCACGGTGTCAGTGATCAAGCGAACCCGGTTTTCGCTCTCGCGCAACGCGGTGTCGACCCGCTCGCGCTCCTCGATCTCCTGGGTGAGCTGGGCGTTCAGGGCGCGCAGTTCGGCGGTGCGCTCGCGAACCCGCGCCTCCAGTTGCTCGCGGTGCTCCCGCAATTCCGCCTCGGCGGATTTGCGCGCGGTAATATCTTCGTAAAGGGTGATAAAGCCGCCGTCGGCGATCGGCTCGCCGCGGATTCGCAGCACCGTGCCGTCCGGCCGCGTGCGCTCGAAGCTGTGGCTGCGAAACTGGCCGGCCAGTTCGAGCCGTTCCGCCACCAGCGTTTGCGGGTCGCCGGGACCGTACTCGCCGCGCCGGGCGTTGTACTCGAACAATACGGCGAACGGCAGCCCGACCCGCATCAATTCCTTCGGAAAATCCAGCAGTTCGACAAAGCGGCGGTTCCAGACCTGCAACCGCAGCTCCTTATCGACGATGCTGATCGCCTCGTGCAGATGATCCAGGCTCGACAGCGTCAGCATGCCGCGCTCGTCCGCCGATTTTTCGCGGCCCGGCAAAGCCGGCCGCTCTGGTGACTCGTGCATGGCGTCCGCCCTCCACGGGCTTATTCCCATTCGATGGTCGCCGGCGGCTTGCCCGAGATGTCGTACACCACGCGGGAAATGCCGGGAACCTCGTTGATGATCCGACGCGATACCCCATCCAGAAATTCGTATGGCAAGTGCGCCCAGCGGGCGGTCATGAAATCCACGGTTTCCACCGCGCGCAGGGCGATCACGTAATCGTAGCGGCGACCGTCGCCCATCACCCCCACCGACTTGACCGGCAAAAACACCGCGAACGCCTGGCTGGTCTTGTCGTAAAGGTCGTGCCGGCGCAGTTCCTCGATGAACAGGTGATCGGCTTGGCGCAGCAAATCCGCGTAGTCCTTGCGCACCTCGCCGAGAATGCGCACCCCCAAACCGGGGCCGGGAAAAGGATGGCGGTGGACCATTTCGGAGGGCAGGCCCAACTCCACCCCCAAGCGGCGCACCTCGTCCTTGAACAGCTCGCGCAGCGGCTCGACCAGCTTCATCCGCATCGCCGCCGGCAGGCCGCCGACGTTGTGATGCGATTTGATCACGTGCGCCTTGCCGGTTTTGGCTCCCGCCGACTCGATGACGTCCGGATAGATAGTGCCTTGCGCCAACCATTTGACATCGCGCAGCTTGACCGCTTCCTCCTCGAAAATGTCGACGAATAACCCGCCGATGATCTTGCGTTTTTGTTCGGGATCGACCACGCCGCCCAAGGCTTTTAAAAAGCGTCGCTCGGCGTCCACCCGGATCACCCGCACGCCGAGGTGCTGGCCGAAGGTGCGCATCACCTGATCGCCCTCGTGCAGCCGCAGCAAGCCGGTATCCACGAACACGCAGGTCAGTTGGTCGC
Organism: Candidatus Competibacteraceae bacterium; assembly: GCA_016790045.1. Taxonomy (GTDB): domain Bacteria; phylum Pseudomonadota; class Gammaproteobacteria; order Competibacterales; family Competibacteraceae; genus Competibacter_A. Next base: position 7,448 of record JAEUPW010000060.1, read on the forward strand.
CGATGGCGCGGTGCAACAGCGCGGCCACCACCGAGGAATCCACTCCGCCGGACAGGCCGAGCAGAACCCGATCGTCGCCGACTTGCGAGCGGATGTGCGCGATGCTGTCCTCGATGATGTTGCCGGTGGTCCACAGCGGCTCGCAGCCGCAGATGTCGACCACGAAGCGGCGCAGGATGCGTTCCCCCTGGCGGGTGTGGGTGACCTCCGGGTGGAACTGCACGCCGTACCGGCGCCGCTCCTCGTCGGCCATGCCGGCGATGGGGCAGGTCGCGGTGCTGGCGATGCGGGCGAAGCCCGGCGGCAGCTCGGCGACGCGATCGCCGTGGCTCATCCACACGTCCAGCAAGCCGTAGCCTTCCGGGCTGGCGTGGTCCTCGATGTCGCGCAACAAGGCGGAATGGGCGTGCGCGCGGACCTGGGCGTAGCCGAACTCGCGGTGATCCGACGCCTCCACCCGGCCCCCGAGCTGCGCCGCCAGGGTCTGCATGCCATAACAGATGCCGAGCAGCGGGACGTGGAGATCGAAGATGATTTGCGGCGCGCGGGGACCGTCCGCCACGGTGGCCGATTCCGGCCCGCCCGACAAAATGACGCCCCGAGGCTCGAACGCGCGCAGCGCCGCAGGTTCGGCGTCATAGGGATGGATCTCGCAGTAAACGCCGATCTCCCGCACCCGGCGCGCGATGAGTTGGGTGTATTGCGCGCCGAAATCGAGAATCAGGATGCGGTCGAGATGGATGTCGCGAGCGGTCATCGAGGTGTTTGCCGAGTTAAGTTTTGGTCAGAACGCAAACCGATGCCCAGGTTACCGCGTTCGCGCATTTCCCGGCCGTTGTCCCATTTCACCACCCCATCCCCCAGCGGGATGTGCGGTTTGTCGCCATCTTCGATGGCGACCACGGCCAATTGCAAGCGATCGGCCCAGGCCCGGATGGCGTCCCGGCCGACGAACTGGTTCAGGACCGCATCCTCTCGCCCGACGGCGGCCAGCGAGCCTTCGAAAATGAACCAGTGGCTGGGGATAGCGAATTCCAGAAAGGAAAAAACGATTTTGCCGCCCGGCTTGACCACCCGGCGGGCGTCCTCGAGATATTTGAAGGTCTCTTCGTGCAACAGGTGCGTGAACACCGAAAAAAAACAGACGAAATCGGCCGAATCGTCCGGTTCGGGAATGTTCAAGCCGGGCGCGGCGCAAAATTTCCAGTCCGGTCTGGCGCACAATTTGGCCGCGTGCTGCAACAGCTCGGGCACGACATCGAGGCCGACATACAATCCCGTCAGATATTCCCTCAACTGACACGCCAGCCGGCCGCTGCCGCAGCCGACGTCGACCACCGTGTCCGCCGGCTTTAAACCGTGGTGCCGCAACAACCAATATTCCAGCGCACCCACCGCCTCGAAATCGCCGCCCACCGCCAGCGACATCGCCCGCTCCAGCGGATGCTCGCTTTGCAGCTTCCGGACATGTCGGTTGTAACTCTTGAGGAAATCAGGAATTTTCATGTCGAACTCGCGGGCCTTCGGGCGCTTGTGAACCGGCGTCAATCCACCCGATAGTTCGGCGCCTCCTTGGTGATAGTGACATCGTGGACGTGGCTTTCGCGCATTCCGGCGCTGGTCACGCGGGTAAAGGCCGGTTTGACGCGCATCTCGGCGATGTGTTGGCACCCGACATAACCCATGCTGGAGCGCAAGCCGCCCATCAACTGGTTGATGATCGCCAGCACGCTGCCCTTGTAGGGCACCCGGCCCTCGATGCCTTCCGGCACCAGCTTTTCGACCGCGCTGCCTTCCTGAAAATAGCGGTCGCTGGAACCGTGCTGCTGGGTCATCGCGCCGATGGAGCCCATGCCGCGATAGGATTTGTAGGACCGGCCCTGGAACAGCTCGACTTCACCGGGCGCTTCCTCGGTGCCGGCGAACAGGCTGCCGATCATCACCGCGTGCGCGCCGGCGGCGATGGCTTTGGCCAAATCGCCCGAATAGCGGACCCCGCCGTCGGCGATCAGCGGCACGTCGCTGTCGGCCAACGCTTCGGCGACATTGGCCACGGCGCTGATTTGCGGGACGCCGACGCCGGCGATGATCCGGGTGGTGCAGATCGAGCCGGGGCCGATGCCGACCTTGACCGCGTCCGCGCCCGCTTCCACCAGATCGCGCGCGGCGGCGGCGGTGGCGATGTTGCCGCCGATCACCTGCACTTTCGGATAGTTGGCCTTGATCCAGCGCACCCGGTCGAGCACGTTGCGGGAATGGCCGTGGGCGGTGTCCACCACGATCACGTCCACGTCCGCCCCGACCAAGGCCGCCACCCGCTCTTCGGTGTCGCCGCCGGTGCCGACCGCCGCCCCGGCCCGCAGCCGGCCCCACTCGTCCTTGCAGGCGCTGGGGAAATCGCTGGATTTCTGGATGTCCTTGACCGTGATCATGCCCCGCAACTGAAAGCGGTCGTTGACCACCAGCACCTTCTCGATCCGGTGCTTGTGCAAAAGCTCGACGATTTCCCCGCGCCCCGCGCCTTCCCGCACCGTGACCAAGCGATCTTTGGGGGTCATGATGGTGCTGACCGGCGCATCCAGATTGTCCTCGAACCGCAAGTCGCGGCTGGTGACGATGCCGGCGAGATCTTCGCCGTCCACCACCGGCACGCCGGAAATGTGATGGGCGCGGGTGAGCGCCAGCACCTCGCGGATGGTGGTGCCGGGCGAGGTGACGATGGGGTCTTTGATCACGCCGCTTTCGTACTTCTTGACCCGGCGCACTTCTTGCGCCTGTTTTTCAATCGGCATGTTCTTGTGGATAATGCCGATGCCGCCTTCCTGCGCCAGCGCGATGGCCAACCGCGATTCGGTGACCGTGTCCATCGCCGCCGACAGCAGCGGGATATTGAGGGTGATGGCGCGAGTCAGGTGGGTCTTCAGGCTCACCTCTTTGGGCAGCACCGCAGAATAGGCCGGGAGCAGCAGGACGTCATCGAAGGTGAGGGCTTCTTGAACAATGCGCATGGCGGTGCCTCGGCACGACTTGGAAATAAGCGGACAATTATAAGCTTTGATACCCCTTGGATAAAAGAATCGCCCGAGCGCCCATGCCCCCGAATCCCGGCTTGACCCGCGACCTTTACAGCGTTTCCCGCTTGAATCGGGAAGCGCGCGCGCTGCTGGAAGGCCAATTCCCGGCGCTGTGGGTGGAAGGCGAGGTGTCGAACCTGACCCGGCCCGCCTCGGGACACCTCTATTTTTCGCTCAAGGACGCCCGCGCCCAAATCCGCTGCGCGCTGTTCCAGCACCGCGCCCTGCTGTTTCGCGACTGCCCGCGCAACGGCCAACAGGTGCTGGCGCGCGGGCGGGTCAGTTTGTACGAGCCGCGCGGCGATTTCCAGTTCATCGTCGATTACGTGGAAGAAGCCGGGGCCGGCGCGCTGCGGCGGGCCTACGACGAGCTGCGCTCGCGCCTGGAACGGGAAGGCTGCTTCGCGCCGGAGCGCAAAAAGCCGCTGCCCCGCTTCCCGCGCCGGATCGGCGTCATCACCTCGCCAAGCGGCGCGGCTATCCGCGACGTGCTCGCCACGCTCGCCCGCCGCTGCCCCGGCGTGCCGGTGCTGGTCTATCCCGTCGCGGTGCAAGGCGAAGGCGCGGCCCACCAGATCGCGCGCGCCATCGAGCGGGCCTCTCGCCGCCGGGATTGCGAGGTGTTGCTGCTGGTGCGCGGCGGCGGCTCGCTGGAGGATTTGCAGGCGTTCAATGACGAAATCGTGGCGCGGGCGATTTTCGGCTGCGCCGTTCCGCTGGTGACCGGGATCGGCCACGAAACCGACGTCACCATCGCCGATTTCGCCGCCGATCTGCGGGCCGCCACCCCCACGGCGGCGGCCCAGTTGGCCGGCCCCGATCGCGCGGAGTGGCTGGCGCGCGTCGGGTTGCTGGAGCAACGCCTGGATCGCGCCGCGCGCCGGGCGCTCGACCATCGGGCCCAGCGGCTGGACGAGCTGGCGGGACGGCTGTGGCGCCAGCATCCGAGCCAGCCAATACGATCTCGCGCCCGAGACCTGGTCGAGCTGAACCGGCGCTTGCGCGCGGCGCTGGCCGAGCGGCTCAACCGGGAGCGCCATGGGCTGGCCAGTCTGACGGCGCGCTTGCACGCCCGGACACCGCTGGCCCGCTTGCGGCCAGAAAGACAGCGTTTGCGCTCGCTCGCCCTGCGCCTGCACGCCGCGCTGCGCCACAGCGCGCGCGCGGCGTCCCGGCGCCTCGGCCACGCGAGCGAGCGGCTCCAGGCCCTGAGCCCGCTCGCCACCCTAAACCGGGGTTACGCCATCCTGCGCCGGCCCGGCGACGGGTTCATTCTGCGCCGGGCCGGCGACGCGGCCGTCGGCGAAACCGTGGAAGCCCTGTTGGGCGAGGGCCGCCTGCGCTGCGAAATCACGGCGATTTCCGCAACCGGTTCGCCCGTGGCGGCGCGCCGTCCGGTTCCAGGCCAACCGCCATGAGGGCTTCGGCGGCTCCGGCGGACCCGCGCGTCGACCACGGCCGAACCCAGATAATATTGCGCCCCTGGCCACCCTTGACATCCGAGCTATAGCGATGACTTCCTCACCCGCCCACGACTTGCGCGAATTTCATCGCATCCGTTTTCCTTTGGCGGAACGCCCGACCTTCGTCTGCGCCGACCAAGCGTTCGCGGTGATCGACGTGTCGGCGCGCGGCGTGCGTTACCTGGCCCCCGAGTTGCCCGCGCTCAATCCGGGCGACCCTGTCGCCGGCATGCTCCGTTTCCGGCGCGGTTCGCCGATCAAAATCGAGGGCAACGTGGTTCGCGTCCAGGGCGATCACGTCGCCTTGCACCTGAAAAAGGAAATTCCCTTTTCCCTGCTGATCGCCGAACAGCGCTATCTCCACGCCCGCTATCCGATGTGGTCGTAACGGGATGCGGGGCCGCGCGATCCCGAGCGGGGCCCGCGATCGCGCCGGTCGCCGCCGCGGATCGATCGCAGCGGCGGCCGCGAAACCGGCGGCGACAGCGGTTGGCAAAGGCTTAAAGATTGCCCCTGAAGGGCCGCCGCAGCCGTTTGCGGCAAGCATTTGGGACCGCGAACTGCTAAGGTGAAGCTTGAGTTGCCCCTTTTCAGCTTCAGGAGTCTGCCATGCAGCTTGACATGGTCAGCCGTCGACCGGAAACGACGCCCAAACGCCCGCCGCTGCTGTTCGTTCACGGTTCTTTTAGCGACGCGCGCGTCTGGGACGACTATTTTTTGCCCTATTTCGCCGAACGCGGTCACGAAGCCCATGCGGTCAGCCTGCGCGGCCACGGCCGCAGCGAGGGGCGCGAGCGGATCCACACGTGGCGCCTGGCCGACTACGTCGCCGATCTGGCCCAGGCTGTCGCCGCCATGCCGCAACCGCCGTTGCTGGTCGGCCACTCGATGGGCGGCATGGTGATCCAGAAATACATGGAACGCGCGCCGGCGGTCGCCGGCGTGGTGCTGATGGGCTCCGTGCCGCCGCAAGGCTTGTTGCCCTCCAACCTGCACATGGCGATGCGCCATCCGTTCCTGTTTCAGCAAATGGCGCTGTTTTCGGTGCTTGGCCCCAGCTTTGGCTCGATCGACCTGATGCGGCGCTTGCTGTTTTCCCCGAGCATGCCGACCGAACTGTTGCGCAAGTTCATTCATTACACCCAACCCGAATCGCAGGTGGTTTCGCTGGATATGATGGGGCTGGACCCCTTGCGGTTGAAGCCCGGCCGCTTGCCGGTGCCGACACTGGTGCTGGGCGCCCAGCACGACATTTTCGTCTCGCCGGCGCTGGTGCGGGAAACCGCGCGCTTTTATCGGGCGGAATGCCACGTTTGCCCGAACATGGCGCACGCCATGATGCTGGAAGCCAACTGGCGGGAGATGGCGGACTATCTGCTGGGGTGGATCGCGCGCGCGGTGGAAAAGCGGGCGGAACCCGCGGCGGCGTGACGGGCGAGGAGCGGGTCGCGCGGGCGCCCGGCGCCCGCGCGGCGCTCAGCCATCGCGCAGCATCCGGCGCAGGATCTTGCCGACGTTGGTCTTGGGCAGCTCCGAGCGAAACTCGACCCGGCGCGGCACCTTGTAGCCGGTCAGATGCTGGCGGCAATGCTCGATCAGCGCTTCGGCGCTCAGCCCCGGATCTTTCTTGACCACCACCACCTTGACCGCCTCGCCCGACCGCTCGTCGGGCACGCCCACGGCCGCCACTTCCAGCACGCCCGGATGCAGCGCCACCACATCCTCGATTTCGTTGGGATAGACGTTGAATCCCGACACCAGAATCATGTCTTTCTTGCGGTCCACGATCCGGATATAGCCCCGTTCGTCCATGTAGCCCAAGTCGCCGGTTTTCAGGAAACCGTCCGGGGTCATGACCTTGGCGGTCTCGTCGGGGCGGTTCCAATAGCCGCGCATCACCTGCGGGCCGCGAACGCAAATTTCGCCCACCTGATCCTGGCCGATCCCCAATTCCCGGTTATCGTCGTTGCGGATCGACAGTTCGGTCGAGGAAATCGGCAGCCCGATGCTGCCGTTATAATCCTTGAGATCCAGCGGGTTGATGCAAACCGCCGGCGAGGTTTCGGTCAGGCCGTAAGCCTCGATCAGCGCCGCGCCGGTGGTCTTCCGCCAGTTTTCCGCCACCGCGCGCTGCACCGCCATGCCGCCGCCGAGACTGAATTTCAAGGCGCTGAAATCCAGCCGATCAAAGCCGGGCGCGTTCAACAGAGCGTTGAACAAGGTGTTGACGCCGGTGATGATGGTAAAGCGCACCTTGCCCAATTCCCTGACAAAACCCGCCAGATCGCGGGGGTTGGTGATGAGCACGTTACAACCGCCCGCCTTCATGAACGTCAGGCAATTGGCGGTGAGCGAAAAAATGTGATAGAGCGGCAGCGCGGTGATGACGACTTCTTCGGCCTGCTTGGTGAAAGGACCGATCCAGGCGGACGCCTGCTGCAAGTTCGCCACCATGTTGCCGTGCGTCAGCATGGCCCCCTTGGCGACTCCGGTGGTGCCGCCGGTGTATTGCAAAAAAGCCAGATCGTCGTGCCCCAGCGGCGGCTCGGTCAAAGCGCCGCCCGCCCCGCTTTTCAAGGCCCCGGCAAACGGGATCGCGCCGGGAATGCGCCACGCCGGCACCAGCTTTTTGAGGCGCTTGACCGCGAAATTGACCAACAGCCGTTTGGGCCAGGGAAAGAGGTCGCCGATCTGGGTCATCACCACGGTCTTGACCGGCGTTTTGTCGAGCACTTTTTCCAGGGTGTGGGCGAAATTCTCGACGATGACGATGGCGACCGCGCCGGAATCGCTGAGCTGGTGCTCCAGCTCGCGGGCGGTATAAAGCGGATTGGCGTTCACCGCCACCAGGCCGGCGCGCAGCACGCCGAACAAAGCCACCGGATATTGCAGGATATTGGGCAGCATGAGGGCGACCCGGTCGCCCTTGCGCAACCCCAAACCTTGCAGGAACGCGGCAAAGTCGCGGCTCAGGCGGTCGATATCGCGATAGCGCAAGGTGACGCCCATGTTCGAATAGGCCGGCAACCGCGCAAACCGCGCGCAACTTTTTTGCAGGATATCCTTGATCGAAGCAAACTCGTTCAAATCGATTTCGGCCGGCACGCCCGAGGGATAGCCGTTCAACCACCGTTTTTCCATTCCGCTCTCCCGTAGCCTCAATTCGGTCTGTTCGGCGCGCTCGGGCCGCCCGAGCTCCGCGGCGCCGGCGCGAGCGTTTTTTCCGCGCCAGGGTCCAAAGCGTGGCGGGGCCATGCGCCCGCTGCGGCTCGCGGTTCCGGCGCGAAACCGTTCGCGCCGGAACCGCCGGCAAATTTGTCCTAAACTTTTTTCGAGCCCCGCGAAACCTAAATTTAGACCCCCAGCCGCGAGATTCCCATCATGAAATTGAAAATTGGCGACCCCGCTCCGATGTTTGTTGCGACCACCACCGACGGCGGCCGCGTCAGCTTGTCCGATTACTTCGGGACCAAGCTGGTGCTCTATTTTTATCCGATGGACGACACGCCAGGCTGCACCAAACAAGCCTGCTCGCTGCGCGACCATTACCGGGAAATCCGCGGCCGGGGGGCGGACGTGCTCGGCGTTTCGACCCAGGACGCCGAATCGCACCAGCGCTTCACGGAGAAATACCAGATCAACTTCCCGCTGGTCGCCGACACGGATTCCGCGGTCGCTCACGCCTACGGCGCCATCGGCGGCGGCTTGATCGGCGCCGCCAAAAGCCTGTTTGGCGTGGCCAACCGCGTGACCTTCATCATCGACGAAAGCGGTCGCATCGCCCACATCATAGAGGCGCCCGATTGCGCCAACCACGCCGATGAGGTATTGAAATTCCTCTAGCCGCGCGCAGCGCGATCCCTGCCGGCTTGCTCTCGACCGAGAGGGTTCGTATGCTACGCCGGTCGAGCGGCCCGTCCCGTCGCCGCCGAAATCAGACTCTTAGCGCGCAAATCGCCCGGAGTCGCGCCCGAAACGAAGAACGGCGGGACGATAGCGCTTATTTGGCTCATTTTTTGCTGAGATTTCGCTTGGCTCAGCTAAGGAGAATTTGGCATGTCCGGGCGCTTTTTGAGTACCCTCTCCCCGCGTTACGGGCGGATGGCCCGCCGCGAGCGCTCGAGCGCGATGCCCGCCCATCGGTCGGAGGAACCGATGTGAGCGCCCGCGAATCGGATCTCGCTTCGGGGTGGGAACGGGGCGCCGCCAGCCAGCTCGGCGGGCGCAAGGAACAACAAGATCGCTGGAGCCTGTTCTCCCCGCCTCGCCCGGACGGCTTGCTGGCGGTGCTCGCCGATGGCATGGGCGGCCACCTGGACGGCGCTCTGGGCGCGCAGACCGTGGCCGACGTGGCGCGGCGCTTTGTCCGGGACGCGGCGGAAGCGCTTTACGCCGACCCCGCCGGCGCGCTCGACCAACTGTGCCGGCAGATGCACGACGCCATCAACGCGCAGTCGGAAACGGCGCGCAGCACCGTGGTGATGGCCTGGCTGGACCGCGACCGGGCGCATTGGTTGAACGTTGGCGACAGCCGCTTGTACCATTTTCGCGAGGGGCAGCGGCTGATGCGGACCCGCGATCACTCGGCCGTCCAACTGTTGATGGATCTCGGCGAGATCAGCGAATCCGACATGGCCAACCATCCGGCGCAAAACCGGCTCTACCGCTGTCTTGGCGGCGCGGAAATCCCCAAACCCGACGCGGGCCAATTCGCGATCCAAGACGGCGATTTGCTGGTGCTCTGCTCGGACGGCGTCTGGGAGCACGTGACCGAAGCCGAGCTGTGGGAAACCACCCTGGCCCACGGTCCCGCCACGGCCGCCCGCGCCCTGGCCGACGAGGCGGTCCGGCGCGGCGGCAACGTCGCGGATAACGCGACCCTGATCCTGCTGCGCGCCAGCGCCGGCACGGCCGCCCCGCCGCGCTGGCTGCGGCGCGTCTCCGCAGGTTTCGCCTCTTTGTTTCACGGCGAGCGCCAGTAGCGGGCGGCCCGCGCCCCGCGCTCCAAGCCCGAACCCGCGCCCCACGACTGAAAGGGAAGCCAGATGACCGACGACACCAACGCGCTGCCCAAGGGCTTTAACCTGCACCGCTACCAAATCGAAAAGGTGCTCGGGGCCGGCGGGTTCGGCATCACCTATCGCGCCATTCACGAAGCGCTGGAGAACCAGGTCGCCATCAAGGAGTATTTTCCGGCCGAATGGGCCTACCGCGACCACAACGGCACCACCGTGCGCGCCAACGCTCAAGGCCAGATCCCGGCCCGCAGCGGCGAACCGGCCTGCTACGACTGGGGCTTGCAGCGTTTTCTGGACGAAGCCAAGATCCTGGTGCAGATCAACCATCCCTGCGTGGTGCGGGTGCGGGATTATTTCACCGCCAACGGTTCCGCCTACATCGTCATGGAATACGAGGACGGCGAATCCCTGAGTTCCCTGTTGCAGCGCGGCGGCATCCTGCCCGAATCCGAATTGCGCCACCTGCTGGACGACGTGATGCCGGCGCTGGACGCGGTGCACGGTCAGGGCTACCTGCACCGCGACCTCAAGCCCAGCAACCTGTACATCCGCAGCTGCGACACCCGGGTCATGCTGATCGATTTCGGCGCGGCCCGCCAGGCCTTGGGGCGGCGCACCCGCAGCGTCACCAGCGTGGTGACGCCGGGCTACTCCCCCATCGAACAGTACGTCACGGTCGGAGAAGATTACGGCCCCTGGACCGATATCTACGCGCTCGGGGCCGTGCTGTATCGCTGCATCACCGGCGCGCCGCCCATCGAAGCGCCGGGACGGGTGCTCAAAGACCCGGTGCAGCCCGCCGTGGAATGCGGGGCCGGACTGTATTCGCGCGGGCTGCTCAAGATCGCGGATCGGGCCTTGGCGGTGCGGCCCGAGGACCGGTTTCAGACCGTGGCGGCGATGCGCGAAGCGCTGGCGCTGGCCGATCGCACCAACGAGCGGGCGGATTTTTCCCAAGCCCCGCAACTGCGCTCCGACGCGCTCGAATTGGCCCCCCTGAACGGGGCCGCAGCCCGCCCCGCGCCATCCCAGCCGTCCAGACCTTTGACCTTGCCGCTGGAACAGGATCCCTGGAACGACGCCAGCCGGATGGATCGCCGCTCCAAACCCCGCTCCGACGGCGGCTCCGGCAACTCGGCCCCTTTTCAGCGCCCGGACCCTTCCGCGCCGAGCGCGAAGCTCTCGAACTGGTCGTTTTCCAATTTCGACGGCCAAAGTTCCGCCAACCCCGCCGAGCAAGGCTTTCAAGGCGCGAATCCCCGCGATTCGCTGCCGCTGCTCGACGAGCAGATATGGGACAAACTGGGCGATTCCGCGGCGAAGGCGTCGGCGCCCGAGGCCGGCCGGGCCGCCCCCTCGGTCTCGTCGCCGAATTCCGGCCTCCAGCCCTCCTTGCTCAACCGTCCCCCCCAATCGGCGGTGGAACATTTGCGCAAGGCCTCGGCCAACCGCGCCGGGCGCAGCGCGCCCCCCGAGCACGCGAACGGCGCGGCCGATGCCGCTCCGGAGGATCAGCGCGGCGGCGAGGAAACCGCGCGCGCGCAAGACGCCGCGGAGGCTGCATCTTCGGCCGGACCGGGATTGGACGCCATCAGCTACGGGTCGCAAACGCGGATCAACTGGCGCTGGATCATGCTGATGGTGTTCGCGATTTCCGGGCTTTCGGGAACCGGGCTGCTGGGCTACGAGTATTATCAGGCGCAGGAAGCCGAGCGCGCGCGGGATGAAACCACCTTGCGCCAGGCCCAACAAAAACAGCAGGAAGAAGAAAGCGCCCGCCTGGCCCAAGAGCAAGCCCAGAACACCGAGCGGGAAATCGCGCGCTACCTCGAACAGGCGCGAAGCGCCATCGCCGCCCGTGACTGGACGGCGGCCAAGGGCAATCTGGAGCGGGCGGCGCTTTTGAACCCCGATCACGCCGAAGTGGCGGCCGCCCGCACCGAGCTGCTCTCGGCCCAGCAGCCGGGCACCCGCTCCAAGACCCAGACCGACCCCAAAACCGGCCTGCAACTGGCGTGGGTGGACGGCGGCTGCTTCACCATGGGCAGCCCGAACAACGAGCGGGATCGCGGCGGCGACGAACCCCCCCACCAGGTCTGCGTCAAAGGTTTCTGGATCGGCGGCACGGAAGTCACCAACGCCCAGTACCGGCGCTTCAAGCCCGACCACAACAGCGGCGCCTATCAGGCGCGGCCGCTGAACCGCGACGCCCAGCCCGCCGTCAATGTCAGTTGGGACAACGCCAAGGCTTTCGCCGAATGGCTGTCCTGGGAGGCGGGCACCGGCAAAAAGTTTCGCTTGCCGACCGAGGCGGAGTGGGAGCGCGCCGCCCGCGCCGGCACCGCCACCCGCTATTACTGGGGCAACGACATCGATCCGCGCTACGCCAACTTCTCCGACCGCAACGATCCCTCCGGCGCCTCGGTCGGCAGCCTGGACGACGGGCAGGCGGTCACCGCGCCGGTCGCCAGCTATCAGCCCAACACGCTCGGCGCCTACGACATGGCCGGCAACGTCTGGGAGTGGACCTGCTCGGAATACGCGCCGGATTACGGCGACCGCGAGCAGGCCTGCTCGGACAAGCGCGGCAACGAAGGCCTGCGGGTGGTGCGCGGCGGCTCCTGGAACAGCGGGCCCGGCGAGCTGCGCTCGGCCAAGCGCCTGGCCCGAAAACCCGATTATCGCGACGCGATGACCGGATTCCGGGTGCTGATGGAGGAATGAACGGGCGCGACGGTCAAGCCGGCGGCCGCGCCCGGCGGTCGGGGGTCAAGGGTTGCGGCGGCTGACCATGAACGTCGCGCTGCCCTCGACCACGACCTGATCCTGCACCTTGCACACCGTGTTCATCACCACCCGACGGCGCTCTCGGTTGATCTCCTGGATGGTGCACACGGCGGTGACGGTATCGCCGATCCGCACCGGCGCGATGAAGCGCAATTGCTGGTCCACGTAGACCGCCCCCGGTCCGGGCAGCCGGGTGCCGGCGACGCAGGAAATCAACCCCGCGCAGAACATGCCGTGCGCGATGCGGCCCTTGAAGCGCGTCTGAGACGCGAACACTTCGTTGCAATGGATCGGATTGTTGTCGCCGGTCAATCCGGCGAACATCACCACATCGGTTTCGGTGACGGTCTTGGCGTGAGACGCGCTCATGCCGACTTGCAAATCTTCCAGATAATAGCCGTGAATGCTGTCGTTGAGGCCTTCGTGCGTGGAGTACATGCCCTATCTCCGGCGAAAATGGTTGGCGGGTGGCGGTTTTGAGCCGCGTCGAGCCGCGATAGCCTACACGACCTCGCGCGCTGGCGGGAATTTCCCGCCGCCGGCTCAGGCGTTCGGGTCCACCACCACCCGCCCCCGCACCTGGCCGGCCAGAATCGCCTCGGCCAAGCGCGGCACCTCCGCCAAGGGCACGACTTGGGTCACGCGCTCCAGCGCGGCGGCGGGCAAGTCGCGCGCCAGCCGCGCCCAAGCCGCCCGGCGCGGCTCCCGGGGACACTGCACCGAATCCACGCCCAACAGCTTCACCCCGCGCAGGATGAACGGCATGACCGTGGTGGGCAAATCGGCCCCGCCGGCCAAACCGCAGGCCGCCACCGCGCCGCCGTAATCGGTTTCCGCGAGCGCGCGGGCCAGAATCCGCCCGCCGACCGCATCGATCGCGCCCGACCAGCGCTGCGCTTCCAGCGGCCGGGAAGACTGATCCATTTCCGCGCGGCCGATCACCTGCTCCGCGCCCATCTCGCGCAAAAACGCTCCGTTTTCCGGCCGCCCGGTCAGCGCCGCGACCCGGTAGCCCAGCTTCGACAACAGCGCCACCGCCACGCTGCCCACCCCGCCGCTGGCCCCGGTCACCAGCACCGGCTTGTCCGCCTCTGGCCCGATCCCGGCCTCTTCCAAGGCGATCACCGCCAGCATGGCGGTGAAGCCCGCGGTGCCGATGGCCATGGCCCGGCGGCTGTCCAAACCTTCCGGCAGCGGCGTCAGCCACTCCGGTTTGACCCGCGCCCGCTGGGCGTAACCGCCCCAATAGCTCTCTCCCACGCCCCAGCCGGTGAGCACCACCCGGTCGCCGGGACGGTGATCCGGCGAGGCCGACTCCAGCACCGTCCCGGCCAAATCGATGCCGGGCACCAGCGGAAACCGGCGCACGATCTTGCCCTTGCCGGTGACCGCCAGGCCGTCTTTGTAGTTGAGCGACGAATATTCCACGGCGACCAAGACCGGTTCCGGCGGCAAATCGGCATCGGTCAGATTCGCCAGCTCGGCCACGGTCCGGCCCTCGCGCTGGTTCACCACCAGCGCCTTCAGCGTCGTTGACTCGCTCGTATTCATAGCGCCTGTCCCTCCGAGCGACCTTTCGGCCAGGAAGTTGATTTTTTGACCCCGGAGCGCGATGGCTCGCGCCCGGGCGGCGCGCGACCTGTGCGCCGTGAAGCGCGCGGCCGCGCCGGCGGCCAAATCCCGCCGCTCGATCCAGTATAATGGGGCCAGCGCGCGATGGGGGCTAACGGTGTCCCCGCCGCGCGTTTCGGGTTGCGGCCCAGCCTGTAATATACTGATCGCGCAAGACCGGGCGATCGGCTGTGCCCGGCGCGCCAACAGCCTATTCCAACCAAGCGACCACTCCCACTAGAAGGTGAACGATGAAAACGCTAGTCGCTGTAAAACGGGTCGTCGATTACAACGTCAAGGTCCGGGCAAAAGCCGACGGCTCCGGCGTGGAAACCGCCAACGTCAAGATGTCCATGAACCCCTTCGACGAAATCGCCGTGGAAGAAGCCGTCCGCTTGCAAGAGGCCGGCAAGGTCCAGGAAATCGTGGCGGTCTCGCTGGGCGTCGCCGCCTGCCAGGACACCTTGCGCACCGCGCTGGCCATGGGCGCGGACCGGGGCATTCTGGTGGAAACCGACGCCGAACTGCAACCGCTGGCGGTCGCCAAACTGCTCAAGGCCATCGTCGAGAAAGAAAAACCCGATCTGGTGATCCTCGGCAAGCAGGCCATCGACGATGACGCCAACCAAACCGGCCAGATGCTCTCGGCCCTGCTCGGTTGGCCTCAAGGCACCTTCGCCTCCAAAGTCGAGGTCGACGCCGGGACGGTCAAGGTGACCCGCGAGGTCGACGGCGGGCTGGAAACCGTGGCCCTCAAGCTCCCGGCGGTGGTCACCACCGATTTGCGCCTGAACGAGCCGCGCTTCGTCAAGCTGCCCAACATCATGAAGGCCAAGAAAAAGCCGCTGGACGTGCTCAAACCCGCCGATCTGGGGGTCGATCCCGCCCCCCGGCTCGCCACGCTCAAGGTGCAAGAGCCGACCAAGCGCCAGGCCGGGATCAAGGTCGACACCGTCGCCGCCCTGATCGACAAGCTGCACAAAGAAGCCCACGTCATCTAACGTCACGGACAACGCATCATGAGCATTCTGGTCATCGCCGAACACGACAACGCCGCGCTGAAAGCCGCGACGCTCAACACCGTCACCGCCGCCACCCAACTCGGCGGCGACATCGCCGTCCTGGTGGCCGGCCACGACTGCGGCGCGGTCGCGCAAGCCGCCGCCAAGGTGGCGGGCGTCAACAAAGTCTTGCACGCCGACGCGCCCCACTACGCCCACCAGTTGGCCGAAAACGTGGCCGCGCTGGTGGTGGGGCTGGCCGGCGGCTACAGCCACATCCTCGCCCCCGCCACCGCCGCCGGCAAAAACGTGCTGCCGCGCGTGGCGGCGCTGCTGGATGTCGCGCAAATCTCCGACATCGTCAAAGTGGAAAGCGCGGATACCTTCATGCGCCCGATTTACGCCGGCAACGTGCTGGCGACCGTGCAGTCCAAGGATCCGGTCAAGGTCGTCACCGTGCGCGGCACCGCCTTTCCGGCGGCCGCCGGCGAGGGCGGTTCGGCCGGCGTCGAAACCGTCGCCGCCGCCGCCGATGCCGGCGTCTCCAGCTTCGTCGGCCAGCAGTTGACCCAATCCGACCGGCCGGAGCTGACCGCCGCCAAAATCATCGTTTCCGGCGGGCGCGGCATGGGCAACGGCGAGAATTTCAAGCTGCTCGAAGCCGTGGCCGACAAACTGGGCGCGGCGGTGGGCGCGTCTCGCGCCGCCGTCGACGCCGGCTTCGTGCCCAACGACTATCAGGTCGGCCAGACCGGCAAGGTGGTCGCGCCCGAACTGTACATCGCCGTCGGCATTTCCGGGGCGATCCAGCATCTGGCCGGCATGAAAGACAGCAAGGTGATCGCCGCGATCAACAAAGACGAGGAGGCGCCGATTTTCCAGGTCGCCGACTACGGCCTGGTCGCCGACCTGTTCGCCGCCATGCCCGAAATGGCCCAGGAGCTGGACAAATTGAAAGCCGCCGGCTGAACGCTCCGGCTTTGATCGCCCGCCGCCCGCCGATCCCCGAACCGACGCCCGAGGATCGGCCGCGCGCGCGGCGGCGCGCTTGACCTTGCAGTGTCCGAGAATTCCAAGGAGACGCCCGTGACCGCTTATTCCGCTCCGACCCGCGATATGCAGTTCGTCATCAACGAAGTCGCCGGCTTGGCCGAAGTCGCCGGCTTGCCGGTCTACGCCGAGCAGGACGTCGGCCCGGAATTGACCGAAGCCGTTTTGGAAGAGGCCGCCAAGCTCGCTTCCGGCGTGTTGGCGCCACTCAACCATTCCGGCGACGTCCAAGGCGTCAAGCTCGGCCCCGAGGGCGTGATTCCCGCCGACGGCTTCGCCGCCGCCTATCGAAAATTCATCGAGGGCGGCTGGAACGGGATCGGCTGTCCGGCCGAATACGGCGGCCAGGGCTTGCCGGAGCTGTTGAACACCGCCACCGAGGAAATGTGGAACTCCGCCAACATGTCCTTCGCGCTGTGCCCGCTGCTGACCTCCGGGGCGATCGAGGCGATCAGCCACGTTGGCTCCGACCGGCAAAAGGCGACCTTTTTGCCCAAGATGACCAGCGGCGAGTGGACCGGCACCATGAACCTGACCGAATCGCAGGCCGGTTCCGACCTGTCGGCGGTGCGCGCCCGCGCCGTGCCCGAGGGCGATCATTACCGGATTTTCGGCCAAAAAATCTTCATCACCTGGGGCGAGCACAACATGACGGCCAACACCATCCATCTGGTGCTGGCCCGCACCCCGGACGCCCCGGAAGGCGTCAAGGGCATTTCGCTGTTCATCGTGCCCAAGTTTCTGGTCGAGCCGGACGGCTCCCTCGGCGAGCGCAACGACGTGCACGCCGTCTCGCTCGAACACAAGATGGGCATCCACGCCAGCCCGACTTGCGTGATGGCCTTCGGCGACCGAGACGGGGCCATCGGCTATCTGGTCGGCGAGGAAAACAAGGGCCTAGCCTACATGTTCATCATGATGAACGAGGCGCGCTTCAAAGTCGGCTTGCAGGGGCTGGCCATCGGCGAGCGCGCCTATCAGGCCGCCCGAGAGTTCGCCAAGGACCGGGTGCAAGGCCGGCCGGTCGGGGTCAAGAGCGGCGATCGGGTGACCATCATCCACCATCCGGATGTGCGGCGGATGCTGATGACCATGAAGGCGCTGAACGAAGCGATGCGGTGCTTGGCTTACACGGTCGCCAAGCATCTCGACCTGGCCCGCCACCACGAGGACGCCGAAACCCGCCGCCGCCATCAGAGCCGGGTCGATTTGCTGATTCCCATCGTGAAAGGCTGGCTGAGCGAAACCGGCATCGAGGTGGCGTCCTTGGGGGTGCAAATTCACGGCGGCATGGGGTTTATCGAGGAAACCGGCGCGTGCCAGCACCTGCGCGATTCCCGCATCACCACGATCTACGAAGGCACCACCGGCATCCAGGCCGCCGATCTGGCCGGGCGCAAGCTGAACACGGATAAAGGCGCGTCGATGCGGGCGCTGCTTGCCGAAATCGAGGCGACCGCCGGCGAACTCGGCCAAGAGCCGGGCGACGATCTGGCCGCCATCCGCGCCAATCTCCGCGACGCGGCGGCGGCGCTGGCCGAAGCGACCGACTGGATGCTGGAAAGCCACGATCCCGAAGACGTCATGGCGGTGTCGGTCGATTACCTGATGCTGGCCGGCTTCGTTTGCGGAGGCTGGCAGATGGCCCGCGCCGCGCGGATCGCGCAACGCAAATTGAAAGACGGCCAAGACTCGTCTTTTTACGAGGCCAAGCTGGTCACCGCCCGGTTTTACGCCGAACACCTCCTGCCCAAAGCCCGCAGCCTGTGCGCGTCGATCAAAAATGGTGGCGTTTCGATCATGGCGCTGACCGAAGATCAATTTTAAGGCCATCGAGCGACGCCGGCATGACCGAACCTGCAACCCGCGAGCCCGAAATCACTCGGGACAATCTGCTCAACCGCACCATGCACAATCTCCGCGAGGCGTGGCGCGACATGGCCGACTGGGGGGGCGGCCTCATCTCCAGCGCGCCCGGCCCCAACCTGCCCGAAAAGGATGCGGAAGCCTTAAAAGCGCAGATGCGCGACTGTCTGGAAGGGCGCGGGGGCGAGGTTTCGGCCCGCGCCCGCGCCGCGAATTTGGGCCGGATCTATCTGTCGTTGAGCCCCAAGGGGCGCAAGCGATTTTTGCAAGTGCTCGCCGCCGAATTCGACATCAACCGCAAGGCGATGGACAAGGCGATCGAAAAACTGCGGCAAGCCGGTGATGCGCCCGAGGAGCGGGCCAAGGCCGAGCGGGCGCTGTATCAGGCGCTGCAACCGCCGCGCCTGCGCCTGCTGGC
Organism: Candidatus Competibacteraceae bacterium; assembly: GCA_016790045.1. Classification (GTDB taxonomy): domain Bacteria; phylum Pseudomonadota; class Gammaproteobacteria; order Competibacterales; family Competibacteraceae; genus Competibacter_A. Next base: position 25,736 of record JAEUPW010000060.1, read on the forward strand.
GCAGCTCAACGCGCTGCCGGAAGGCTTTCACTTTCTGGTGGACTTGCGCGCCGAGCTGCTGGAATGGCGCAAGGACGATCCGGCGCTGGCGGCGCTGGAGCGGGATCTGTTGTCGCTGCTGGTCTCGTGGTTCGACGTCGGCTTTCTGGAGCTGCGGCGCATCGCCTGGGACTCGCCGGCGTCGCTGCTGGAAAAGCTGTTCGTTTACGAGGCCGTCCACCCGATCCGGGATTGGAGCGACCTCAAAAACCGGCTCGGCTCCGACCGGCGCTGTTTCGCGTTTTTCCATCCCCGAATGCCCGACGAGCCGCTGATCATCGTGCAAGTCGCCCTGGTCAACGGCATCGCCGACAACGTGCACACCCTGCTCGACGAAGCCGCTCCGGTGGTCGATCCCCATCAGGCCGACACCGCCATTTTCTACTCGATCTCCAACGCCCACGAAGGCCTGTCCGGCATCAGTTTCGGCAATTTTCTGATCAAGCGGGTGGTGGACGAGCTGGCCCACGAATTCAAGAACCTCAAGACTTTCGCCACCCTCTCGCCGATCCCCGGTTTCCGCGATTGGCTGAACCGCAAGCTCGACCAGCCCGGCCAGGAGATCGAGGCGGAGCTTCTGACCGGATCGGAGCGCAAGGCGCTGGCGGCGGCGGCCGGCACCGGAGCCGAACCGGCTTCGCTGAAAACCGCGCTCCACCTGCCGGCCTGGGAAAAAAAACCGGAATTGACCAAGGCGCTGAAATCCCCTTTACAGCGCCTGTGCGCCCGCTATCTGTCCAAGGAAAAACGGCAAGGCCACATCAGCGCCCTCGACCGGGTGGCGCACTTTCACCTTTCCAACGGCGCGCGCATCGAGCGGCTGAATTGGCTGGCCGACACCTCCGCCAAAGGTCTGGAGCAATCGGCGGGCCTGATGGTGAACTATCTCTACAAGCTCGACGACATCGAAGCCAACCACGAAGCCTATCGCGGCGAGGGCAAGGTGACGACCTCCTCCACCATCCGCTCGCTGCTGAAAGGCTGAAACGGTGCGCGGCTTGGCCCGCTCCCTCGCCGTTTCGGCAATCAGTTGCGCTCGGGCGTGGCCGGTCGTCACCGGGTTCGCCCCCGCCGGCGATGCCGCAAACCAGCCGAACGCGATCCAGGCGATCAAAGCGAAGCCGAACCCCGGCCCGCGAACCTCGGGCGGCGACGATCGGAGTCGGCGGTTGAAATGCATGATGGATCGAAAGCGTGATGGCTGTTTTGCCGGAGAAGACCCGTTGACCCTTTGGAGCGCCGGCCCGCTCGCGGGTTCGCTCAATCCGGTTTTAACGCGCCGCGCGCACCCGTCGCAACGCCGGCCGCCCCGGAGGCTTCGGGCGGCGAATGGCGATTCAACTGCGCCGTCAACCGCCGCTGCACGGCGTTGACCGGCCGGGTGAAGCCCGCCAGCCGATCGTACAGCACCGGCGTCAAAAACAGCGTCAGCACGGTCGAGAGCAGCAGGCCGCCGATCACCACCACGCCGATGGCGATCCGGCTTTCGGCCCCCGCGCCGACCGCCAGCGCCAGCGGCAACGCGCCCAACACGGTGGAAAGCACCGTCATCAGGATCGGCCGCAGCCGCTGGCTGGACCCGGCCAGCACCGCCTCGCGCACGCTCGAGCCCTCCGCCCGCAACTGGTTGGCAAACTCGACGATCAAAATCCCGTTTTTGGCCATCAGCCCGATCAGCAGCACGCAGCCGATCTGGCTGTAGATGTTGAGCGACTGGCCGGTGAAGCGCAGCGCCAGCAGCGCGCCGGTCACCCCGACCGGCACGGTCAACAGGATGATGAGCGGGTGGACGAAACTTTCAAACTGCGCCGCCAGCACCAGAAACACGATCAACAGGGCGAAACCGAACGTGAAATACAGGCTGCCCGAGGTCTCCAAAAACAGTTCGCCCGCCCCGGAAAACGAGGTGCGCGCCTCGACCGGCAACGTTTCGGCGGCGATGCGCCGAAAGTCGGCGATGGCCCGGCCCAGATCGTAATCGCCCACCAGCGTCGCTTCGACGGTGACGGATGGCAGGCGGTCGAAGCGGCGCAGCGCCAGCGCCGATGACTCTTCGCGCAAATCGACGACCGCGCTCAGCGCCACGGGTTCGCCGCTCTTGTCGGCGCGCACGAAAATGCCGTTGAGATCTTGCGGCTGCCGCCGGTCGGCGGCTTGCGCCTGCACCACGACCGCGTATTCCCGGCCCCGGTCGATATAGGTGGTCACTTCGCGCGAGGCCAGCAGCGTCTGCAAGGTGGCGGCGATCCGCTCGACCGGAATCCCCAGTTCCTCGGCCATGGCGCGGTGGATCTCGACCCGCAGGGTGGGCTGGCTGGCTTCGTGATCGCTGTCGATGGCGGTCAGGCCGGGATTTTCCCTGGCGCGGGCCTGAATCGCCTCACTCCAGGCCACCACCGTGGCGTAATCCGGCCCGCCGATCACGAATTGCACCGTCTGCGAACTCGCGCCCCGGCCCAGGCTGGAGCGGCCGCTGGGGATGGCGCGCAGATCGGGGATCTCGGCCAGCAAGCGCCTCGTTTCGCCGACGATCGCCTGCTGGCCGCGCGCGCGCTGCCCCCAATCGCTCAGCCCGACCACCACGAACGCCTGATTGCGGCTGCCGCCCCGCCCGGAAACGGCCAGCACCCGCTGGGCTTCGCCATGGTCCAGCAACGGTTGTAGCGCCCGCTCGATTTTGCGCACCCCGGCGTCGGTGAAGGCCAGCGTGGCCCCTTCCGGGGCGCGGGCGGAGATGAAGAACACGCCCCGATCTTCGGCGGGCACCAGCTCTTGCGGCAAGCCGCGATACAGCGCCAGCGCCGCGCCGGCCAACAAAGCGGCGACCGCCAGGATCGCCCACGGCATGGCCAGCGCGCCGGCCAGGGCGGCCCGATAGCCGCGCTCCAGCGCCGCGAAACCGCGCTCCGCCAACCGCATCAAAGCGTTGGGCGGACCGGCCCGCCCCAGCAATTGCGAGCACATCATCGGCGTCAGCGACAGCGCGACCACGGTGGAAATCGTCACCGCCGCCGCCAGCACCAGCCCGAACTCCCGAAACAGCTTGCCGATTTCGCCGCCGAGCATGGACAGCGGCACATAGACCGCGATCAGCACCGCGCTGCTGGCGAGCACCGCGAAGGTGACTTGCCGGGAACCGCGCCAGGCGGCGACCAGCGGCGGCTCGCCGCGATCGATCCGCCGCTGCACGTTTTCCAGGACCACGATGGCGTCGTCCACCACCAGCCCGATCGACAAAATCAGCGCCAGCAGCGTCAGCAGGTTGATCGAAAACCCCAAAGCCGCCAGCAGCATGAACGAGCCGACCACCGAAACCGGGATGGCGACCGCCGGGATCAGGGTCGCCCGCAGGGAATAGAGAAAAGCGAAGATGACCAGCACCACCACCCCGACCGCGACCAGCAGCGTCAGCACCACCTCGTCGATGCTCGCTCGAATGAACAGCGCGTCGTCGGTGGCGACCGCCATTTGCACGCTCTCCGGCAACTGCGGGCGCAACCGCTCCAGTTCGGCCCGCACCCCCGCCGACACCGCCAGGGTGTTGGCCCTGGATTGGCGCAGCACGCCGAGCGTCACCGAATTCTGGCCGTTGGCGCGCACCAGCGAGCTGTCGTCGCGCGCGCCGGCTTCCACCTGGGCCAGCTCGAACAGCCGGATCGGATAGCCGTCGCGCTGCCCGATGGCGAGGTTGCGGAAGTCCTCGACCGTCTTGAGCCGGCTGTCGGTGCGCACCACCAACTGCCGGTTGCTGGATTCCAGCGTGCCGGAGGGCAGTTCGACGTTGGCTTGCCGCAGCGCGGTTTCGACCTCGGCGACCGTCAAGCCGCGCGCCGCCAGCGCCTCGTTGTCCAGCCAGACCCGGATGGCGTAACGGCGCGCGCCGCTGATCGCGACCTCGCCGACGCCGGCGACGGTGGTCAGCCGATCCACCACCGCCCGCTCGGCCAGATCGGTCAGGTCTTCGGGGGACAGGCGGTCGCTGGTCAGGGAAATCCGCAACACCGGCTGGCTGTCGCTGTCGGCCTTGACCACGCGCGGCTCGTCGGCCTCGTCCGGCAGCCGGTTGACCACCGACCCGACGGCATCGCGCACGTCGGCGGCGGCGGCGTCGATGTCGCGGTCGGCGGTGAAGGTGATCCGGGTCTGGCCGCCGCCTTCGCGCGAGGTGGACTCGATCCGCCGCACGCCGTCGATCCGGGCCACCGCGCCTTCGATCACCTCGGTGATTTCGGTGTCGACGATGGCGGCGGAGGCTCCGGTGTAGCCGGTGCTGACCGTCACCACCGAGGCGTCGATATCCGGCAGCTCGCGCACCGGCAGGCCGCGCAAGGCCATCGCGCCGCCGACCACGATCAGCAGGCTGACCACCAGCGCGAACACCGGCCGCTCGATGAACAGATCGGACAAAAACACGCGCCCGGCCCCGCAAGCGTCAGGAGGCTTGCCGGCGGGCGCCGTCGCCCGGAACCGCCGCCGGCGGATTTTGCGCCGCGGCCCGAACCGGCGCTTTATCGCGCAGGGACTGCTGGCCCTTGACCACCACCTCGACGTCGGCCGCCAGCCCGGCCAGCACCTCCACCGCCGCGTCGCGGCGCTGGCCGACCGTGATCGGCGTCCGCACCGCCGCGCCTTCCGCCACCACGTAGACGTAGCTTTCGGCGCCTTCCCGAATCACCGCCTCCTCCGGAACCAGCACGGCGTCGCGGCGCTCCGAGACCACCAGCGAAACGGCCATGAACAGTCCCTGCGGGAGCAGCGCGTCGGGGTTGGGCAGTTCGGCCCGCACCCGGAACGCGCGCGCGGCCGGCTCGATCCGGGTGTCCACCGCGCGCACCGCGCCGTCGAAACGCCGCCCCGGAAACGCGACGCTCGCGGCGCTGACGGCCTGGCCGACCTTGACCGCGCTGAAGTGGCGTTCGGGAATCTTGAACTCCAGTTCGATCGTGCCGAGATCGTCGAGGGTGGTGAGCGCGGTGCTGGCGTCGACGTACGCCCCGAGATTGACCTCGCGCAGCCCCACCACCCCGCCGAACGGCGCGCGGACGACGCGCTTGTCGCGCTGGCTGCGAACCGCTTCCAGGCGGGCCTCGGCCATGCCGAGCTTGCCGCGCACCTCGTCCAGATCGGCCTCGGACACTAGCTTGCGAGCCCGCAAGGCTTCGGCGCGCGCCATCTGGGCGCGCAGGTTGGCCAACTCGCTCTCGGCCTCCCGCACCCCGGCCCGCTCGCCGGCGCTGTCGAGCTCCACCAGCACCGCGCCGGCTCGCACCCGCTGTCCGGCCTCAAAACTGATCCGGGTGACGAGACCCGAGGTCGGCGGCACGATCTTGACCGATTGGGCGGCGCGGGTGGTCCCGACCGCCGTGACGGTTTCTCGCACCTCGCCGCGCCGGCTGACGGCGGTTTCGACCACCGTGGCGGCGCTGCGGGGCGGCGTCTGGGCTTCGGTGGCGGCCGACTTGGCGCGCTGGGTCCAATACCAGCCGCCGGCCGCGGCGGCGGCCAGCAAAGCGGCGATCCCGAATTGAGAGGCTGCGCGCATGTCAGGCTCGACCCAAAAGGACGTTAGCGGGCGCTGTAAAAACGATGTCGATCTCCCGGAGACCGTCGCCAGCGAGCGAGGTTGGCGGCTGGCGACAACGGGCGACCCGGCTCGCGACGCCGCCCGGCGGGCGCTGCAAAACCGGCGGTTTGAGCCGGCGCCCGAGCGCGCCGCTCCAGGCGCGGCGGCGAGATGCTGACTATACTCCATGATGGGCGGTCGGCGATAAAGCCGGAAACCGCCGGTGCGTTCGGCGCTCGACCGCCAAGGTTGCCGAACGGGGTTTCAGCCCTGCCTGACTCGCGCTCTGGGGTGACCGCCATGCACGTCCGAACACGCTCTTTCCGCCCGTTTTACTGCGCTCTGCTGCTCGGCCTGACCGCCTTCGGCGCCGCCCATGCCGCCACTCGCGCGGAGTTCTTCGCCGAATTCGATCCGGCCGCCGGCAAGCTGCCCTTTCCCAACAATCTGCTGTTCGCCGGCTCGACCGACGGCACGCTCAACATCCCGGTCGCCGACCCCAACAATCCGGCCGACCCGCGCGTCGCCTTGAACGAATTGGACGGATTTTCCACCGTCGCGCCGTTGACCGCGCGGTTTTCCGGCGCGCTGAAGGCCGATACCCTCAAAGCGGGCGACACGGTGCGGGTTTTTGCGGTGACGCTGGTCAACCCGTTTCTCGATCCGGCCAGCCCCGCGCCGTTCGCCGTCGCCGGCGTGGAACGCGAGCTGGCCGCCGGCAGCGATTATGCGGTCAGCCTTTCGGCGGCCGATCCCGCCAAGGCCACGCTGACCGTCGCTCCGCTGCGGCCGCTCGCCCCCAAAACCGGCTATTTGGTGGTGCTGACTGCCGGCATTCAGGACGCCGCCGGCTTCGACGCCTCCCCTTCGCCCACCTATCGGCTGGCCAAGCGGGAAACGCCGCTGGTGGACGCCGGCGGCAACAGCGCGATCCCCGGTCTGAGCGACGCTCGGGCGCGGGCCTTGGAGGGGTTGCGGCAGTTGGTCAACAACCAGGAAAACGCCGCCGCCGGCCAGGGGATCGGCAAGGCCAGCATCGTGCTGAGCTGGACTTTCATGACCCAATCCATCGACGATGCGTTCGCGGCCATCGCGCAAGCGCCCAAACCGCAGGTCGTGGCGAACTTTGTCCTCGAACCGACCGGCGCGACCACGGCCGCCGTCGGCCTGGGTCTGCCCGGTTACTCCGACATCTACGCCGGCCGGTTGGAAACCGCGCACTATCTCGATAAAACCAAGCCCTTGAGCGGCGTCTGGCGCACCGCCGACGGCGGTCCCATCACCCGCTATAGCCCGCTGCCCGCCGCGACCGCCACCGTCCCGATCCCGGCGCTGATGACCGTCCCCAACGCCGCGAGCGGCCGGCGCAAGCCCGCCACCGGTTGGCCGGTCGCCATTTTCCAGCACGGCATCACCCAAAATCGAACCAACCTGTTTTTGATCGCCGACGCCCTGGCGTTCGCCGGTTTCGCCGCCGTCGCCATCGATCTTCCGCTGCACGGCATCACCGACAAGGCCAACCCTTTTTACCTTGCCGGGCTAGAGCGGACCTTCGATCTCGACCTCGGCGACAACGCCACCGGCGCGGCGGGCCCGGATGGCGCGATCGACGCCTCCGGCAGCTATTTCATCAATCTGCAAAGCCTGCTGACCAGCCGCGACAACCTGCGCCAAGCCGTCGAAGATTTGCGGCAACTCGCGGCCGTCTTGCCCCTCGCCGATCTGGACGGTGACCGACAGCCCGACATCGACCCCAAACGCATCCATTTTGTCGGCCATTCGCTGGGCGGCATCGTCGGGACCACCTACCTCGGCACCGACGATGCGCCGGTCAGCGCGACGCTGGCCATGCCGGGCGGCGGCATCGCCAAACTGCTCGACGGCTCCGCCACCTTCGGGCCGCGCATCGCCGCCGGGCTGGCCGCCGCCGGCCTCGCGAAAGGCACGCCCGAATACGAGTCCTATCTCGTCGCCGCGCAAACCGCCGTCGATGCGGGCGATGCGATCAACTACGGAGCCGCGGCCGCCGCCCGGCACCCGATCCACCTGATCGAAGTCGTCGGCGGCGACGGCGTGCCTTCCGACCGCGTGATCCCCAACACCGTGGCCGAAGCGCCGCTGTCGGGCACCGAGCCCCTGGCCCGCATCATGGGGCTTCGCTCCCTCAGCCGCTCGGCGTGGGACGACCGGGGGCTGCGGGCCATCGTCCGCTTCACCCGGGGCGATCACGGCTCGATCATCAACCCGACCGCCGATGTCGGGACCACCGCCGAAATGCAGGGACAACTGATCAGCTTTTTGCAAAGCGTCGGCACGCAATTGGATATCCGCTTTCATCCGGTCGTAAAATAAGCGGATTCCCCGCCCTCCCCGCAACCCTGCCCCCGCCGGGCGGGGTTTTTTCGGCGCGCCCGCGCCCGCCCCCTTTACGGCGTCCCCCTCAATGGGTAGATTGCCGCCACTTCGCTAACGAGCTGATCGAATCGCATGGCCCAATATATCTACACCATGAACCGGGTGGGCAAGGTCGTACCGCCCAAGCGGGAAATTCTGAAAGACATCTCCCTGTCGTTTTTCCCCGGCGCCAAGATCGGCGTCCTGGGCTTGAACGGCTCCGGCAAATCCACCTTGCTGCGGATCATGGCCGGCGCGGACGGCGACATTCTCGGCGAAGCCCGTCCCCAGCCCGGCATCAAGATCGGCTTTCTTTCCCAGGAGCCGCAGCTCGATCCCGCCAAGGACGTGCGCGGCAACGTCGAGGACGCGGTGGCACCGATCAAGGCCGCGCTGGCCCGCCTGGATGAAGTCTACGCCGCCTACGCCGAGGCCGATGCCGATTTCGAGAAATTGGCCGCCGAGCAGGCCGAGCTGGAAAGCTATCTTCAGGCCGCCGACGGCCACAATCTGGAGCGCACTTTGGATGTCGCCGCCGACGCCTTGCGCCTGCCGGCGTGGGACGCCGATGTCGGCAAGCTCTCCGGGGGCGAGCGCCGCCGGGTGGCGCTGTGCCGGCTGTTGCTGTCCAAACCCGACATGCTGCTGCTGGACGAGCCGACCAACCATCTCGACGCCGAATCGGTGGCCTGGCTGGAGCGCTTTCTCCAGGATTATCCCGGCACCGTGGTCGCGGTCACCCACGACCGCTACTTCCTCGACAACGTCGCCGGCTGGATTCTGGAGCTGGACCGGGGGCGCGGCATTCCCTGGGAGGGCAACTATTCCTCCTGGCTGGAGCAGAAGGAGAAGCGCCTGGAAATCGAGGAGAAGCAGGAAACCGCGCACATCAAGGCGATGAAGGCCGAACTGGAATGGGTGCGCGCCAACCCCAAGGGCCGCCACGCCAAGAGCAAGGCCCGCGTCGCCCGCTTCGAGGAACTGGAATCCCAGGAATTCCAGAAGCGCAACGAAACCCAGGAACTGTATATCCCGCCGGGGCCGCGCCTGGGCGATCTGGTGGTCGAAGCGACCGGCCTGCGCAAAGGCTTCGGCGACCGGCTGCTGATCGACGGGCTGGATTTCAAACTGCCCAAGGGCGGCATCGTCGGGGTGATCGGCCCCAACGGCGCCGGCAAAACCACGCTATTCCGGATGCTGGTGGGCCAAGAGCAGCCGGATGCCGGGAGCTTGCGGGTCGGCGACAGCGTGAAGCTCGCTTACGTCGATCAATCGCGCGACAGCCTCGCCCCGGACAAGACGGTCTGGCAGGAAATTTCCGGCGAGTCAGACGTGATCGCCGTCGGCAATTACCAGATCAACTCCCGCGCCTACGTCGGCCGCTTCAATTTCAAAGGCCCGGACCAGCAGAAGTTCGTCAAGGATTTATCCGGCGGCGAGCGCAACCGGGTCCATCTCGCCAAACTGCTGAAAAGCGGCGGCAACGTCTTGCTGTTGGACGAGCCGACCAACGATCTGGACGTGGAAACCCTGCGGGCCTTGGAGGAAGCGCTGCTGGCCTTCGCCGGCTGCGCGGTCATCATCTCCCACGACCGCTGGTTTTTGGATCGGGTCGCCACCCACATCCTGGCCTTCGAGGGCGATTCGCGAGCGGTGTGGTTCGAGGGCAATTACGCCGACTACGAAGCCGACCGCAAGCGCCGCCTGGGCGTGGAAGCCGATCAGCCGCACCGGATCAAATACCGGAAATTGGCCTGATCGCCCGCGTCCCGCCCCGGCTTGTCCTTCAAGCGAGCCGGCCTCAGGAGGACGGCGGACGCCCGCTCAGCCGCCGCGCGAAATCGACCAGCATGGCGGCGGTCGCGCCCCAGATAAACCGGTCCTCGAAGGGAATGACGTAGTAGCTTCGCTGCTGGCCTTTGTACAGCATGCTGCGGCGTTCGTGGTTGCGCGGGTCGAGAATGAACGCCAGCGGCACTTCGAACGCCTCGGCGACTTCAAAGGCGTCCAGCGCCAGCTCGAACGGCGGGGTCAAAAACGCCACCACCGGCGTCACCAGAAAGCCGGTCACCGTTTGATAGAGGTCTAAAAAGCCCGCGATTTCCGTCACGTGCCGGCGGTCCAGGCCGATTTCCTCCTCGGCCTCGCGCAGCGCCGTACCCACCGGACCGTCATCGCCCTCTTCGGCCCGACCGCCGGGGAAGCTGATCTGTCCGGCGTGATGCTCCAAATGGGCGGTGCGCTGGGTCAGCAACACCGTGAAGCCGTCCGGCCATTCGACCAGCGGCACCAGCACCGAGGCGGGGGTCAAGGCCCGCTCCTCGCGCTCCATCCCGGCCACCGCGTGATCGCCGGTGATGGCCTCCAGCTCGTGGGTGGGATGCAGGCAAGCGCGGATGCGCTCGCGCAGCTCCGCGCGGTTCACGCCGGCTCCAGGGCCACGCCGAACAGGCGGCTGTAGTTGGCGCTGGTCGCGGCGGCGACCCGCTCCAGCGGCTCGCCCCGCAAGCGCGCGACGCATTCCGCCACCGGCCGCACCCAGGCGGGCTGATTGGGCTTGCCCCGGTGCGGCACCGGCGCGAGATAAGGCGAATCGGTTTCGACCAGCATCCTGTCCGCCGGCACCTTCCGGGCGACCTCCTGAATCTGGCTGGCGTTTTTGAAAGTCACGATCCCGGAAAACGAGATATAAAACCCCAGTTCCAGCGCCTGCTCCGCCATCGCCCAATCTTCGGTGAAGCAATGCAGCACGCCGCCGGCCTCGGCCGCGCCTTCTTCGCGCAAAATGCCGATCGTGTCCGCGCGCGCGTCGCGGGTGTGGACGATCAAGGGTTTGCCGAGTTCCCGCGCGGCGGCGATGTGCAGCCGAAACCACGCCCGCTGGCGCGCTTGGCTGTCGCGCCCGTAGTGATAGTCCAGGCCGGTTTCGCCGATGGCGACCACGCGCAGCTCGCGCCCCAGCGCGGTCAGTTCGGCCAGCGTCGGCGCGCGCGCGCCTTCCTCGCCGGGATGCACGCCCGCCGACAGCGCGACTTGAGGGTACGGTTCGGTCAGCCGCGCCAGCGCCGGCCAGCTTTCCAGCTCGGTCGCCACGCTCAACAGATGCGTGACGCCGCCGGCCGAGGCGGCGGCCAGCACCCCGGCCAGCCCGCCGGCAAAGCGGTCGAGGTCGAGGCGATCCAGATGGCAGTGGGAATCGACGAGCATGAAATCCGGCCGCCCACCCGTCACATGGTGTTGGTCGCTTGATCGATCCGGGTATAGCCCGCCAGCAGCGCGTCGATCTTCTTTTGCAAATTCGATCCTTCCGCGCCCGCGAACTGGATCCCGACGCCCATCTGCCGCCCGCCGGGCGTGGTCCGGTAATTGATCCAAATCACCTTGCCGGTGATGGCGAAGCGCTCCGGATCTTCCATCAAGGTCAACAGCAAAAAGACTTCATCGCCCAGCTCGAAGGATTTTTCGGTCGAGATGAAAATCCCCCCGCCCTTGATGAACGGCATATAGCTGGAATGCAGCATCGCCTTGTCCTTGATGGCCAGGGAAATGACGCCTTGACGGGGAGCGACGGACATAGTCTTTCAACCTTCGATGACGGGCCTTTGCGACGGATCGCACACTATAACCCGCGCGCTTTCACAAAAAAATGCTTCCAGCGCCAGCGGCAGGCTGATCTGGGCGGTCGAACTCGATGCCGACAGGCGAACGGCGGCATCCAGGCGCTCGAACAGCGCGCGCGCCGACTGCGGCGCGGCCCAGCGCCTCAAGACGGGCTTGAGGTCCGGATGGCTCAGGCGCGGCGGCTCGACACCCATCTTGAGCCGGATCAGGTCGGCGTGCCAGCCGGCCAGCCAGCGCAAATTCTCGGCCACATCGCCTTGCAGCCAAGCTTCCGCCGCGCGCACCGGATCGGCCGCGCCCTTTAAAATGCGGTCGTAATTTTCGGCCAGTTGCCGGCGGCGGTTCCAGCGCTGCGGCTCGGCCAGCGCCAAGGCCGCGAGCGGCGCGCCGCCGGCGACTTCGAGCGCGCTGCGCGCGTCTGTTTCCGCGATTCGGCCGGAGAGCCACGCGATGGCGTCTTCGGCCGGCGGCGGCGCAAACTTGAGCGTCTGGCAGCGGCTGCGCACGGTGGCGGGCAACCGGGCCGGCTGGGCGGCCACCAGCAGCAGCCGGCTGTCGCCGGGCGGTTCCTCCAAGGTTTTCAACAGGCTGTTGGCGGCATTGAGGTTCAGCCGGTCGGCGGGCTCCAGCAAGGCGATCTTGCAACCGCCGCAACGGGCGCTCAGCCCGAGAAATCCCGCCAGCTCCCGGATTTGATCGACTTTGATGGTTTTTCCGTCCTCGGCGGGCCGCACCGCGCTGAAATCGGGATGGCTCCCGGCTTGAAACCAGCGACAGCCCTGACACCGCCCGCACGCCTCGCCGTCCGCCTCCGGCCTCGCGCAGCACCAGGACGCCGCCAAACGCCGGGCGAAACTGCCCTTGCCAAGCCCGCTCGGGCCGGCCAGCAGCAGGGCGTGAGGCCAGCGGCCGTCGGCCCGGTGCCGCTGGAGCCGACGCCACAGCGGCGCGTGCCAGGGCAGTCGCTCATCCATCGAGCCGCTCCAGCCAGCCGGCGAGCAGCGCTTCCACCTCGGATCGGACTTCCGCCGGCGCGCGGCTGGCGTCCACGATCCGGTAGCGTTCGGGCCAGCGCCGCGCCCGCTCCAAATAAACGCTTCTGGCCCGCTCGAAAAAAGCCTGCCGCTCGCGCTCGAACCGATCCGCCGCGCCGCGCCGCCCGGCCCGCGCCAGCCCGAGCGCGACCGGCAGATCGAACAGCAAGGTCAAATCCGGCTGCAAGCCTTCTTGCACCCACGTTTCCAAAAGCGCGATCTTGTCCGGCGACAGGCCGCGTCCGCCGCCTTGATAGGCGTAGGTCGCGTCGGTGAAGCGGTCGCACAGCACCCACTGGCCGGACGCCAGCGCCGGGCGGATCACCCGTTCGAGATGCTCGGCGCGGGCGGCGAACATCAAAAGCGTCTCGGTGCTCGGGGCCATGCCCTCGCCCCGATGGCCCAACAGCAACTCGCGAACCGCCTCGCCGAGCGCGGTGCCGCCGGGTTCGCGGGTCGCGATCACGGAACGGCCATCCCGCTCCAAACAGGCGCGGATAAAGGCGAGGTGGGTCGTCTTGCCGCCCCCTTCGATGCCATCGACCACGATCAGTCGGCCGGTCATGCTAATTTTTTGGTCTCGACAGATAGCGGCGGACCGCCTGGTTGTGTTCGGCCAGGGTCGCGGAAAAGTCGTGGCCGCCCGTGCCGTTGGCCACGAAGTACAGCGCGTCGCCGGGGGCTGGATTCACGGCGGCCGCCAGCGCGCCCGCGCCCGGCAGCGCGATCGGCGTCGGCGGCAAGCCCTTGCGGGTGTAGGTGTTATAAGGCCCGTCGGCGGCGAGGTCGCGGCGGCGGAGGTTGCCGTCGAAAGCCGCGCCCAGGCCGTAAATCACGGTCGGGTCGGTTTGGAGCAACATCCCTTTGCGCAAGCGCCGGGCGAACACGCCGGCGATGGCGGGCCGCTCTTCCGGCAACCCGGTTTCCTTCTCGACGATGGACGCCAGAATCAGCGCTTGATAGGCGTCGTCGAGCGGCGCATCCGGCGCGCGCCGGCTCCAGGCCGCCTCCAATTGCCGGTCCATCGCCGCCAGCGCCCGGCGCAGAAACGCCTCGTCCGTGGTCCCGGTGGGGAAATGGTAAGTATCGGGAAAAAATCGCCCTTCGGGATGCTGGCCGGAGCGCCCCAAACGCGCCATGATCTCGGCGTCGCTCGCCTCCCCCAGGGTTTGCACGATGTTCGGATGGGAAGCCAGCGCTTGGCGCAACTGCTTGAACGTCCAGCCTTCCACCACGCTCAGGGCGTGCTGGATCACGCGGCCGGACGCGATCTGCCCGATCAGCTCGCGCGGGGTGGTGCGCGGGCCGATGGCGTATTCGCCCGCTTGCAACCGGGAAGCCAGACCGTTGAGCCGGACGTGGGCCTCCAAGTAGGGCGCGGGCCGCGACAATCCCGGTCGCTTTTGCAGCTCCCGCGCGATGTCGCCGACCCCCATGCCCGGTTTGACCTCCAGCACCAGGCCGTCGGCCGGCCCGGCGAGCGGGCCGTCGAGAAACCGCTGATAGTCGGCGTAAAGCAGGTACAGCGCCGATCCGAAAACCAGCGCCAGCGCGATGAAGGTGGCGGCGAGACGGTCGCGCGAGGGCATGCGATAATCCGCGATTCCCCGTGCTGGCCCCTAGCCTCGGCCATCCCGGGGGCAGCGGCGATGGAAGCGCGGATGGCCCCTCATTGCAGGGCTCGAAAAATGACCGTGCCGTTGGTGCCGCCAAAGCCGAAGGAGTTCGACAAAGCGATCTTGACCTCGCGCTCCTGGGCGACGTGCGGGACGTAATTCAAATCGCAACCCGGTTCCGGGCGGTCCAGGTTGATGGTCGGCGGCAGCACCTGATCGCGGATCGAAAGGATCGAAAAGATCGCCTCGACACCGCCGGCGGCTCCCAGCAGGTGGCCGGTCATCGATTTGGTCGAACTCATCGCCAGCCGGTAGGCGTGCTCGCCGAATACCGCCTTGGCCGCGTCGCTTTCGATCTTGTCGCCGGCCGGGGTCGAGGTGCCGTGGGCGTTGATGTAGTCGACCGCCTCGGGATTGAGTCCGGCGTCGCGCAGGGCGGCGGCCATCGACCGGCGCGCGCCGCCGCCGTCCGGCGGCGGCAAGGTCATGTGATAGGCGTCGCCGCTCATCCCGAAACCGATCAGCTCGGCGTAAATCCGCGCCCCGCGCCGCCTGGCGTGCTCGTAGTCTTCCAACACCAGCACCCCGGCCCCGTCGCTCAGCACGAAACCGTCGCGGTCCTGATCCCAGGGCCGACTGGCTTTCTCCGGCTCGTCGTTGCGCAGCGACAAGGCGCGCGCCGCCGCGAAACCGCACAAACCGGTCGGCGTGGTGGCCATTTCCGCGCCGCCGGCGATCATGACATCGGCGTCGCCGCAGGCGATCAGCCGGCCGGCCAAGCCGATGCTGTGGGTGCCGGTGGTGCAAGCCGTCACCACCGCCAGATTCGGCCCCTTGATGCCGTACAGCACCGACAGGTTGCCCGACACCATGTTGATGATGCTGCGGGGCACGTAAAACGGCGTCAGCCGGCGCGGCCCGCCTTTCAGAAAGGCGGAATGGCCTTCCTCGATGCCCGGCAGGCCGCCGATTCCGGAGCCGATGAAGGTGCCGATCCGTTCGGCGTTGGCCTCGGTGATCTCCAGCCCCGCGTCCCGGATCGCCTGCGCCGCCGCGCCGATGCCGTAATGGATGAAGGTGTCCATCTTCTTGGCTTCCTTGACGTTCAGGTACTGCTCGACCTTGAAATCCTTCACCGCCCCGCCGATGCGCACCGGATAATCGCTGACGTCGAACGCGGTGACCGGGCCGATGCCGCTGCGGCCGGCCAAGATGTTGGCCCAAGCCGTCTCCACGGTGCTACCGACCGGGGAGACGATGCCCATGCCCGTCACTACCACCCGCTTGGCCACGGAACCACCCTCCTCACTGCGCCGATGACAAAAGGCCGCGATCGCCGCGAGCGGCCGGATCGATCGCCCGTCGCTCCAGGCTGATCCCCTCAACCCAGATGCGTGGCGATGTAATCGATCGCCTGCTGGACGGTGGTGATTTTTTCGGCGTCCTCGTCGGGAATTTCCAGCTCGAATTCTTCCTCCAGGGCCATCACCAGCTCGACGGTGTCCAGGGAATCGGCGCCGAGATCCTCGACGAAGGACGCCTCGTTGGTCACTTGTTCTTCCTTGACCCCCAGTTGCTCGATGATAATTTTCTTGACGCGAGCTTCGATGTTGCTGATATCAGTCATGATGGTTTGATTCCTCGTTGTGAGCGCCAGCAGACGACCGCGGCGTTACCGCGGGGTATTGTATGGAAAACAGCCTCGGGGATGCCATAACTTCTCGCCGCCTTTCAGGCCATGTGCATCCCGCCGTTGACGTGCAAGGTCTCGCCGGTGATGTAGCCTGCCGCCGGCGACGCCAAAAACGCCACGGCGGCGGCGACGTCCTCGGGCGTTCCCAGGCGCTGCAGCGGAACGGCGCCGATGGCGGCGTCGCGTTGCGCCGGCGGCAGCGCCCGGGTCATGTCGGTGTCGATGGCGCCCGGCGCCACGGCGTTGACCGTGATGTTGCGCGAGCCGACCTCGCGCGCCAGCGACTTGGTGAATCCGATCACGCCGGCCTTGGCCGCCGCGTAGTTGGCCTGACCGGGATTGCCGGTGGTGCCCACCACGGAGGTGATGTTGATGATCCGCCCGCGCTGGGCTTTCATCATGCTCCGCAACACCGCCTTGCTCAGCCGGTAGACCGAGGACAGATCGGTGTCGAGGATCGTGCTCCACTCCTCTTCCTTCATCCGCAACAGCAGGTTGTCGCGGGTGACGCCGGCGTTGTTGACCAGGATGGTCGGCGCGCCGAACGTCCGCGTCGCGGTCTTGACCGCCGCTTCCACCGATTCGGGATCGGTGACGTCCAGCCGCAGCCCGCAACCCGCGACACCGCGTTCGCTCAAATCCCGACCGATGGCCTCGGCGCCGGCGTCGGTGGTCGCGGTGCCGATCACGGCCGCCCCGAGCCTTCCCAATTCGCGGGCGATGGCCCGGCCGATACCGCGGCTGGCCCCCGTCACCAAAGCGATCTCACCGGCAAGCACCGTCATCGTCGCCTCTCCCCCATCTAGTATTTCAACAGTGTCGCGCCCCAGGTGAACCCGCCGCCGAAACCTTCCAGCAACACGGTGTCGCCCCGCTGGATCCGGCCGTCGCGCACCGCGACATCCAAGGCCAGCGGCACCGACGCCGCCGAAGTGTTGCCGTGGGTGCGCACGCAATCCACCATCCGCTCCTCGGGCAAACCCAGACGCTTGGCGGTGGCGGCGAGAATCCGGCGGTTGGCCTGGTGCGGGATCACCCAATTCACGTCGGCGACGCGCATCCGGTTGGCCGCCAAGATCTGTTCGGCGATGTCCTTCAAAGTGGTCACCGCCACCTTGAACACCTCGCTGCCGCGCATTTCGACGAAAGCGGCGTTCTCGCGGGTCTTGTCGTAACCGCTGGAAACGCCGGCCGGCACCCACAGCAGTTCCTTGTAGCGGCCGTCGGCCCCCAGGCGGCTGTCGATGATGCCGGGCTCTTGCGCCGCCTCCAGCACCACCGCGCCGGCGCCGTCGCCGAACAGGATGCAGGTGCCGCGATCGGTCCAGTCGATGATGCGGGTGAAGGTGTCCGCGCCGACCACCAGCGCTTTGCGCGACGCGCCGGTGCGGATGAAGCGGTAGGCGATGTCCAGGGCGTAGACGAAACCGGTGCACACCGCCTGCACGTCGAAGGCGGGACCACCGTGACAGCCCAGGCGGTGCTGCAGTTGGGTGGCGACGCTCGGAAAGACGTGGTCGGGCGTGGTGGTGCCGAGCACGATCAGATCGATGGCGTCCGGCCCGACGCCGGCGGCGTCCAAGGCGCGGCGCGCGGCGCGTTCGGCCAGATCGCAGGTGGTTTCGCCCGGCGCGGCGACCCGGCGTTCCTCCACCCCGGTCCGCTCGACGATCCATTCGGCCGTGGTGTCGATCATCTGTTCGAGATCGGCGTTGCTGACTACTTTTTCGGGCAAATAGCCGCCAGTTCCAACGATTCGGGCGTAATTCAAAGGGCTTGTCTCTCGACGTGGAGGGCTGCCAGATGCGCGTCGATGCGCCGGGGAAGATCTTGCTTCGCTTCCAAAATCGCCACCTGGATGGCGTTGGCGAAGGCCAAAGCGTCGGCCCCGCCGTGGCTCTTGACGACGATGCCCTGCAATCCGAGCAGGCTCGCGCCGTTGTAGCGACGGGGATCGATCTTGCGGCCGAAGGCGCGCAGCACCGGCAGCGCGACCCATCCCGCCAGCCGGGTCAACAGGTTGCGCCTGAATTCCTGGCTCAGGTAATGGTGGACCAGCTTGGCGACGCCTTCGCTGCTCTTGAGCGCGACGTTGCCGACGAAGCCGTCGCACACCACCACGTCCACCTCGTCCAAGTAAATGCCGTCGCCTTCCACGAAACCGATGTAGTTGAGATCGCTCGCGGCCAGCAAGCGCGCGGCTTCCTTGACCTGCTCGTTGCCCTTGATGTCTTCCTCGCCGATGTTGAGCAAGCCGACGCGGGGGCGCTCGACGCCGTTGACGGCGGCCAGCACCGACCCCATGACCGCGAATTGCAGCAAGTGCTCGGCGGAGCTATCGACGTTTGCGCCCAAATCCAGCACGCGGGCGTGGCCGCGCACGGTGGGCATGGTGGTGCAAATGGCGGGCCGGTCGATGCCGGGCAGCGTCTTCAACACAAACCGGGAGGTCGCCATCAGCGCGCCGGTGTTGCCGGCGCTGACGCAAGCGTCCGCGTCGCCCTGCTTGACCAGGTTGATGGCGACCCGCATCGAGGAATCTTTCTTGGCGCGCAGGGCCTGGGCGGGCGACTCGTCCATGCTCACTAGCTGCGAGGCGTGCCGGACCAGCAAGTGCGGGTGGCCTTTGGCTTTCGAGCGGACCAGCGCCTCCGACAGGACGTTTTCTTGGCCCACCAGGATCAAGCGCAGGCTCTCGCCGGCTTCGCGCAGCGCGCGCAAAGCGGCGGGCACCACCACGTCGGCCCCCGCGTCGCCCCCCATGCCGTCCAGGGCGATGGTCAGCGGTTCGGTCATGCGCGAGCGCCTTATCGGTCGGTTGGAAGAAGGGGACAGCCGCCGCCGGAACGCGGTCTGCGGCTCACTCTTCGGTCTCGCTGGCCACGGGCTGGTCGATGATTTTCCGGCCGCGGTAATAGCCGGTCGGGGTCACGTGATGGCGGCGATGCAATTCGCCCGAGGTGGGATCCACCGAGAGGGTGGGTCCGGTCAGGGCGTCGTGGGCGCGGCGCATGCCGCGTTTCGAGGAACTTTTGCGTCCTTTTTGGACAGCCATGCTCAAGCACTCCGTTTTGAATCGGATAACAGGGACGCCAAGCCCGCGAAGGGCCGGCCTTGTTCCGCCCGCGACGGCTCTCCGTCGGGCGCCACATAACCGTTGGCCTCGCACTCGCGCCGATCTTCGTGGCGCGGGATTTGCGGCAGGGCCAACAACAGTTCGTCTTCCACCCAATCCGCCACGCGCGCGCCTTCGTCCGCCGCCAGCAACGGCTCGTAAGCCTCGGGCAGCCGCTCGGCCTCGGCCTCGGAGCGGATCAGGCCCAGGCAGACCGGCACCGTCAGGCGCAGGGTCAAAGGACCCAGGCAACGCTGACAGACCAGTTCGACTTGCGCGTCGAGCCGGCCTCGGATAAAGCGCACGCCCCGCTCGTCCACCCCGGCCGCCAGCGCGATCTCGGCGGTTCCGCCGGAGCGGTTTAGCGCCCTCAATCGCGGCAGTTCGGCCAGCGCCAGCTCGCCGTCCAGCCGCCCCTGTTTTTCGGCCAGTTGCCAGAGATTGATTTTGTTGGGAAAGCGGGGGGCCTGCATAAGACGCGGGATAATATAAGCCTGCCGGTTTTATGTCAAAATATAGGCCGATTTTTAAACCCATCGCGGTCGGTCAGCCACCGCGCGAGCGCCATGCCCACTTCAGCCGATTCCCGCCGCTTGGTTCTGGCGTCCACCTCGCCGTTTCGCCGCGAGCTGCTGGCGCGCCTGGGATTGCCGTTTGCCGCCCGCCCGCCCGAGGTCGACGAAAGCCCCTTGCCCGGAGAAGCCGCGCCCGCGCTGGTCGCGCGCCTGGCGGAACTGAAAGCCCG
The DNA here is from genome assembly GCA_016790045.1 of Candidatus Competibacteraceae bacterium. Taxonomy (GTDB): domain Bacteria; phylum Pseudomonadota; class Gammaproteobacteria; order Competibacterales; family Competibacteraceae; genus Competibacter_A. The sequence goes on from JAEUPW010000060.1 coordinate 45,556, forward strand.
TTCCGTGGCGGCGCGCGAACCGGACGCGCTGGTGATCGGTTCCGATCAAGTCGCGGTATTGGACGGCGAGATCGTCGGCAAACCCGGCGATCATCCCCGCGCGGTCGCCCAACTGCGGCGCGCCTCGGGGCGCACGGTGGTTTTCCACACCGGCCTGTGCCTGCTCGATAGCGCCAGCGGCGCGCGCCAGGTCGCCGTGGAGCGCTTCGGCGTCGCCTTTCGCTCGCTGACGCCGGAGATGATCGAGCGTTACCTGCTCCGGGAACAGCCTTACCAGTGCGCGGGCAGCTTCAAATCCGAAGGCTTGGGGATCGCGCTGTTCGAGCGCCTGGACGGGGACGATCCCACCAGCCTGATCGGCCTGCCGCTGATCCGGCTCACCCGGATGCTCGAAGCCGCCGGTTTCCCGGTGCTGTGAGGGCTGGCGCTAGCGCCAGCGAACGCCGCTGCCGTCCAGCCCCAGCGCCTTGCCCAGCGCCGCGCCCAAACTGGCTTCGGTTTCGGTCAGCAAGCGATCCACCCACCGGGTGCGCTGGGTGTAATCGACCACGTTTTTCTGGCCGATCACCTCCTCGGCGACGGAGCGGCTGCTGCCGAGGGCGTCCACCAACCCCAAATCCACGCTTTGCTCGCCGGTCCACATCAGGCCGCTGAACATGTCGGGACGCTGTTTCAGCCGCTCGCCCCGGCCCTGTTTGACCGCCGCGATGAACTGCCGGTGAATGCCGTCCAGCATCCCTTGCAGGTGCTGGACTTCCGCCGGATTGACCGGCTTGAACGGGTCGAGAAAGTCTTTGTTGTCGCCCGCCGTGTAGGCCCGCCGCTCGATCCCGAGCTTGTCGATGGCGCCGGTGAAGCCGAAGCTGTCCAGCCGCACCCCGATGGAGCCGACGATGCTGGCTTTGTTGGCGTAGATGTTCTGCGCCGCCGCCGCGATGTAATAGCCGCCCGAAGCGCACACGTCGCCGGCCACGGCGTGGACCGGGATTTTGGGATATTGCTGGCGCAGCTTTTGGATTTCGTCGTAAATCTCGCCGGCCTGCACCGGGCTGCCGCCGGGGCTGTTGATTTCCAGCACCACGCCCACGGTATTTTTATCCTTGAACGCCTTGCGCAAGGCTTCGATGACGTTTTTGGCGCTGGCTTCGTTGCCGCTGGCGATCAAGCCTTCCACCCGGACCAAGGCCGTGTGATTTCTGGCGCTGGCGGCGGCGACATTGCCCAGTTTTTCCGGCCAAGCCATGACCAGCAAGCCCACCAGATAGGCGAAAAACAGCAGCTTGAAGAAAATGCCCCACCGGCGTGCCCGGCGCTGTTCGGCCACGGCGGCGAACGCCAGTTTGGTCAGCGCCTCGCGCGCCCAGCGGTCGTCCTGGCCCAGGTTCGAATTGGGGTTCAGCTCGTTCATTCAGGCTCACCTCGTTGCGCTAGCGCGCATCGGCCAGACGGTCGATCACGCTTTTCAGGTCGGCCGCCAACGGCGCGCTGACCGCGATGTCCCGGCCGTTTAGCGACAGCATCAGGCTGTGCGCGTGCAAAAACAGCCGGCGCAGCCCGCACCGTTCGGCCAGCAGGCGATCGAAGGCCGGATCGCCGTATTTGTCGTCGCCGGCGAGCGGATGCCCGACCTGGGCGGCGTGAACCCGAATCTGGTGGGTGCGCCCCGTGGCGATCCGGGCTTCCAGCAGCGAGGCCGGCTTGAACAGGCTGACCGGCCGAAAGCGGGTCAGCGCCGGCCTGCCGTCAGGCGCGGCTTCCACCATCCGTTCCCCGCCGCGCAACACGTTGCGGCGCAGCGGCAAATCGACCTCGCGCGAGCCGTGGTTCCAGTGGCCGCGCACCAGCGCTAGATAGCGCTTCTCGACCTGGCCGGAGCGCAAGGCGGCCTGCACCGCCCGCAGCGCTTCCGGCGTCCGCGCCAGGGCCAAGCAGCCGCTGGTCTCGCGATCCAGGCGGTGCGCCAGCTCCAGAAACGGCTCATCGGGCCGCAGCGCCCGCAACAGTTCGATCAGGCCGAACTCGACCCCGCTGCCCTTGTGCACCGCTAGACCGGCGGGCTTATCCAACACCAACAGCTCGCGATCCTCGTACAGCACCGCCGCCTGCAACCGCTCGGCCCACTCGGGCGACGGCTTGAGCGGGCGGGTCGCGCGCGCCCCCAGCCGCACCGGGGGAACGCGCACCACATCGCCCGCCTGCAACCGCCGGTCCGGTTGGGCGCGGCCTCCGTTCAAGCGGACCTCGCCTTTGCGCAAAATGCGGTAAATCAAGCTCTTGGGCGCGCCTTTCAATTCTCTTAACAGAAAATTGTCGAGGCGCTGACCCGCCTGTTGCGGCGGGATCTCCACATGGCGCACCCCGCCGGGAGAAATAGAGTCGGTCAGCATTTGAAGCGCGTCCACCGGGCTGTTATATTAAGCTGTTGTCGCCGATAAGGCCGAGAGGCCGGCGAACTGAATGAATACACTATCGGTTTTCGCACCCGCGCGCCAGATGTCCGGCGGGCGGGGTTGGTTTGATGGGTTTATTCGCCGCTCAGCCCATAATTTTTCGAGCGGCTCTCGATCGCGCTCCCAGCCGACTGGTCACGATTCTGCGGCGATTCGGGCCAGCCCCCACCAGGATTTCATCCTCGGGCCATCCTGTCCCTCGCCGCCCCGGCGACAACCGCGCACCCTCGGTGATGGTCGAGCGCAAGGACTTGCTTCATGAAACGCATGCTGATCAATGCAACCCAGCAAGAAGAGTTGCGGGTGGCCCTCGTGGACGGGCAAAAACTCTACGACCTCGACATCGAAACGCCGTCGCGGGAACAAAAGAAATCCAACATCTACAAAGGCCGCGTCACCCGGATCGAGCCGGGGCTGGAGGCGGCGTTTGTCGATTACGGGGCCGAGCGCCACGGCTTTCTGCCGTTCAAGGAAATCACCCGGGGCTATTTCGACCCGCAGGCCGCCGAGGGCGGCCGCCCCAACATCCGGGAGGCGATCAAGGAAGGCCAGGAGATCGTGATTCAGGTGGAAAAGGAGGAGCGCGGCAACAAGGGCGCGGCGCTGACCACCTTCATCAGCCTGGCCGGCCGCTATCTGGTGCTGATGCCCAACAACCCCCGCGCCGGCGGCGTCTCCCGGCGGATCGAGGGCGACGACCGCCAGGAGCTGCGCGAGGCGATGAGCAGCCTCAACATCCCCGACGGCATGGGCTTGATCGTGCGCACCGCCGGCGTCGGCCGCTCCCAGGAAGAACTGCAGTGGGATCTGGATTATTTGCTGCATCTGTGGCAGGCTATCGAATTCGCCTCCTCCCAGAAAAAAGCGCCGTTCCTGATTTATCAGGAAAGCAATATCATCGTCCGCGCCCTGCGCGATTACCTGCGCGCCGACATCGGCGAAATCCTGATCGACAACCCGGCGGTTCACCGCCAGGCCCAGGATTTCATGCAGCAGGTCATGCCGCACAACCTGAACAAGCTCAAGCCCTACCAGGACAGCGTCCCGCTGTTCACCCGCTTCCAGATCGAATCCCAGATCGAAACCGCCTACTTGCGCGAGGTCGGCCTACCCTCCGGCGGCGGCATCGTGATCGACTACACCGAGGCGCTGGTCTCCATCGACATCAACTCGGCCCGCGCGACCAAGGGTAGCGACATCGAGGAAACGGCGCTCACCACCAACCTGGAAGCCGCCGACGAAGTGGCCCGGCAGTTGCGGCTGCGCGATCTGGGCGGGTTGATCGTCATCGATTTCATCGACATGAACGTCGCCCGCAACCAGCGCGAGGTCGAAAGCCGGTTGCGCGAGGCGCTGAAGATGGATCGGGCGCGCGTCCAGGTCGGGCGCATCTCCCGCTTCGGGCTGCTGGAAATGTCGCGGCAGCGGCTGAGCCCTTCGCTGGACGAGGCGAGCCACGTCATCTGCCCGCGCTGCAACGGCCAGGGCACCATCCGCAACATCGAATCGCTGGCTTTGAGCGTGCTGCGTTTGATCCAGGAAGAATCGATGAAGGACAAGACCGGCCGGGTCGTGGTGCAGTTGCCGGTCAAAGTCGCCACCTTCCTGCTCAACGAAAAGCGCGAAGCGATTCGCGCCATCGAACAGCGCCACCGGATCGGGGTGCTGCTGATCCCCAACGAATCGCTGGAAACCCCCCATTTCAAGCTCAACCGGCTGCGCGCCGACGAGCTGTCGGAGGCGCAGCGGCTGTCGTATTCCCTGGCCGAAGATTTCGAGGAGCAGCTCGAAGCCAAGCCGAGCGCGGCGGTGCGGGGCGCGGGCGAAGAACCCGCCGTGAAGGGGGTCACGCCGGCCACTCCCGCGCCGACCCCGCCGCCGGTCTCCCCGAAACCCGAAGCCAACCCCAGCTTCTTCCGCTGGCTGTGGGGAACGCTGTTCGGCCAACAAGCCGACGCGGCCATCGAAGCGCCGCAACGCCATCCCAAGTCTTCGGAGCGCCCTGCCAAACCGGAGCGCCAACGGCGGGAGCGGCCCGGCAAACGGTCGTCGGGGAACAGCGCGACGGAGCCGACCGTCGCCAAAACCGCCGACGCGCCGTTTGCCGAACCCTCGCCGGCAGAATCGGACAAGCGGCTCGAACCCGAGCGGGCCGCCTTCGAGCCGGCCGTCGAAACCGAAACGGGAGCCGGCGCCAACGCGACGGTCCAGGAACTTGCGCCGGTTGCTGAAGGCGAGGAAGAAGCCGCCAATCCCCGCAACCGGCGCAGCCGGCGCGGGGGCCGCCGCCGCCGCGGCGATGCTCCAAACGCCGACGCCGCCGAGACCGAAACCGCCGAATCGGCGGAGAGGTCCGGCGAGAGCGATGTGCCCCCGGAGGCGGATCGGCCATCGATCTCGGCCGAAACAGCGGCCGGGGAAACCGTTCCGGGCTCGCTTGAAGAAGCGGGTCCGGTGGCGGCGCGCCTGCCGCATCGGCGCATTCGCGGCGGCCGCCCGCGCCTGCCCCGCGAACTGTTGGCCACCCTGAAAGCCACGCCCGCGACGGCGGCCGCCGATACGCTGTTGCTGGCCGATCCCCCGCCCCCGCCCCCGCCCCCGCCGCTGGAGTATCCGGCTCACGATCTGGAAGCCTCGGCGCCCTCGGAGCGCTCGATGCCGGCCTCCGTTTTCGCGGAAGCGCAACCCATCGCGTCGGACCATGCCAGCCTGCAACCCCAGCGAGAGACCGGGCGCGCCGAAGCGCTCGCGGAGCCGGAACCGGCAGCCGAAACCGCCGCGAGCGAACCGCCAAGCGAAGGGGCCGAAAGCCGCCAGGCGGCTGACATCGGCCCGGAGGCCGCGCCCGATCATCCGGCGCCATCCGACGACATGGCCTCGATGGCCTCCGCTTCGGCCGATCCGGTTTCCGCGGTTTTGGCCAGGGATGAGGGACAGGGCCTCGACGATCGATCCGCTGACGCGGAAGTCGTCGGGGCGGCGGTGGAGGAGTTTGCCGGCGCGGAGACCACGGCCGCGCCCGCCGGGGAAAGCTTCGCGCGTTTTCCGCAAACCGCTCCCGTCTCCGATCCCCCCGAAGCCAAGGACGATGAAGCGTCAGAGGCGCAAGACCCGGCAGCTTCAGCCGAGGCCTCCGCCAGCGCACAGCGGGCCGACCAGGACGGGGATCGGCCGGCCTCGCCCGAAACACCGGAAACCGAACCCGGCGAAAATCCCGAACGCAAGCCCGGCGCTTGAGCGGTTTTAAAGCTGCGGGGCTGGAATTACCGGCCCCGCCACAGCCTTTGCGCGCCCGCTTGCCACGCTCACAGTCGGTAGCGTTGGCGAATGTCGGTCAAGAGACCTTCGGAAGCTTCCTCGATCAGATCCATCACCCGCTCGAAGCCGTTCGGGCCGCCGTAATACGGGTCGGGGACCTCGCGTTCGGGCAGGTGGGGCGCGTAATCCAGCAATAGCCGAATGCGGCCGCGCAGCTCCGGGGTCTGGCACAACACCTGCAAATGCTGGAGATTGTCCCGGTCCATCGCCAGCACATAGTCGAACTCGGCAAAATCGGCTACCGTTACCTTGCGCGCGCGCAGGCCCCGGATATCGATATCCCGACGCATGGCCGTCGCCTGGCTGCGCGGGTCCGGCGGCGCGCCGGCATGATAGGAATGCGTTCCGGCCGAATCGACATAAACCCGTTCGGCCAAACGCATCCCCTCCAGCATCCGGCGAAACACCCCTTCCGCCACCGGCGAACGACAAATGTTGCCCATGCACACAAACAGCACTCTCACCATGGCTTTCGCTTTTGCCTCGTCCAAACGTTGCCGCCGCCGAAAATCGAACGGCGCGCGCAATAATCTGCTGATGAAACCCATCGGTTTGGTCGTCGCCTAATGGTGCGCGTTAACGCTCAAAAACTGCAAGGCTTGCTGGATCGAACGCTGATCTACCGGGGACTGCCTTGCCGGGTGATCGAAATCCTCGCCGACGATCCGGCGCTGGTGCTCTGGGACCAGCAGGACCAACGCATCATCCAGGCCAACCAATACGGCGACGCCGGTCCTAGGGTGCCCAGAACCTTCACCGTGGCCCTGCTCGACGCGCGCGGCGAAGCGCTCAACCCCGATCTGCCGGAACTGGCCGGGTTCGATCTATTGGCCTGAAGCCGCCAATTCGGCCGCCACGCGCGCCAGATCGGCTTCGGTGTCCACGCCCGGCGGCGGCGCGTGTTCCGCTTCGGCCACGTAAATCCGAATGCCGCGCCACAAGGCGCGCAACTGCTCCAGCGATTCGGTCCGCTCGATCATCGCCGGCTCCCATTGCGGAAAATCCCGCAACACCGCCACGCGATAGGCGTAAATCCCGATATGGCGAAACCAGATCGAATCCGCCGGCAAACGTTCTGGAACCGCCGCGCCCTTTCCGAACGTCTCACGGTGCCAGGGTATCGGGGCGCGGCTGAAATAAAGGGCAAAGCCGTCGCGGTCCCGCACCACTTTGACCGCGTTCGGGTCGAATGCTTCCGCCGGATGGAGGATGCGGGCGCACGCCGTGGCGATGCCGGCGGCGGGATGCTCCGCCAGCGCCGCCGCCGTCTGTCGGATCAAGTCCGGCGGCATCTGCGGCTCGTCGCCTTGCACGTTGACGACGATGGCCCCATCCGGCCATCCGTGACGCGCCGCCACCTCGGCCAGCCGGTCGGTGCCGGAAAGATGGGCGGGCGAGGTCATGCACACCGGCGCGCCGAAGCCCTCGGCCGCCTCCTTTATGCGCGGATCGTCGGTGGCGATCACCACCTCCAGCGCGCCGCTGGCCAGCGCCTGCCGGTAGACGCGCTCCAGCAACGTCCGCCCCGCCAGCAACCGCAAGGGCTTGCCCGGCAGCCGGGTCGAGGCGTAACGGGCGGGGATCGCGACCCGAAACCGGCTCTCGCCCCGGCCCACTCAGGCGGCCTCTTCATCCGTCAGGCGTCGGGCCTCGGCTTCCAGCATCACCGGAATGCCGTCGCGGATCGGATAAGCCAGACGGCTTTCCTTGCAGATCAGCTCCTGTCGCGCCTTGTCGTAGATCAGCGGGGCCTTGCTGACCGGGCACACCAGAATCTCCAGCAGTTTCTTGTCCATCGGATGCTCCTCGTGAGGGGGAGGGTTCTTGCGGGATCGGCCGGCGCGACGGGCTCTCGACCTGGCGGCGCACGCCTTTAGCCAGGGCGATCATCTCCAAGCGCTTGAGCCACAGCTCCTCGAATTCCGGGTCCAGCCGCGCGCTGACCGGCACGTGCCAGGCGTTATCCGGGGCAAAGGCGCGACACTTGACCGCATCTTTTTCGGTCATCAGCACCGGCAGCGCCTCGGGGAACTTTAAATCTTCGGCCCGGAAGCGGTGATGGTCGGGAAACGGGTGTTCGATCAGCCGCAAACGGGCGTGGCGCAAGTGGTTGAAAAACCGCCACGGGTCGCCGATGCCCGCCACCGCGTGGACCGCGCTTTGCCGGAAGTTGCCCAGCGCCGCGCTGACCAAAGGATCGCGGAGATTGACCGCCGTCTCTCCGTGCAGCGCCATCAGATATTCGCCCGCGCGCGCCGCGCCGTTGCCGACCACGAAATCGACTTCGCGCAGCCGAGACGGCGGCTCCCGCAGCGGGCCGGCCGGCAAACAGGCCCCGTTGCCGAACCGGCGCAACCCGTCCACCACGGCGATTTCGAGGTCGCGGCGCAGGCGGTAATGCTGCAAGCCGTCGTCGCTGACGATGATGTTGCAATCGCCGTTCTCGACCAGCGCGCGGGCCGCCGCCACCCGGTCCGGCCCCACCGCCACCGGGCAGCCGCAGCGCCGCGCCAGCATCACCGGCTCGTCGCCGACCTGCGCCGGATCGCTGTCGGCGGCGACGCGGCGCGGCCATTGCGTCGATTCGCCGCCGTAGCCGCGCGCGATCACGCCGGGCTTGTAACCGGCTTGCCGCGCCAGTTCCACCAAGCGCGCCACCAGCGGGGTTTTGCCCGCGCCGCCGACGCCGATGTTGCCGACCACGATGAGCGGCGCGTTGGGCCCTTCACTTTTCAGCAGCCCTTTTCGATAGAGGAAACGGCGCAACCGCGTCGCCGCCCCGAACGCGAGACTCAACGGCCACAGCAACACGGACACCGGGTTCAGCGAATAGCCGTAGCGATCCAAAGGGTGCACCTTCAATCGCTCCTCGCCGGCGCGCCGCCAGCGGGATTTCGCGGGTCCGATCCCGTTGCCGCGCCGCCGGTTTTGAGAGCGGCTGTCGGCGGGTCAGGCTCGTTCGCGGTGGCGATGGCCAGTTGCTTGATGCCCAGTTGACCGGCGACATCCAGCACCCTCACCACCGCCTGATGCGGCGTCCGGCCGTCGGCGTTGACGGTCAGTGGCAAGGTGCGGCCGTTCGCCTCGGCGCTCAGTTTTTGCTTCAGCGCCAACGCATCCGTGGCTTCCAGCGCCCGGCCGTTGATCGCGTAACGGCCCTCGGCGTCGATGGCGACTTCCAGTTGCGCCACATCGCCCGGCATCGGTTGGCCCGACGCCTCGGGCAGCCGGATTTCCAGTTCCGACTGGTGCCGCAGGCTGGTGGCGACCATGAAAAAAATCAGCAACACCAGCACGACATCGATCATCGGCACCAAATTGAGTTCGGGCTCCTCGCGCCGGCGGGGACGGAGATTCACGCGTGGCGCTCCCGCGGGTTCGATCCGGCGTCCAACAGCTCGATCAATCGTAGCGTCTCTTGCTCCATGCGGACCACCAATTCGTCCACCCGCGCCTGAAAATACCGGTAAAACAGCAAGCTGGGAATGGCGACGGACAGCCCGGCGGCGGTCGTCACCAAGGCTTCGGCGATGCCGACCGAGAGCAGGCTGAAATTGCTGTTGCCCTGCACCGAGACGATCTGAAAAATTTTGATCATGCCCGCCACGGTGCCGAGCAAGCCCAGCAGCGGGCTGATGGCGGCGATGGTGCCGAGCGCGTTGAGAAACCGCTCCAGCTCGTGCGCCACATGCCGCCCGGTGTCCTCGATGCGTTCGCGCAGCAGATCGCGCCCCCGGTCGCGATGGTCGAGGCCGGCCGCCACGATGCGCCCGAGCGGCGAGTTCAAGGGCAGCGCGTTCATTTCGGCTCGATCGACGGCGCGCCGTTCCGCCCAGCGGCGCAAGATCGCCACCAGTTGATCCGGCAACACCCGCGCCCGCCGCAAGGCCAGCAACCGCTCGAAAATGATGATCGCCGCCGCCAGCGAGCAGGCGAGAATCGGGACCATGAGCCAACCGCCGGCCTTGATCAAATCGAACACGACAAAAATCCTGTCATCCGCATGGGGGCTCCCGTCAGTCAATGGCGGGTCATGATACTGGATTTGCCCGCGATCTCGCATCAGGGCGCGTTCCAGTGCCGGCGCGCGTCGCGGCGGTGGCGCGCCAAAGTCAACCGGTCCGGCTCGAAGCGAAAGGTCATCGCGCCCTCGTTCGCGGTATCCAACACGGCTGCCCCGGTTGCCCGGTAGCGCGCCACGGTTTCGGGTCGCGGGTAGCCGAACCGATTGCCATAGCCGGTCGACAGCAGAATGTAGCGCGGTTTGACCGCCGCCAAAAAGGCCGAACTGGCCAGATCGCGGTGGCCGTGGTGCGGGGCGACCAACACCTCTGCCCCCAAGCCGGTTCCGTGGGCGGCGAGCAAAGCGGTTTCCGCGCGGGTTTCGATGTCGCCCGGCAACAGGACCCGGCCCGCCGCTCCTTCCACCCGCAGCACGCAGGAAGCGTTATCGCCGCTGAACCCCCTGTCCGGCGGATGCAGGATTTCAAACCGGACCCCGTCCCATTGCCACGCCTGACCCGCCCGGCAGGCGCTCGCGCCAGCGATGGGCGTCTGTTCCGTGGACGCGGTCAAAATCCGGCCGACCGGCATCGCCTCCCGCAACGAGCGCACGCCGCCGCCATGTTGCGGGTCGGGGTGGCTGACCAGCAGCGCATCGACCCGACTGACGCCTTGCCGGCGCAGAAACGGGATCAGCGCCGCCCGACCCGCATCGAGTTCGGAACCGAGGCGCGGGCCGGTATCGTAGATCAGCGCGTGACCCCGAGTCCGCACCACCGCCGCCAGACCCTGACCGACATCCAGCAGCGTAAACCAGAACCCGCCCGGCGGCGGTGCGGCGAAGGGCGGCCACAGCAACGGCAAACACAGCGGCACGCCCAACCACCGGCCCGGCAAGCCGCGCGGCGCGAGCAGCAGCGCCGTCCCCGGAAATGCCAGCGCCAGCGCCCACCACGGCGGGGTCGGCCGGTGCAACATCAGGCCGGACCAGCGCTCCAGCCAGACCAGAATGTGCCAAAGCCCTTCCATGGTCAACGCCGCCAGCTCCAGCAGCATCGATTGCAGCGCGGCGCTCCACGATCCCAGCAGCGCCGCCGCCAGGCTCAGCGGCAGCACCGTACACCCGATCCAGGGGATTGCGATCAGGTTGGCCAGCGGCGACACGCCGGGAAACTGCTGGAAGAACAACAGCGTCGGCGCCAGCAACCCCAAACTGATTTTGAGCTGCACGCCGAGCGTTTGACCGAACCGGCCCCGCTCGCGCCAGCGGCCGCTCACCGAATAGAGAATGACCGCAACCGCGCCAAACGACAGCCAAAACCCGACCGTCAGCGGCGCGTTGGGATCGGCGACGAGCACTGCCAGCAAGGCCAGCGCCAGCATTCGGCCCGGCGCGGCGGGCCTTTGCGCCAGCAAGGCCAGCATCGCGACCGCCACCATCAGAAACGCCCGTTGCGCCGGCACCGACAACCCCGACAGCAGCGTATAGCCGCCCGCCCCCGCCAGCGCCGCCAAGGCTGCCGCGCGAGCGGCCGGCCAGCGCAGCGCCAGCGCGGGCACCCGAATCCAAAGCCCCTGAACCAGGGCGAACGCCAAGCCCGCGACCAGGCCAATGTGCGAACCCGACACGGACATCAAATGGCTGGTGCCGGTCCGGTTAAACACGTCCCATTGCCTGAAAGAGACGCGATTTTCTTCCCCCACGGCCAAGGCGATCAGCACGCCGGTAAAGGGATTGTCGGGCAGCGCTCGCTCGAAGCCGGCCGCGACGCGCTGGCGGTAGCGGTCCATCGAGTACCGCTCGGCGGTCGCCAACAAACGGGGCGGCGGCCGCGAACGGATGCTGCCGGTCGCCAGGATGCCTTTGGCGTAAAGCCACCGCTCGTAGTCGAAACCCCCGGGGTTCGACCAGCCGCGCGGCCGCTTCAACCGCACCGCGAAACCCCACCGCTCGCCGATGTTCCAAGCGGGCGATCCGCCTGGCCCGGTTTCGCCGCTTTCCCCGTCGTCCCACCGCGACAGACGCAACCGCCGGCCGGTCAGCGCCGGCTCCAATTGACCGTCGCGCCGAACCTCGGCCGCGACGAACTCAAAGCGGACGCCGCGTCCTTCACGGTCGGGCATGGAGGCGATCCAGCCCTCGATCCAGAGTTCGACGCCTTCCAGATTCGCGGGAAGTTGGGTTGCGGAGGTGGCGAACAACAGCGCCCACAACCAACCGGCCAAACCCCAAGCGGGCAGGCGCAGGCGCGGAACGAGCGCGGCCAGCAACGCCAAAACCGGCAGCAGCAGCGTCCAACCTCGCGCCGGCAGCGCCGGCGAGGCGTGCAGAACCAGGATGCCGATCAAAAAGGCGACGGCCCCGAGGCGCATCGGCGGTCGCCGGCCGCTTAACGCTCGCGGGCCAACCGCCCGTCGGCCAGCCGCCAGACCGCCGCCATGCGCGCCGCCAATTCCAGATCGTGGGTGACGATCACGAAGCTGGTGTCCAGATCGCGGTTGAGTTCCAGCATCAGCCCAAAAACCTGCTCGGCGCTGTGGCGGTCCAGATTGCCGGTCGGTTCATCGGCCAGCACGCACGCGGGATCGGTGATCAAAGCCCGCGCCACCGCCGCCCGCTGGCGCTCGCCGCCCGACAGTTCTCCCGGCCGGTGCCTCAGGCGCTGGCCCAGACCGACCCGCTCCAGCAAAACGGCCGCCCGCTCGCTGGCCTGCCGGGGCGAATCGCCGCGAATCAACAGCGGCATCGCCACGTTTTCCAGCGCCGAGAACTCGGGCAGCAAATGGTGGAATTGGTAGACAAAGCCCAGCCAGCGATTGCGCAGTTTGCCGCGACCGGTATCGCTCATCCGGCTCAGCTCCTGACCGGCCACCCAGACCGAGCCGGCGGTCGGCGTATCCAAGCCGCCGAGCAGGTGCAGCAGCGTGCTCTTGCCGGAACCGGAACTGCCGATCACGGCCAACCGTTCGCCGCGCCGGACCTGAAAATCGATCTCGCGCAGCACCTCCAGTCGCGCTTCGCCCTGGCGAAAAACTTTGGTCAACTGCCGGCATTCCAGCACCGGGCCGACTTCCGCCCGCTCACCTTCACTCATAGCGCAGCGCCTCGGCGGGTTGGGTGCGCGCGGCCCGCCACGCCGGATACAGCGTCGCCAGCATCGCCAGCCCGAAGGCCATCAAGCCGATGACCGTCACATCGTTCCATTGCACTTTCGACGGAATATCGCTGATCAGATAAACCTCCGGCGCCAGAATCTTGATGCTGAACAGGCGCTCGATGAACGGCACCACCACGTCCACATTTTTCGCCAGGGCCACGCCGCCGATCAGCCCCAGCAGCGTCCCGACCAGACCGATGGCGACGCCCTGGACCATGAACACGCCCATCACCCCGCGCGGGCTCAACCCCAGGGTCCGCAGGATGGCGATGTCGGCCTGTTTGTCCGTCACCACCATCACCAGCATCGAAACGATGTTGAAGGCGGCCACCGCCACGATCAGCGTCAGGATCACGAACATGGCGGTCTTCTCGATCTGAACGGCGCGAAAATAGCTGGCGTGATCCTGGGTCCAGTCGCGGGCCACGAAGGTTTCGGGCAGCTTGCCGGCCAACTCGCGCGACAGGCGCGGCGCCATGAAAAGATCGTGCAGTTTCAGCCGCACGCCGTTGACCGCGCCATCGGGATATTGAAACAGCTTGCCGGCGTCATCGACATGGATCAGCGCCAGGCCCCGGTCGTATTCGTACATCCCCGCTTTGAACAAGCCGACGACATCGAAGCGTTTCAGGCGCGGCAGGATGCCCGCCGGCGTCACGCTGGCCTGGGGCGTGATCACCGTCACTTTATCCCCCACCCTGACGCCCAGGGCGTTGGCGAGCTCCTTGCCGAGGATCACGCCGAACTCGCCGGCCCGCAGGTCGTCCAACGCGCCCTGAATCATCTTGCCGCCGATGTCGGACACCCGTTTTTCCTCGGCCGGCAGGATGCCCTGAACCAGCGCGCCGCTGACCATCGAAGCGTGGTTTAGCATGGCCTCGCCCCGGATGTAGGGCGCGCCGCCCGCGATCCGCGAGTCTTCCGCCAAGGCCCAATCGCGCACCGCGCGCCAGTCGTCCACCACGCCGTTCCAGCGGTTGATGGTGGCGTGCGGCGTCATCGCCAGAATCCGGCCGCGCACTTCCTCCTGAAAGCCATTCATCACCGACAAAACCGTGATCAGCGCGGTGATGCCCAGCGCCATCCCGAGCATCGAACTCAAGGAAATAAACGAAATGAAATGATTGCGGCGTTTGGCCCGCGTGTAGCGCAAGCCGACGAACAACTCCAGCGGACGAAACATCGGTCACATCCCAAAATGCGCCAATAAAACGCTGGCCGCCCAGAGGGCGGCCAGCGCTCGTTCGGGTCGGCGATGCCCGAATTACCGAGCGGGCGGCATCACCGCCGGATTGGCGGGGCCTTTCATCACCGGCGGCTCGCGCGGGACCGCCGGGTTGCGGGGGCCGCGGATTTGACCGGGATCGCTCGAAACCGCCGGGTTGGCCGGCCCGTCGATTTTGGCCGGCGGCGTCGCGACCGCCGGATTGGCGGGACCTTTCATCCGGGGCAGGGCATTGGCATTGGCGGGCGTGGCCGGCATCGCTCTGACCGGGGCCGGCGCGCCGCCGTTCACCGTCACGAAGGGCCTGATATTATCGACCGTCTTCATCTTGATGCCCGGCACCTTGGCCAGATCCTCGACCGAGCCGAAGGGGCCGTTCGTTTCGCGGTACTTGACGATGGCCGCAGCTTTGGACGCGCCGATGCCCTTGATGGCATCCAATTGTTGGGCCGTCGCCGCGTTGATGTCGATCGCTTGCGCGAAACTTAAAGCGGAACTTAACGCCAGCGCGAACCCGAAGGCGATTTTTAAAAATCTCATGGATATCCTCCTGTGAGGGGTAGCAGATCCGGCCGGTGGAGCCGGCATCGGAAAAACCATAAAATCAAATCGCCGCCAGCACAACCTCCGCTGGCGTTCCATCCCGCAAATAATCTCCCCGACGCGCCCGGCCGACGCGCCCGCTCAACCGTCGCTTTTCATCACCAAATCCGGTATCGGCTTGATCGTGCTCCAATTTTGGCAGCTCGGGCAACACCAGTGCAGCGATTTGACGATGAACCCGCAGTTGGCGCAGCGATAGCGCGCGGCGCTGTTGAGCATTTGCGTGCTGATGCAGTGCAGGGCTTTCAGATCGGCGTAATTGGCGCCCTCGCGCCGCCCCAGCTTGATTTCGACCAGCCGGCGCAACCCCAGCAGCGTCGGGTAGTCGCGCAATTCGCGGTCGAGAAATTGCAGCGCGGCTTCTTCGCCTTTCTGCTTGAGCAGACCTTCGGCCAAAGCGTCGGTGATCCTGCCACCGTGATCTTGCTCCTGAACCGCCCGCAAGTACCGCACCCATTCATCGAGACGGTCCAGCGCGCCAAAACATTGGCCCAGGGCGGCGATGGCCTCCGACAAATAACCCCGGTCTTGCCGTTCGACCACTTGAAAGGCTTCGATGGCCGAGCGGTGGTCGCCCGCGCGCATCGCGAAGCGCCCCAACAGCAAGCTGGCCCGCGTGCAACCGGGATCGCGTTCGAGCGCTTCGGCCAGCCAGCGCTTGGCTTCGGGATCGTTTTGCTGGCGGTGGGCCTCTTCGGCCAGCTCGCAGCAAAAATGCGCGGTTTCCTTGCGTTTGGATTCCCCGCCGATCCGCTCCAAGCGGTCGCAGAACGCGATGGCCTGCCGCCAATCTTTCTCCTGCTGGAAAATGTAAATCAGGCGGGAAACCGCCAGCGCCATGTAATCGGGCTGCTCCATCAACTCCAGAAACAAGGTTTCGGCCCGGTCGAACAACCCGGCGCGCAGATAATCTTCCCCCAGTTCCAGCAGGGCTCGCCGACGCTGGTCGGCCGTGAGATGGGTGCGGGCGATCAAGTCGCCGTGAATGTGAATCGCGCGGTCGACCTCGCCGCGCCGGCGAAACAGATTGCCCAGCGCCAGATGGATTTCGGCGGTGTCCCGATCGACGTCGGCCATGCGGGTGAAGACTTCGATCGCCTGATCCGATTTGTCGTCGATCAGGTAATTCAAGCCTTTGAAATAGTCGCTGTCGCGCCCGCCCGCGCCCGCCCGCCCCCGATCGGATCGCCGCGCCGCCCACCAACCGGAGGCCGCGGCGACCGGAAGCAGCAGCCACAAGAGTTCGATCATGATCCGGGAGCGGCGTTTGAACCCTTCAACGCGCCTCCCGTCCCACCTTTCTATTCAACGTTTGGATCTCTTGATCTTTGCTGGAAACCGCTTGACGCAGGCGGGCCACCTGCCAGCGTAACGGGAACACCATGAACGCCCCGATCAGCGCCGTTAAGATCGCGCCGGCCGAAAAAGCGCTGATCACGGCTACCGACAGCGGCAGGGTCACCGTCCCCAACAGGTAATTGATGGTGACCGGATCGGCGTGCAGGGTGGAAAATTCGATGCCCACCAGCAATACGACCAGCAGCAGCGCGGCGATCAGAATAAATTTGATCCAGTACATAGTTCTCCCCCTGTCCCACGATCTGACATCGGCACCACCCGGCCAGGGTTTCTTCCGGAGCGGCCGTTCGGCATCCCCATCCTGTCATTTAATAAAAAACCCACTTCAGACCGTGGGTTCTGGTACGGCGCCGGATAGCCGATAGCCTGCCGGAAAGCGCCGGAAGTCACGCCTGAGCGCCGGCGTCGCGATAGTAATCGTTCACCCGTTCGCGCAGTTCCTTGCCGGGCTTGAAATGCGGGACATACTTGCCGGTCAGCGAAACGGCGTCTCCGGTTTTGGGGTTGCGCCCGACCCGCGGCGGCCTGAAATGCAGGGAAAAGCTGCCGAAACCCCGTATTTCGATCCGCTCTCCGCCGGAGAGCGATTCGCTCATTTGCTCCAGCAAGGTTTTGACCGCTTGTTCGACATCCCGATAGGGGATGTCGTTGCGCTTGCGGGCGAGAATCTCGATCAATTCTGATTTCGTCATAAAATGCCCCCGTCATTAGGCTGGCGTAGCGACGCGCCGCCGGGTCCGAAATTCGAGCGAAACCCCGCCGCGCCCTGCGCTCGGGCGGCGGGAGAGCAAGAGCCGGCAGCCTGATGGGCCGGCTCCGAAACCCCGTTCAATCGTCCTGCGCGCCCATCTGCTCCTTGAAAATGTCGCCCAAGGTTGCGCCGGTGCTGGATTTGCGGCTGTAGTCCTGCAACACCTCGGCTTCCTCGGCCATGTCCTTGGCTTTGATGGACAGGGTGATGGTGCGGTTCTTGCGGTCGACGCCGATGAATTTGGCCTCGATGTCTTCGCCTTCCTTGAGCACCACCCGAGCGTCTTCGATCCGTTCGCGGGTCAATTCGGAGGCGCGCAGCGTCCCTTCGATGCCGTGGCCCAAATCGACCATGGCGCCTTTGCTGTCCACCGATACGATGCGGCCCTTGACGATGGTGCCCTTGGGATGATCGGCGACGAAATTGGAGAAGGGATCTTTGTCGAGCTGCTTGATGCCGAGCGAAATGCGCTCGCGCTCGGGATCGACCGCCAGCACCACCGCCTCGACTTCCTGGCCTTTCTTGTAGTGGCGCACGGCGTCCTCGCCGGGCAGGTTCCAAGAAATGTCGGACAGGTGCACCAAGCCGTCGATGCCGCCGTCCAGGCCGATGAAGATGCCGAAATCGGTGATGGATTTGATCTTGCCGGAGACGCGGTCGCCCTTGGCGTGATTCTGGTCGAACTCCTCCCACGGATTCTGCTGGCACTGTTTCATGCCGAGCGAGATGCGCCGGCGGTCCTCGTCGATATCCAGCACCATGACCTCGACTTCGTCGCCCAAGGCCACCACTTTGTTGGGGTTGACGTTCTTGTTGGTCCAGTCCATTTCGGAAACGTGGACCAGACCTTCGACGCCCTCTTCGATTTCCACGAAACAGCCGTAATCGGCGATGTTGGTGACCTTGCCGAACACGCGGGTGCCGACCGGATAACGCCGGGCCAGGGCGATCCAGGGATCGTCGCCGAGTTGCTTGAGCCCCAGCGACACCCGGTTGCGGTCGCGGTCGAATTTGAGCACCTTGACCTGGATGGCGTCGCCGACCGCGACCACTTCCGAGGGATGCTTGACCCGCCGCCACGCCATGTCGGTGATGTGCAGCAAGCCGTCGATGCCGCCCAAATCCAGAAACGCGCCGTAATCGGTGAGGTTCTTGACCATGCCCTCGACGATCTGGCCTTCCTGGAGATTTTGCAGCAGCGCCTCGCGTTCGGCGCTATATTCCTGCTCGACCACGGCGCGGCGGGACACCACCACGTTGTTGCGGCGGCGGTCGAGTTTGATGACCTTGAATTCCTGTTCTTTGCCTTCCAGATAGCCGGCGTCGCGCACCGGCCGCACGTCCACCAGCGAGCCGGGCAGAAAGGCGCGGATTTCGCCTATGTCGACCGTGAAGCCGCCCTTGACCTTGCCGCTGATCAAACCCTTGACGATCTCTTCTTTCTCGAACGCCTGCTCCAGCGCGCTCCAGATGCGGGCGCGCTTGGCCTTTTCGCGGGATAGCCGGGTTTCTCCGGAGCCGTCTTCGAGCGCGTCCAGGGCGACCTCGACCTGATCGCCCATTTTTACATCGAGCACGCCTTCCTCGTTGTAAAACTGTTCGAGCGGGATTAGCCCTTCCGACTTCAGGCCGGCGTTGACCACCACGCCGTCCTGACGGATGGCGACCACAAGGCCCTGGATGATGGCGCCCGGTTGCATTTGCTTGTCAACCAGGCTCTGTTCAAACAGTTCGGCGAAACTTTCACTCATGGGTTATGACTCAAAAATCGGCGGTAACGGTCCGCCACGGTTGGATTATTAAAAATGCTTCGCCCGGACGGATCCGAACCAGCACGTGTCGTCTTAGAAAAGCGGGGGCTCCCGGAGCATCCGGTCAGTCTTCATCGGGATGCCGTAAGCGTAGCCACGGATTTTCCCATCGTAAAGTACGGGTTTAGGCGATTTTCGGAAAATCGAACCGCCGGGCGGCGAGCCGTAGAGCCCAATCGCAAACCTCGGCGATGCTCAACGAGGTCGTATCCAGCACTTCAGCGTCTGCCGCCGACTGGAGCGGCGCCACCGCCCGGCCGGCGTCCCGGCTGTCACGAGCGTTGATTTCTTCAACCAGACTCATAAGGTTAGCATCCAAACCTTTTTCTCTCAACTGCTTATAGCGGCGCATGGCGCGTTCTTCCGCGCTGGCGTTCAAAAACAGTTTCAGCCCGGCATCGGGAAACACCACTGTCCCCATATCCCGGCCGTCGGCGATCAGGCCGGGCGCCTGCCGGAAATCCCGTTGGCGTTGCAACAGCGCCGCTCTGACCGCCGGCAGCGCGGCGACCCGCGAGGCGGCGGCGGCGCAGGTTTCGCCGCGCAGTTCGACGCCGACCTCCATTCCCGCCAGCAGGATGCGCGGGGGCTGATCCCGGCTCGCCACGAATTCGACTTCCAAACCGGCGGCCACCGCCGCAAGTTCGGCCTCATCGTCCAACGCCACCTCGCGGTTTAAAGCCGCCAGCGCCGTCAGCCGATACAGCGCGCCGCTATCGAGCAAATGCCAGCCCAGGCGATCGGCGAGCCGCTGGCACAGCGTGCCCTTGCCGACGCCGCTCGGTCCGTCCACGGCGATGACAGGCGCAAGCGTTGGCTTCGGCGCATCGCTCATCTCAGTTCAACTCCCGAATGGCCAAACCCGTCGCGCGCGCCGAGGCGACGAATCCCGGAAACGAGGTGTTGACGTTGGCGCAATCCCGAATCCGGATCGCGTCACCGGCGCGCAGCGCGGCGATGGCGAAACTCATGGCGATGCGGTGGTCGCCATGGCTGTCGACGGTTCCGCCCGAAAGCGCGCCACCGCGAATCGTCATGCCATCGGCGGCGGGCTCGGCGCTGACGCCCAGCGCCGTCAAGCCGTCGGCCATCGCTTGAATGCGGTCGCTTTCCTTGACCCGCAGCTCCCCGGCCCCGGTCAACAGCGTTTCTCCTTCGGCGCAAGCGGCGGCGATGAAGATCGCGGGAAATTCGTCGATCGCCAGCGGGACCAGCTCTTCGGGAATTCGGATACCGCGCAAGGGCGCGTGCCGCACCCTCAAATCCGCCACCGGTTCGCCGCCGGCCAACCGAGGATTGAGCAGCTCGATGTCAGCGCCCATCAGGCGCAAAATCGAGATCACGCCATCGCGAGTCGGGTTGACGCCAACGTGCTCCAACACCAGATTCGAACCCGGCGCAATACTGGCTCCCACCAGAAAAAAGGCAGATGATGATATATCGGCCGGGATATCGAGCGGGGTTCCGACCAAGCGCCCTCCGCCCGCGACGGCGAACATGCGGTCGCTCTCCCGACGCAAAGGATAGCCGAAACCCTCCAGCATCCGTTCCGTGTGATCGCGCGTCGGCGCGGGTTCGGTGATGCGGGTCGCGCCCTCGGCGTACAGCCCGGCCAGCAACAAGCAGGATTTCACCTGGGCGCTGGCGACCGGCAGGGCGTAATCGATGCCGGTCAAGCGCTGGCCGCCGCAAATCCGCAATGGAGCCGTGCCTCGCTCGGCCGTCTCGATTTTCGCGCCCATGCGGGCGAGCGGTTCGGTCACCCGCCGCATCGGCCGCCGGGTCAGCGAGGCATCGCCGGTCAGAACCGTATCGAACGCCTGCCCGGCCAAAATGCCGGACAACAAGCGCATCGAGGTGCCGGAATTTCCCATATCCAGCGGCCCGGCCGGCGCTCGCAGGCCATGCAAGCCCACCCCGTGCACGACGACCCGGCCGCGCTCCGGCCCGTCGATGCGCGCGCCCATGGCGCGAAACGCCCCCAGCGTGGCCAGGCAATCTTCGCCTTCGAGAAAACCGTCGACGGTCGTGACGCCTTCAGCCAGCGCGCCGAACATGATGGCGCGATGCGAGATCGATTTGTCGCCGGGCACGCGCAGCCGACCGCGCAGGCAGCCGCCCGGAGCGACGGTAAAAGTCAAAGGATTCATGCGGGAATCTCAGTCGAGATAGAGGTTGTCGCGGGCGCGCTTGGCGCGCTGAAAAGTATCGAGCAGCGCGCCGCGATCATCGGTGCGGATGGCCGAGGCCAGCCGCTCCAGATCGGCGCTGAACAAGGCGATCATCTCCAATAGCTGCTCGCGGTTAGCGACACAGATATCGTGCCACATGTTCGGGTCGCTGGAGGCGATGCGGCTGAAATCCCGAAAACCGCCCGCCGCGTAGCGGAAAATCTCCGCCCGATCATCCAGCCGCGCCAGCGTATCCACCAGGGTGTACGCCAGCATGTGCGGCAGATGGCTGGTCGCGGCGAGCACCGCATCGTGATGGCGCACGCCCATGTCGATCACTTCGGCGCCGGTCAGCGCCCACATCCGCTTGACCCGCTGATGGGCGCTGGCAGCGGTTTCCGCCAGCGGGGTCAGGATCACCCGACGCTTGTGAAACAGGGTCGAAAAAGACGCTTCCACCCCGCTTTTCTCGGTGCCAGCAATCGGATGTCCGGGGACAAAATGTGCCGGAATATGACCGTAAACCCGCTCGACATCGGCCACCACGCTGCCCTTGGCGCTGCCGACATCGGTTACCACGGCCTCCGTCGCCAGATGCGGGACGATGGCGCGCAACACCGCCTCGATGGCTCCCAGCGGCACGGCGATCACCACCACGTCCGCGCCGGAGACCGCGCGGGCGGGATCGGTGTCGTACCGATCCACCACGCCCAGTTGGACGGCGGCGCGCAAATTGGCCTCGTTGCGACCGCAGCCGACCACCTCGGCGACTTCGCCCCGCTCGCGCAACGCGCGGGCCAGCGAGCCGCCGATCAGGCCGACGCCGATCACGCACAAGCGTTGGATCAAGG
Organism: Candidatus Competibacteraceae bacterium; assembly: GCA_016790045.1. GTDB lineage: Bacteria > Pseudomonadota > Gammaproteobacteria > Competibacterales > Competibacteraceae > Competibacter_A. The sequence goes on from JAEUPW010000060.1 coordinate 67,255, forward strand.
GTTGAGCGGTCATCTCAGCCCTTCAGGACGTCGCCCAAGGCGTCCAGCAACCGCGCGTTTTCCGCTTCCGTGCCGATGCTAATGCGCAAAAAACGAGGCAAGCCGTAATTGTCCACCGGCCGGGTGATGACGCCGCGTTTCAGCAATTCCAAAAACACGTCGCGTCCGGGTCGGCCTACCTCGACGCACAGGAAATTGCCGGCCGACGGCAGCCACCCCAGGCCCTGCTGGCGGCAGAATGCCAGGAGCCGTCGCCTGCCGTCGCGGTTGACCGCCTTGCTCCGCTCCAGATGCTCGGCATCCTCCAGCGCGGCCGTGGCCGCCGCCAGTGCTAGGCTGTTGACGTTGAACGGTTCGCGTACCCGATTCAGCAAATCGGCCACCGGCGGGCTGGAGACGGCGTAGCCGACCCGCAATCCGGCTAGGCCGTAGGCTTTGGAGAAGGTGCGGGTGACCACCAGATTCGGGAAGCGGGCGAGCCATTGCAAAGCGTCGGGGCAATCCATGTCCGGCTCGACATATTCGAGATAGGCTTCATCCACCACCACGATGACCCGCTCGGGAACCGCCTTCAAAAACGCTTCCAGCTCCGCCGTCTTCAACCACGTTCCGGTGGGATTGTTGGGATTGGCGATAAACGTCACCCGCGTCCGGCCGGTCACCCGCGCGCGCATGGCGTCAAGATCGTGACCGCAAGGCATCTCGTGATCGGGTGGATTGGCTTTGGCGACGCGCGCTGTCGCTCCAATCGCCTGGGTGACGATGGGATAAACGGCGAAGGCGTGCTCGGAAAAAATCGCTTCGTGTTCCGGGGTCAAAAAGGCCCGCGCCACCAGTTCCAGCACGTCGTTGGAACCATTGCCCAAGGTCAGCGCCGCCATCGGCACGCGAAGCCGTTGCGAGAGCGCCGCCTTCAACTCGAAGCCGTTGCCGTCGGGGTAACGGGCAAGCTGGTCCAGCGCTTCCTTAACGGCCATCAGCGCCTTGGGGCTGGGGCCGAGCGGATTCTCGTTGGACGCGAGTTTCACGATGTCGCTCAGGCCATACTCGCGGCGCAGTTCGCTCTCCGGCTTGCCGGGCTGGTAGGGTTGCAAAGTGCGCACGCCGGCAGCAGCGAGGGAAAGAAAATCGCAGGTCATGGGGAAAAAAGCTCCATCGAGCGAGAAAGGCGGGTTTTCGATAACGCTATCGGAGAGCGATTTAGAGGCTCAACTCGCTATTCGGCGAGGTGTTCGCTTGCGCCTGTACCGCCGCGTTGAGCCGCGCCAACCATGCCGGTTCATCCGCGCAATCGAACAGCGCCTCGCCGAGATCTTCAAGGATGAGCGATTGCCGAATTTGCTCCAGCGCTGGCGCGCTCTGCTCGGCGATAGATTCGCCGAACTGGCGGCGAACCAGCCGCAGCAACATGCGCCGTTGCGATTCCATCCCTTTTTCCATCCCTTTTTCCATCCCTTTTTCCATCCCTTTATGGATAGCGATTCGCTCTAAACTGGTGACGTAACGCATTTGTGTCGCCTCCTCGTGCTCTTGCACTGCCGTCCAGAGTTGACTTTCCAGCACCTCTGGCAATTGCAAAAGCCAGTCGATGACCCGGAACAGTTCCAGAATATCCTGTCGCGCCCAGCCGCGCCGATACAGGCTTTTGACCAATTGCAGCTTGCCTTGATAGCGGCGGTCAAGATCGTGGGCGGTCGCTTGCGCTTCAAGGTGAGCTTGCACGACGACGGCAAAGGGATTGGCGGATTGCATCATGTCCGCCTGCCGGTCGCGGTAGTCGTTCAGACACACCACGGGAAACGTGAAGCGGGTTTCACCGCCCCAGCGGCCGTAGCCGAATTGCCCCGCCGTTTCGCCCCGGCCCTCGCCCAATACCGCCAAACTCACGACCGGACGGGCGTAGCGATCGAACAAGCGATAGTTGTAGCTGAACATCCGCCTGGCAAAATCGGCTTCCCGCTGCCCCTGAATTTCGATGTGCACCAGCAGCCAATCCTCGCCGCCGTCACGGCTCGTCACTTGTACCAGCTTGTCGGCCCAGCGCCGGCCTAACTCGGCATCGCGCACCACTTTTTGCAATTCTTTGTCGAGAAAGCGATAACCGTGTTCCCAGGCAATGTCGGCGTGAGCGGCAGGAAAAAACCAAGCGAGAAACGCGGGGAAATAGCGCTCCAGCACCTCTTTCCACGGCGAATCGTAATCATCCGTCACAACACGCCCTTGGGGTAAGAGCCCAGCACCCGGAACAAGCTGGCCTGCTCCTTCAATTCGGCCAGCGCGCCGGCCACCGGCTCGTCTTGGGCGTGGCCGTCGAGATCGATGAAAAACACGTAATCCCACATGCCGCGCCGCGAGGGTCGGGATTCGATCCGGTTCATGCTGACGTTGTGGTGAGCCAGCGGCTCCAGCAGCTTGAACAGCGCGCCGGGCCGGTTGAGCGACGCCACCAGCAGCGCGGTCTTGTCGTCGCCGGACGGCTGGATTGGCTGGTTGCCGACGATCAAAAAGCGGGTGGTGTTGTTGGGCTCGTCCTCGATGTTGCGCACCAAAGTCGGCAGCCCGTAGATGTCCGCCGCGCACTGGCCGGCGATGGCGGCCGCCTGCGGTTCTTCGCGCGCCCGCCGCGCCGCTTCGCCGTTGCTGCTCACCTCGATCTGCTCCACGCGCGGCAAATTTGCGTCGATCCATTCGCGGCATTGCGCCAGCGACTGGCGGTGGGAATAGAGGCGGCGGACGGCGCTCAAATCGGCGGCTCGGGTGATGAGATGCTGGTTGATCCGCATCTGCACCTCGCCGCAAATCTTCAGCGGCGATTGCAGGAACATATCGAGCGTGTGATTGACCACGCCCTCGGTGGAATTTTCCACCGGCACCACCCCGTAATCGGCCGAGCCGGCCTCGACCTCGCGAAACACTTCATCGATGGCCCGCAGCGGGATGCTGCGGATGGACTGGCCGAAATGCTTGAGCGCGGCGGCCTGGGTAAAAGTGCCTTCCGGCCCCAGAAACGCGATCCGTAACGGCTCTTCCAACGCCAGGCAGGCGGACATGATCTCGCGAAACAGCCGGGCCATTTCCTCGTTGCTGAGCGGCCCCCGGTTGGTTTCGATCACCCGCCGCAACACCTGGGCTTCGCGCTCCGGCCGGTAGAGATTGCCGGTCGCGCCCGCCGCCTGCTTGATCGCGCCGATTTCTTGCGCGCAGCGCGCCCGCTCGGCGATCAGCGCTTGAATCTGCCGGTCTAGCGCGTCGATCCGCTCCCGCAGCGCCGACAGGCCATCGGCCTCGCTCATTCGGCCCCCTCGCCGCCTTCGCCTTCCTCCGCCACGAGGCCGTTGTCCTCGCCCTCGCCGTTTGCGTCGCCGTTGCTTTCCAGATCGCCCATGCCCTCGATCTTTTCGACGCCGATCAGCTTCTCCTCGCCATGCCGGCTGATCAGCTTGACGCCCTGGGCGTTGCGGCCCACCACGGAGATCTCCCCGACCCGGGTCCGGACCAGGGTGCCGCCGTCGGTGATCAGCATGATCTCGTGGTCGCTTTCCACCTGAACCGCGCCGATGACTTGCCCGTTGCGCTCGGAGGTTTGGATGGCGATCACGCCCTGGCCGCGCCGGCTGTGGCGCGGGTAATCGTCGGCCGGCGTGCGCTTGCCGTAACCGTTTTCGGTCACCGTCAGCACCGTGCCCTCGCCCACCACGATCAGCGCGATGACCTTCTGGCCTTCGCCCAGGCGGATGCCGCGCACGCCGCAGGCCGAGCGGCCGGTGTCGCGCACGTCGGTTTCGGCGAAGCGCACCGCCTTGCCGGCGTCGGAAAACAGCATCACGTCGCGCTGGCCGTCGGTCAGTTCGACGTTGACCAGTTGGTCGCCGTCGCGCAAATCGATGGCGATGATGCCGCTGGGGCGCGGGCGGGAATATTCGGACAGCGGGGTTTTTTTGACCGTGCCGCCGGCGGTGGCGAAAAACACGTAGTGGTCGTCGCTGAACTCGCGCACCGCCAGCACCGCGTTGATGCGCTCGCTCTCCTCCAGCGGCAGCAGGTTGACGATGGGCCGGCCGCGCGCGGTGCGCCCCGCTTGGGGCAACTCGTAAACCTTCTTCCAATACACCCGGCCGCGATTGGAAAAACACAGCACGGTGTCGTGGGTGCTGGCGATGAACAGCTTGTCGACGAAATCCTCTTCCTTGACCGTGGTCGCGGCCCGGCCCCGCCCGCCGCGCCGCTGCGCCCGGTACAGCGACAGCGGCTGCGATTTGACGTAGCCGGCGTGGGAGAGCGTGACCACCACGGTTTCTTCGGTGATCAAATCCTCAAGATTCAGATTGCTTTCATCCGGCTGGATCACGGTGCGGCGGGCATCGGCGTACTGGGCGCGCAGCTCCTGCAATTCGGCGCGGATCACCGCCGTCAGCCGCTCCGGCTGGGTCAAAATCGCCAGCAACTCTCGAATGCGACCCAGCAGCTCCTGATATTCGTCCAGCAGTTTGCGCTGCTCCAGCCCGGTCAAGCGGTGCAGGCGCAAATCGAGAATGGCTTGGGCTTGCGCGGGCGAGAGGCGGTAGCCGACATCGGACAGGCCGTAGTCCGCCGGCAAATCGTCCGGCCTGGAAGCCGCCGCGCCGGCTTGCCCCAGCAGTTCGGTCACCAGACCCGGCAGCCAGGTCCGCTCCAGCAGCGCGGCCTTGGCGGCGGCGGGATCGGCGGCGGCGCGGATCAGGGCGATCAGCGGGTCGAGATTGGCGAGCGCCACCGCCAGCCCTTCGACGATGTGGGCGCGCTCGCGGGCCTTGCGCAGCTCGAACACGGTGCGCCGCACCACCACCTCGCGGCGATGGGACAGAAACGCCTCCAGCACCTGCTTGAGGTTGAGCAGGCGCGGCTGGCCGTCCACCAGCGCCACCATGTTGACCCCGAACACGCATTGCAGCGGCGTGTGCAGGTACAGGTTGTTCAGCACCACCTCGGCGTTTTCGTTGCGGCGCAGCTCGATGTAGATGCGCATGCCGTCCTTGTCGGACTCGTCGCGCAGCTCGGTGATGCCCTCGATTTTTTTGTCCTTGACCAGCTCGGCGATCTTTTCGATCAGCCGGGCTTTATTTACCTGATAAGGCAATTCGGTGACGATGATGGCCTGGCGGCCGCGCGCCTCGTCGGTTTCGATCTCGGTGCGGGCGCGCATCTGCACCCGGCCCCGGCCGGTCTCATAGGCGTCGCGAATGCCGCGCGCGCCGTTGATCAGGCCGGCGGTCGGAAAATCCGGCCCCGGAATGTGGCGCATGAGCTGGCCGATGCTCAGGCCCGGATCGTCGATCAGCGCGGTGCAGGCATCCACCACTTCGCCCAAATTGTGCGGCGGGATATTGGTCGCCATGCCGACGGCGATGCCGGAGGAGCCATTGACCAGCAGATTGGGCAGACGGGTCGGGAAAACGGTCGGCTCGCGTTCCGATTCGTCGTAGTTCGGCGCGAAATCGACGGTTTCCTTGTCGAGGTCGGCCAGCAATTCTTGGGTGATGCGGGACATGCGGACTTCGGTGTAACGCATCGCCGCCGGCGCGTCGCCGTCGATGCTGCCGAAATTGCCCTGGCCGTCCACCAGCATGTAGCGCAAGGAAAACGGCTGCGCCATGCGGACGATGGTGTCGTAAACGGCGGTGTCGCCGTGCGGGTGATATTTGCCGATCACGTCGCCGACCACGCGGGCGGATTTTTTGTAGGGCTTGTTCCAGTCGTTGCCGAGTTCGCTCATGGCGAACAACACCCGCCGGTGCACCGGTTTGAGGCCATCGCGCACGTCCGGCAAGGCCCGGCCCACGATCACGCTCATGGCGTAATCGAGGTAGGACTGCCGCATCTCGTCTTCGAGGTTGACCGGGAGGATTTCTTTGGCGATCTCTGTCATGCGCGACCTTTGTCTGGAACCCGCCACTGGCGTGGCTATAAGGTCGTTTATTGTAGCACAGATGGCCCGTCAAACCGTGGCGGCGACGGTCGATCCGACGGGCCAAAACGCGGGTTTAGCTCTGTGACCCGTCCTTTAAAAAAACAGATAAATCAATGCAATAGCTTATCGGGCAAGCCGGCCAACCAACGTCCGGCGCTGCTCAGTTGCTGGCGGAGCAGCGCCCAATTTTCCTGCCGTTGCCGATCCTTCAAACAGCGCAGAAACCGGACGCGATTGGCCTCGTTCTGGCGGGCCAGAATCGCCGCCCACAGCACGTCGTCGACGTTGTAAAGGCGGCCTTCGGCGAGACACACGGGGATGACGGCATCGACCGGCACGGCGAGATCCGCCGCCGCCGCTTCCACCGCCGCGCGGATGTTGACGGCCTTGGGCGTGGCCGGATTGCGCAGGTCGTAAGGCGGCTGCCACTCGCGCGAAGGCCGCAATTGGTCGATATGGGTGATCACCGCCAGCAACGGCGGTTGCCGGTGGTCGGAACGGCGGGCATACCAGCCGCGCACGTGATCCAGCAACGTCCGATCCGCTTGGCGGTCGGGCCGGTTGGCGGGGCACACCCACAAAATTAAATCCGCCGCGAGCGCGGCCTGTTTGAACGCCTTTTCCTCGAACAGCGGCGTGTCGGAACCGGGCGTGTCGAAGATGAGCGCGGTCTCCAGGCCCTCGCGGGTCAAGCGATAGGGCGTCAGCGCCGCCGTGGTGTCCGGCAGCACGTCGGTGGCGGCGATCAGGCGGCCAAACAGCGCGTTGATCAGGCTCGATTTGCCGGCGCTCGCCCGGCCGGCCACCAGGATGCGCAACGGCTCATCGAGCGGGGCGGCGGCCCGCTCGGCCTCTTGTAAATCGGAGCGCGAGGCGCGGGTCGGTTCCAGGCTCGACGCGCCCTCGGTCAACATCAGCCGCCCGCTGTACAGCTCGACGGCGTAGTAGCCGACCTTGCGCACGTATTCGCGCAGCAACCACTGTTGCAATTCGGCCCACGCCATCCCGTAGCCGCGATCGCGCAAATGGCTCCACAGCTCGCTCAGCAGCGCGCCGGCGGGATTGACCACCAGCCGTCCGGCGCGATAGACGTTGAGCCAGCGCTCGGCCAGCTCCACCCAGCGCTGGACCTTCAACAGATCGCCGATGGTGAGCTGGTGGCTCAACGGGATGTTGCGGATCAGCGACGCGCGCAAGTCGCGGCTGGCGCGCTCGATGATCAACAGCATGTGCGGCACGGTCAGCTCCAGAAGCGGCTGCTCCGCTTGCGGGTGGTAGCGGCGGGCGACCGTATCCAGCACCTCCCGGCCGAGCGCCCAGAGGCGGTCGCCGTCGTCCAGCGGATGGTCTTTCGGGCTGACCGCGTCCGCGAGCTGCTCCACCGCCGCCCAGGCGGTTTCGGCTCGCGGCGACCAGTTGGGATCGGCCGCAGTCGAGGCGGCGGCGAGCAGCCGCCGCTCCCGCCGGCGCAAGGCGTGCTGGAAGCCGTAGCCGAGGGCGCTGCACACCACCATGGCGAGCAGCCACCACAAAAAAGCGTTCTCCTGCCACAACCAGAGGGTTCCGAGCGGCAGCAGGGCCGTGATCGGCAGCGTCCAGACTAGCAGGGACGCCAGGCGCAAGCGGTCGAACCGACCGAGCAGGCGCTTCACGACGGCCGATCTTTGGAGGTTGATTTCAGCAAGCTCAACCCGGTCTTCAAGCCGTCCACGTAAATGCTTCGCAACCGTTTCGGGTCCACGACGCCACCCTCCCGGCGCGCCCCGAAATAGTAGGCGGCCGCCTTGCCGAGCGCGTAGGTGCCCGCGCTATTGGCCGTCGCCCCCCACATCGCCCCGACCGTCTGCCCCCAAATCGGCACCAGTTTGGTCACTTGCCGGCCCAGCATCCGCGCCAAGTAGCCGACGCCGACCCCCACCCCCAACAGGCCGAGAAATTCGGTGACCGAGCGCTTGTCCCAACTTTGCCCGTACAGTTTAGCGAGCACGTGCAACAGCTTGGCTTGCACCGCCGGGACGCCGATCAGCTCGACCAGCGGCAGCGCGCCAAGCCCGCCCGCCGTGACGGCGTGACCGACGATGTGCGGGTGCGCGGCGCGGGCGAGCGCGTCCAACACTTCCCCGTCGCCGCGCAACAGCGCCTGCAAGCGCAGCGAGGTGATCTCCTCGATCGTCGCCCACAGCGCCTCCAGGCCGTAATTCGCCGGTTCCCAACCGTCCTCCGGCGGCGTCAAATCGACCGGCGTCCAGCGCACCGGACCGGAGCCCGGCAGCCGGCCCAAGCGCTGGCGTTGCTCGGCCAGGGCGCGCGCCAGATCGTTGGGGACTTGCGGCGGCAGCGGTTGCTGCTGGTAAGGGTACGGCATCAGATGCTCGCCGCCTGGCGGATAGAGTTCGTGCAAGCCGGTTTGGGCGATCAGCACCGGCCATTCGGGATGCCGCTGGCGCACCGCGCGCAGCACCGCGAAGATGTCGTCCTGCCGGATGTCGGCGGCCTTCATCACGCCCAGGATCAAATGCGCCTGCGATTCGCAATAGCGGATATCCTCGGCGGGATCGTAGGCCACCTCGCCCAAGCCGCGCGTGTCGAGAAAACGCACCACCGGCGCTTCGGCCGGGAAATCGTAAAAGCGGGAGGTCCGGGTGCAGGGCTGGAAGCCGTTGCCGATCTCGGCGGCTTCGCTGCCGGTCAGCGCGCGGATGATCGAGGTCTTGCCGGCTTGGGTCTTGCCGATCAGCCAGATCACCGGCAGCGG
>JAEUPW010000126.1 GCA_016790045.1 Candidatus Competibacteraceae bacterium
GGAACCGGTTGAACTGGCGGAACATCAGGAAGTCACCGTCACCGTTCCCGACGCTCGCGGAGCGGCCGCCAACCATCAAATCAGTTGCTACAACTCACCGAAGCCGCCTGGCTGCTCCGAAAAGAACCCCTGGCGATTCAACGGCTCTTGCAGGGTTTTGAAACAGGGCTGCTGAAGCTGTTGACTTTGGATGAAACCCCCGCGCCCTGGATCGCGACAATCAGTATCCAGTGTTTCAGATGGGAGACGCCCGCGCCAGCCGAAAACCGAGGTTGAGGTTGCGGACGGCGGGCGCGAAGCCGCCGCGGCAAGCGGCGCGCGCGAAGGCTTGGAGGTCGTCCCAGGCGCCGCCGCGCACCACCTGGCGGGCCTTGCCCGCCGGGCCGACATTTCTGGGTTGATCGTATTCGTTCAGGCAAAATTCCCAAACGTTGCCGCTCATATCCAGGGCGCCCACCGGCGATGCGCCTTGCGGATACATCCCCACCGCCGTGCTTCGGCTCAGCTCACTTTCATAAGTATTGGCGCATTGTGCATCCCAGTCCGGCCCCCAGGGATATTCGTTCGCCGGGTCGCCGCCGGTCGCCGCTTGCTGCCATTCCCACTCAGTGGGCAAACGCACCTCGTAGCCCAGTTTAGCGCTCAGCCAGCGACAGAAAGGGACGGCCTCCACCCAGGTGAGATTCTCCGCTGGATGGTTATCGTACCGCTGGAACTGCCGGCCCGGTTTGTCGAATGGCCGGAGCACCCAAATGCTCCACCACTTCGCATTGTGATAACCATCTTCCGCGTCTAAAAAAGCGCGGTACTGGCGATAGGTCACCGGGTATTTGGCGATCTGGAACGGCTCGACCGTGAAGGTGCCGGTATTCTCTTCCAGCATTACCTCGCCGCCCGGCACTGGGCACCACACGATATCCGGCAGTCCATCGGCGCGCAGCCCCACGCCAGGGCGGGGATCGCCCAGCAACGCCAGGCGCACGCCGATGATGGCGCGCTGCTCGTGGGTCGTGGCCGGCTCGTCCAGAGCGGCCAGCATCTGGTCGCAATCGAGCGGGCCGAGGAAATCCCGTTCCAGTGGGGTGAAATCCGTTGGCTCCAGCTTGAGGTGCTCCCGCATGGCGATGACTTCGGCCACCCGTGCGTCGGGCCAGCGGTGCTCGTCTTTGCGGTCGTGGTCGCGCCAGTACGCGGCCAGTTGCGCGATTTGCCGGCGCAGCCACAAGTCGTCCCGTCTGACCGCAATCCATTGCTTCAGGCGCGGCCAATAGCTGAGCAGCGCTTCGTGCGCCACTTCCACGGTCGGTCGCTGCTCCGCTTCGGCGCAAACCAGCAAGCGCGCGTCCTGATGCGAATACGCCGCGATGAAGCGCTGAACCGCCGCCAAACCGCGCAGCGGGTCCAACCAGGCCCGTTGCCGAGTGGCCACGCCCTGCTCGTCGACCTTGACCAGTTCTCGGAACACCACTTCGAACGCGGTTTGCGCCTCGGCATCCAACGCGGTGAAAATCGCTTCCGCCCGTTGGCTGATCGCCCCCGGCACCCGACCGAAATCGTCGTAGGCCGCATGGGTCAGCAGCATCCCATCTTTCCGGCGATACAGTTCCGCCAAGGCGAAGGCCAGCAGCGCCAGGACGCCCGGTTCCCGTCCCGTATCCTCCAGCAACCGCCCCGGCAAGCGGTCCTCGAATCGCAGCCCGACCAACGCCGCCGGACCGGTGATCATCTCCAGCAACGCCCGCAGCTTCGGCGCCGCCAGCGGATAGGAACCCGCTCGCAACAGGGATTCGAGACCGATATCGATACACTGCGGATAGAAATCGGCGCGCACGGTCAGGATCGCGCGCACGCGCGGGCTTTCCGCCGCTTTGGTCAGCAGGGCGACGAAACGCCGCCGGTGCTCGTCCGCGACCAGCGTGAACAGCTCTTCGAACTGATCGACGAACAGCAGCAGTTCATCCGCCGGCCACCGTTGTTCCAGAATCAATCGGGCCAGCGCGTCCAGATCACCTCTGGCCCGCAACCGTTCGGCGATGGCGCGACCGGTCAGGCTGTGGGGTTCCAGCGACGATTCCAGTTTGGCGGCCAGCGCCAAGAACGGATCGTCGCCCAGTCCGCCGGGGGTAAACCGGACAGGAACCCACCCGGCGGGCAGGCGCCGGATGACGCCGGCCATCACCAGCGACGACTTGCCGGAGCCAGACGTGCCCACCACGGCGATAAACCGCTGAAGCGGATCGGCCAGCCGTTTCAAGAGTTCTCGAATTTCTTCGTCCCGACCGAAAAAGATGGCGTGTTCCTTATCGGAGAAATGCCGCAAGCCGGGATAGGGCGAACCGGACCAATCGGGGCGCGACAGAGACGCGGCGGGAGGCGGGGGCGGTTCCAGCACCTCGACCACGATATCCTCACGGTCGATGTAGCGGAGCGCATCCGGCAGTTCCGTCAGCCGCTTGCGTCGCTCCAACCATTCCCAGACCGCGCGCGGTTCGTCGCCTTGCTGGAAGCGGTCGCGCTCGCTGATTGCTACATCGAAATAATCGGCCAGTTTCTTCCACTGGTCGCCCAGCCGGTCGCAAAACGCCAGTTTGGTTTTCCCGTCGTAAGGGGACATTCCTCGGACTCCTTCCCGTTTACGCTTTTATTTCAGCAATTCCACCACGTCTCGGCGGCCGATGGCGATCAGCCCTGGCGGCAGTTCGCCCAAACGCCGGCGGTTTTCCAGCCACTCCCAAATACCACGGGCCTCGTCGCCGCGCTCGAACCGCCCCCGGTCGGCGGGCGCGATTTCAAAATAATCGGCCAACTTGCGCCAGCTATCGCCGAGATGGTCGCACGCGGCGATCTTGGCTTTGCCGGAAAAGGGCGGCTGGGGGAGAGCGGTGGCAGCGCCGGAACCAGTTCGTCGCGGTAGGCTTTATCCCGGTGGCTAAAACTGATGAAGATCGTGCGGTCCATGAGCGCGGGCGTTCCGAGCGGTTGCGCGAGGGTCGTTTCGCTTCAAGCATAGCAAGAAACCGCTAAATTTGACGGGTTTCGCGTCGGTTGAGAGAGAGCTGAGCGTACTTTTGAATCAATTCCGCGCCTTGGTGCCGATTAGCGACGCCGGCGTATTCGCTGCACGCTCGGAGCTATCCAGACCGGTGTCGCCGCCAGCGTTCAAGGACTACAGCAAGAGGCTCTACGAGCCAGAGCAAGCATTCACCCGAAAAAATCCGCCAAAGCGCGCGGCGTTATCGGACGGCTAATTTTTCCGTACAGAAAGCTCACTCGCCCAGCATCCGCATGGCGTTTTCCAAACTCAGGCGCATCCGGTTAAACGATTGCGACAGCGAGGAAATCTCGTCCTGGCCCGAACGCACGTACTCCGGCACATTCAATTTGCCCAAGCTGACTTCGCTGGCCATGTTTGCGATCCGCACCACCGGCTGGATGACCACGAAATGGAGGAGAATGTTAAGGAGGATCAGCAGAAACAGAAAAACGCCGCCCAACAGCAGCATGAAGGTGGTGAACGCTTTTTGAGCTCGCGCCAGCGGCACGGTCATGGGCACTGTGACGATCTGCGCGCCGACAATTTCGTTCAGCTTCCAGCCAAAACCGTTGTTGACGCCGTAGAGGTCCGTAAAGGTCTTGGGCGCTTCTTCGACTTTACCGTGGCAGGTCAAACAGCCCTCGTCGCTGATGCGCAATGGCCGAGCCAAATTGAGCATCCGGCCGGTTGGCGTATCTCGTTCCACCGCCAATTCTTTACTCTCGGAATTGTTGCGAAATTCATGGACGATATCGGCTTCCCAGTCGGTGGCCCGATTGTTGGGATTGGTCGGATTGAGCGCCGATTCTTTATAGGTGTATTCGGGAAACTTGACGCGCAGCGCTTTGAAAGTTTCTCTGGCCGCATAAGCGGAGATCGTTTCGGGCCGGAACGCCCGCTTCATTTGCAAAGTCAGCAGCGGTTTGATTTGCTCGGCGGTGTAGGTGCGGGCGCTGAGCGCGCTTTCCATCATGATGCTGGCGCTCTGGAGCACTTCCTCGCGGGCGTTCTGCTTGAGAAGGTTATCGCTCAAATAGGCCGTTAACCCTAAACCGATCAGGAAAGCCAACAGCAAAACCAAATTGAATTTCATGCGTAAACCCATGAGCGAGACCCCCGGCTAAAGGCTGTATTTGAGATGCTGTTGGCTCGGTGTTGAGCTGTTGCCACCCTCTGTTGGCACAGTGTTTCAGTGGCTTGTTTCTAAATGATTTCGCTCCAATATCAAGTTGTTTCAGCGCGGTGCTAAGGCGATATGGCGCAGTGTGGCAGCCTGAGGGCGCCGCCTGTCTGGCGCGGAAAACGCCGATGGCAAATGGGCCAAACACCGCGAAAGAGCGGGGGAACTACATCAGGGAGCGTGTTGCGAGACGCCTATCGCGCGCCGGTGGCCGTTGCGGCGTGGGGTTTCGGGCGAGCGCATCAAGCGCCGGCCAGTTTGGGCCGATCGGTTTCGCGATGGCCTTCAATCGTCTTCCAGCGCCTTGAAGCGCCGGGCCAAATCGTCGATTAAAGTTCGCACCGACGACAGCAATCCGCGCCGCGACGGATAAACGGCATGGACGATCTCGCGCCGGGGCGACCAGCCCGGCAACACGCGAACCAGCGTTCCCTTGGCCAGCTCGGCGCGCACCATCATCGTCGGCAACTGCACGATCCCGACGCCCGCTTCGGCCGCCGCGCGCAGCGCGATCATGTCGCGGGTCACCAAACGCGGCGCATGGGTCACAATCGTTTGGGCCTCTCCCGATCCGAACAAAGTCCACGCGTGCTCCTGTTGCGGCGCGCCCAAGGCCAGGCTCGGCCAATTCGCCAGATCGGCCGGCCCCTGAGGCGTCCCTTGGCGTTCCAACAGCGCGGGGCTGGCGACCAGCGCTTGGCTGCGATGGGCGAAAACCCGCAACACCAAATCACTGTCCTCCAGCGGCGGCGGGCGAACCCGCAAGGCCAGGTCGATGCCTTCGCCGATGGGGTCAACCCGGCGGTTGGTCGCTTCCAGATGCAAGACGACGCGCGGATACGCCGCCAGAAAATCGGCCAGCATCGCGCCGACGTGCGCGTGCAACAGCGCCACCGGGCAGGTCATGCGCACGCTGCCGCACGGTTCCACATGCGCGGCGGCAATCGCGTCTTGGGCGGCTTCCGCCTCGACCAGCATCGCCTTGCAGCGCTCGTAATAGAGTTGGCCGATCTCGGTCACCGCAAAGCGCCGGGTCGAGCGCTGGAGCAAGCGCACGCCCAGCCGCTCTTCCAGCA
>JAEUPW010000144.1 GCA_016790045.1 Candidatus Competibacteraceae bacterium
GAACTCGCCGCGAAACTTCGCCCCGGCGATCAGCGCGCCCATGTCGAGCGCCAGCACCCGCTTGTTTTTCAAGCCTTCCGGCACTTCGGCGTTGATGATGCGCTGGGCCAGCCCTTCGACGATGGCGGTCTTGCCGACGCCGGGTTCGCCGATCAGCACCGGATTGTTTTTGGTGCGCCGCTGCAACACCTGGATGGTGCGGCGGATTTCGTCGTCGCGGCCGATCACCGGATCGAGCTTGCCCTGCTCGGCCCGCTCGGTCAGGTCGATGGTGTATTTTTCCAAGGCTTGCCGCTGGTCCTCGGCGTTGGGGTCTTCGACCTTCTGGCCGCCGCGCACCGCCTCGATGCCGCGCTCGATCAGGCTCTTGGTCGCTCCCGCCTTGTGCAGCATCGCGCCCAGCTCGCCCTTGTCCTCCAGCGCGGCCAGCACGAACAGTTCGGACGAGATGTAGGCGTCCTTGCGCTTCTGGGCCAATTTATCGGTCAGATTCAGCACGCGCGACAGCGCGTTGGAAATCTGCACGTCGCCGCCCGCGCCTTCGACGCGCGGCAAACGATCCAGCGCCTCGCCGATCTGCGAGCGCAGCAGGTTGACGTTGACATCGGCCTGAGCGAGCAAAGGCCGCACCGTGCCGCCGTCCTGGTCGAGCAAGGCCGCCAGCACATGCACCGGTTCGATGAATTGATGGTCGCGACCGATCGCCAAGCTTTGAGCTTCGCTCAGCGCCAGTTGAAATTTGTTGGTCAGTTTGTCCATGCGCATGGCTCGGTACCCCGCAAACGCAAAATTTCTTCATAAGTTGGGTGCCGATTGAGAGAAATTCAAGCCTCGCGGCCACGCGAATCCGAGAATATTGACAGCGCGCTTGCCGGTGCTGCCCACAAAAAAGACGGTGGAAACCGTGTCTCCACCGTCGTCGTGCGCGTTGCTGCGAGCGACGATCCCTGTCGCGTTGCGTTTTGGGTTCCTTAAAACTCAGCGTTTCTTGAAGTTGATGTTGGCCGTGCAAACGTTGTTGGCGCAATTGGTGTTGGCTCCGGCGAACAGGTAACCGGATGCCGGAACCGCTTTCAGCGTCACCGAGGTTCCCATCGGGAACGTCGCGCTGCAAACCTTTCCGCAGTTGATCCCGGCCGGGCTGCTGGTGACGGTGCCACTGCCGCTGAGCACCACCTTGAAGGTGTAGGTGTTGCTCTTGGCCTGGGTTTTGTTGAAGGTGGCCTTGACGGCCTTGGCCGCGCTCATCGGCACCGTGCAGGTTCCGGTTCCGGTGCACGCGCCGCTCCAACCCGCGAACGTGGAGCCGCTGGCGGGCGTTGCGGTCAAGGTCACGCTGGCGCCGCTGGCGAATCCATACGAACACGCCGATCCGCAGTTGATGCCGGCGGGGTTGCTGACGACCGTTCCCGCGCCGGTACCGGCTTTGGCAACCGTCAGGTTGTACTTGCCCGCAGTGGTCGTTTGCGCCTTGAACGTCGCGGTGACGCTTTTAGCGGCAGTCATGCTAACCACGCAAGCGCCCGTTCCCGTGCATGCGCCGCTCCAGCCGGCAAACGAGGAACCGGCGGCCGGGGCAGCGTTCAAGGTCACGCTGGTCGCGCCGGCATAGCTCTCGCCGCAATCGCTGCCGCAGTTGATTCCGGCCGGGCTGCTGGTCACTGTCCCGCTACCCGATTTGGACACCGTCAGGGCGTAGGTGGTTGGGGCCGGCGGCGTCACGACCTGCGCGCTGCGAAACGCCGCCACGGCGGCGCGGGTGTTGTTGAGCGACAGCGTGTTGTTGGCCGAATTGGCCGCCGTTTCGCTCACCCCGCAAGCGATCCCGCCCGCGCAGGTGATGGCCGGATTGGAGAATTTGCCGATCCGGGGATTGATGTAGCTCATCACCGTGCCGAAAGTCCCTTCGACCCCGTAGCCGAAGGAATAAGGGTACGCGCCCGTCCCGCCGCTCGAATGAGCCCGGTCGTGCAAGCTGCCCATGTTGTGGCCCAGCTCGTGGACGAAGGTCAGGTCCAGGCAGTAGTAGCCCGACCCGTTCACGTCGCGCCCGTCGCCGATCACCGAATAGCCGTAGTTAGCGTAGTTGCTGATCGGCTGCCCGCCATAGCCGCCGATCCAGGCCACCCCGCAACTGCCGCCCGAAGCGCTGTGGTTGAACGGCCGGATCAGCGACACCAAATCCGCTCCCTTGGTGTTGCGCAGGTTGGCCACTCCCGCCAGGGCGGGATCGCTGCCGTTGGTCAGCGCGTCCAAGGCCGCGTCGTTGGTGGTGGTGTCGCTGTAGTTGACCTGCTCCCTGTGGACCACCCGCAGGTTGATGTAGATGCCGCTGTCCCGATAGGCTTGATTGGACAGCGCCACCAACTGATCGAGCCGGGCCGACAGGCCGCCGCCCAGCCGGCTGGCAAGTCCTGGCGTGTACAGCATCATCACGTCGATGGTGACCGGCGTCGCATCGGCCGCTTGCGCCACAGCTTGAGCGGAGAGCGGGTTATCGCTCGGCGCGGCAAAGCTGCCGCGCCGGTTCTTAGGGAGGCGTTTTTCCACCTCGGCCGGCAGCGGGATTTTCGCGTCGTCACCTTCTAGCGGTGCCGGGATCAAGCCGTGGGCATGGGGATCGACCAGCCACTCGCCGGCGGCGTCGGACTCGATCAGAAATTCGCCCTCCGGCGTCAGAATCCGCCCGGACGTCCCCTGCTCCCCGAAGGTGATCACCGCCCGGTAGTCGTCGCCGTGGTCCTTCAGATACCCCGACCAAGTGACGTTGCCGCTGGGGTGGACTTGCCGGTGGTCGTAGACCAGCTCATAAGTGACGCCGCGCGGCAGGGCAAAGCGCGCCTTGGCTTGCAGCGGCAGGTCAGCGATGGCCCG
>JAEUPW010000149.1 GCA_016790045.1 Candidatus Competibacteraceae bacterium
TCGCGGCGAAATCGCTTGCCGCGTCATCAAAACCGCCCGCAAAATGGGCATCAAGACGGTCGCGGTCTATTCCGAGGCGGACCGTGACGCATTGCACGTGGAAATGGCCGACGAGGCCGTGCTGATCGGCCCGCCGCCCACTTCCCAAAGCTATCTGATGATGGAGCGCATCGTCCAAGCCTGCAAGGACACCGGCGCGGAAGCGGTCCATCCCGGCTACGGCTTCCTCTCGGAGCGCCCCGCTTTCTGCGAAGCGCTGGAAAAAGAAGGGATCGTGTTTATCGGCCCCAAAGTGCGCGCCATCGAAGCCATGGGCGACAAGATCACTTCCAAGATTTTGGCCAAGGAAGCCGGGGTCAGCACCGTGCCCGGCTACACCGACGTGATCAAAGACAGCGACCACGCGCTGTCCATCGCCCGCGACATCGGCTATCCGGTGATGATCAAGGCGAGCGCCGGCGGCGGCGGCAAGGGGATGCGCATCGCCTGGAACGACGCCGAGTGCGTGGACGGGCTGGAGCGCGCCAGCAACGAAGCCCGCTCCTCCTTCGGCGACGACCGCGTGTTCGTCGAGAAATACATCGAAGAGCCGCGCCACATCGAAATCCAGGTGCTCGGCGACGCCCACGGCAACATCGTCTATCTGGGCGAGCGCGAATGCTCGCTGCAACGCCGCCACCAAAAGGTGATCGAGGAGGCGCCCTCGCCGTTCCTGGACGAAAAAACCCGCAAAGCGATGGGCGAGCAGGCGGTGGCGCTGGCCCGCGCGGTGGATTACCAGTCCGCCGGCACGGTCGAGTTTATCGTCGACTCCAAGCGCAATTTCTATTTCCTGGAAATGAACACCCGCTTGCAGGTCGAGCATCCGGTCACCGAATACATCACCGGCCTGGATCTGGTGGAGCAGATGATCCGGGTGGCCGCCGGCGAGAAGCTGAGCTTCACCCAGAACGATGTCCGGCTCAAGGGCTGGGCGATCGAGGCCCGCGTCTACGCCGAAGACCCGTTCCGCAACTTCCTGCCGTCCATCGGCCGGCTGGTCAAGTACATGCCGCCCAAGGAAAGCGACGTGGTGCGGGTGGATACCGGCATCTACGAAGGCAGCGAAGTGTCGATGTATTACGACCCGATGATCGCCAAGCTGATCACCTACGGCTCGACCCGCGACCGCGCCATCGCGCACATGCGCGACGCCTTAAACGAGTTCTTCATCCGCGGCGTCCAGCACAACATCAGCTTCCTGGCCGCCTTGATGGTCCACACCCGGTTCATGACCGGGCGGATCAGCACCAACATGATCGCCGAGGAATACCCGAACGGCTTCCACGCCTCCGACGTGCCGCACGATGACCCGGCGCTGCTGATCTCGGTCGCCGCTTTCATCCACCGGCGCTATATGGATCGCGCCGCGCAAACCAGCGGCCAGTTGAAAGGCCACGAGCGCAAGGTCAACAACGATTGGGTGATCCTGATGAACGGCCACCAGCATCCGGTGCACGTCGATCCCGCGCCCGGCGGCTACGACGTGGTCTACATGGATGAAACCTATCAAGTCCGCAGCGAGTGGCAGTTCGGCTATCCGCTGTTCAAGGGCACCTTGAACGGCACCGAAATCTGCATCCAGGTCGAACGGCGCGACATGATTTACCGGCTGTTCCACTGGGGTTCGCAGGCCGACGTGATGGTGCTCTCGCCGCGCATCGCCGATTTGCAGGCGCTGATGCCGGAAAAAGAGCCGCCGGATTTGTCCAAGTACCTGCTATCGCCGATGCCGGGCCTGCTGACCAAAGTCGCGGTGCAGGTCGGCCAGGAGGTCAAGGCCGGCGAGGAGCTGGCGGTGATCGAAGCCATGAAGATGGAGAACGTGTTGCGCGCCGATCAGGACGCCAAGGTAGGCAAGGTGTTGGCCGCGCCGGGCGACAGTCTGGCGGTCGATCAGGCGATCATCGAGTTCGAGTGAGCCGCTCGCGCGGGGGCGGTTTCCGCCCCTGAGGGGCAGCGCCAAAAACAACAAAACCGGTCACCTTGGCAGGTGGCCGGTTTTTTGTTAATGGAAAGCTTGCCTTTCCCGCTCAAGCGCCGCCAAACGGCCGCCAAAACCGCTGCTTCCAAGAGCTTTTGGCCAGCTCCGGCCGGATGCCCTGAGCCAGAAAGTGAGCGACGTAGCGTTTGTCGACTTCCATGATGTGCCTGGTCAGCCAAAGCTTGAGAAAATGGGCCAGCTCAAAGTTCAGCGACCCTTTCCCTTCGGCCAGCTTGTCGCGAAACCCGTTCAATTGCTCGATCAACTGGTCGTGTTCTTCGCGGTGCTTGTCGTATTCGGGGTAGTGCAAAATCCGCATCAGGCTTTCCTCGACGGCAAAATGCACCCGGGCGTACTCGTCCAGACGGCCGATGATGTTGCGCGCGGCCTCGATTCCCTGTCGCTGCTGAATCGCCTCGTGAATCTCGTTCAATAAATCCACCAGAATCTGGTGTTGGGCGTCGATTTCCTCGAGGCCCATGCTCAACTCGTTCGACCACTCCACGAACTTGCTCATCGCTCGCCATTACCCGCAAATCGCTCGCCACAAAAAAACGGCCACCGGTCGATGCGCCGATGGCCGTTATCGTCGGTCGGAAAACCGACGACATCACAACGGAGTTACTTGAGCAGACGCATCTTCACATAGGAACCCGGCGCGTCCTCGATCACGGGCAACTTGCCGGTTCCCGGCACCCGAGCCGGCACTTTCTCGCCCGAGTGCTTGGCCAGCCACTTGCCCCAATCCGGCCACCACGAGCCTTCGGTCTGCTTGGCTTCCTTGAGCCACTCTTCCGCGTCTTCCGGGTGCTTGGGATTGGTCCAGTAGAAGTACTTGTTGGCCGAGGGCGGGTTCATGGGGCCGGCGATGTGGCCGGAACCGGCCAGCACGAACTTGACCGGGCCACCGAACAGCCGGCTGCCCATGTAATTGGACATCCACGGCGAGATATGATCCTCGATGCCCGACAGGAAGTAGGCCGGCACCTTGACCTGGGTCATGTCGATCGGCGTTCCCAGCAATTTGACGCCGCCCGGCTCTTTCAGCAGGTTTTTCTGGTAGAAATTGCGCAGGTAGAAGCTGTGCATTTTGACCGGCATCCGGGTGGAATCCGAGTTCCAGTAGAGCAGGTCGAACGGGAACGGGTCCTTGCCCATCAGGTAGTTGCTGATGAAGAACGACCACATCAGATCGTTGGCGCGCAACATGCTGAAGGTGCTCGCCATCTCCGAGCCTTCCATGTAGCCCTTGGCCGCCATCCGCTTCTCCAGCGACGAAATCTGCTCCTCGTCGACGAACACGCCCAGCTCGCCGGGCTGCGAGAAGTCGATCATGGTGGTCAAATAAGTGCCGGAGCTGATGCGCGGCGTGCCCTTGGCCGCCAGATAGGCGTTGGTGATGGCCAGCAGCGTGCCGCCCAGGCAATAGCCCAAAGCGTTGACTTCGGGCTCGCCGGTCGCCTGTTCGATGGCGTCCAACGCCGCCAGCGGCCCGTCGCGCAGGTAGTTTTCAAACTCCCACTCGGCCATCCGCTCGTCGGGGTTGATCCAGGACATCAGGAAAACGGTGAAGCCTTGGTCCACCAGCCACTTGACCAAGGAATTCTTGGGCCGCAGATCCATGATGTAATACTTGTTGATCCAGGGCGGAAAGATCAAAAACGGCTTCTTGTAGACTTCCGGCGTGCTGGGATCGTATTGGAGCAGTTGGATCATCTCGTTTTGGAAGATGACCTTGCCGGGCGTGATGGCGACGTTCTTGCCCAGCTCGAAGGCGTTGAGGTCGGTCATCCTGATGTTCAACTTGCCCTTGCCGCGCTCGAGGTCGTCGAGCATGTTCTTTAGGCCGTTGATCAAATTCTGGCCGCCGGATTCGATGGTGGTGCGCAGCACTTCGGGATTGGTGAAGGCGAAATTGCTCGGCGACATGGCGTCGACGAACTGGCGGGTATAGAACTGGACTTTCTTCTTGGTGTTGTCGTCCAAACCCTCGACGTCACCCACCAGATCCTGAATCCAGTTGGCGGTCATCAAATACGACTGTTTGATGTAGGAAAACAGGACGTTATCCTTCCAGTCGTCATGTTTGAACCGCTTGTCGCCCTTGGGTTCGCGCACCACCGTTTCCATGGGCTGGCCACCGAACATGGCCGGCATGGCCTTCTGCCACAACTCCAGATAGTTTTGCCACAGATTGGCTTGCGCTTGCGCCAGCTTGGCCGGGTCGGCCAGCATTTTCTGGGTGAGCTCCAGGAAAGATTTGCCGACGGTGAGCTGATCTTGCAGATCGAACGCGGCATCGTTTTTCTGGCGGTTCAAAAACTCCTTGACGATGTTTTGGCTTTTTTCGGCAACGTGGGAAAAAAGCTGCGCCATCTCGGCCGGATCGGGCATCTTTATCTCGGGCAGTTTGACTTCAGAGTTCTTTTGTTCGGCCATGAATCACTCCTCAAGCATTATGGTGGTTTGCACGATAGAGATTTATTTTAGCTTTATTGCGGCCGGAGCGACAGCGGCGCAACGGAGATAAGCATAGAACGGACAGACCGAAGCGGCTACGCCGCCCCGGTCCGCCCGCCGAAATCGAGCGTGCGCCGCCCGCTTATTTGGACGCGACCAAGCTCTTCAGTTCCTGCAAGCTTTCGGTGACGCGCTTGTTGATGATGGCGAAGGCTTCCGTGTTGGACTTGCTGACCATCTCGGCCAGTTCCCGCATGTTGGCCAGCGCCTGCTCGAAAGCCTTGCGGGCCAGCTCGGCTTGCTTGGCGGTCATTTCCTGCGCGTTGCCCGCGCTGGCCAGTTGCTGGGCCACCGAGGACACTTCGCCCATGGCCTGGCTCAAAATTTCGGCCTGCCGCTGCGCCACCGCCTGCATGCCTTGCACGGCGGCCTGATTGGCGGCGTTCAGCGCTTCGATGTTCTTGCGTTGCGCCGTCATGATGGCTTCCATGTCAAAGCCGGGGATTTTGACGTCGCCGAGCATTTTGGTCATGTCGTATTTGCTGAAATCGAACTTGCTGAAATCGACGTTGGCGAATGCGTTGAAAGGGTTGTTGGTTGCCATGATAGCTCTCCGAATAGTTCGAGTTGACCGTGTTTTGTGCATTGCAGCAATGGGCGTATTCTGCTCCCCGCCGCAGCGCGAGTCAAGCCTATTCTTTTGCAGTGCAACAAAATTGTGGGCGTCCCGGTCGATCACTGATCCCGGCCCAGCGTTTTGACCGCGATCTCGTAAACATCGGGCGACAGCGACGGGACGGCCAGGATTCGCTCCAACTGGCCCCGCATGTGCGCTTGACGCCCCCCATCGTATTTGCGCCAGCGGGTAAACGCCGCCATCAAGCGCGCGGCGATCTGCGGATTGAAGTCGTCCAAAAGGACGACCTGATCGGCCAGCAAAGTATAGCCGCCGCCGTCGGCGGCATGAAAATGGGCGGGATTGGCTTGGCTGAACGCCCCGATCAAGGCGCGGACCTTGTTGGGGTTGCGCAGGCTGAAGGCTTCGTGGGACAGCAGCGCCTCCACCGCCGCCCGCGTCCCCGGCGCGCTGGAACTCGCCTGCACGGTCAACCACTTGTCGACCACCAGCGGCTCGTCGCGCCAGCGCCGGTAGAAGGCGGCGAGCGCCTCGTCGCGCTCCGTTCCGCCGGCGTTGACCAGCGGCGTCAAGGCCCCGAGCTGGTCGGTCATGTTATCGGCGGCCCGAAATTGCTGGAGGCACAAGGCGCGCGCTTCGGGGTCATCCGCTTGCATCAGATAATCCAGACAGACGTTCTTGAGGGCTCGGCCGGCCATGGCGGGGGCGTCGTTGCTGTAGCCCGCCCGCCCCTGGGCGCTCAAGGCGATATAGCTTTCCAGCAACCGCTCGCGCAGCCGCTCGGCCAAGCTTCGCCGCACGAAACTGTGAGCGGCGTGGATGCCGTCCACATCCACCACTTCCATCTGCTCGGCCAAATAGTTTTGGCTCGGCAAGGTGAGCACCTGGGCCAGCAGCGCCGGATCGACATCCGATTGCAAAGCTTGCGCGAAGGCGGCGCTGAAGGACTCCGGCAAGCGCTGCTCCCGATTCTGCCGGCGATCCTCGACCAAGTTCAGAATGGTCCGCAGCGCCAGGGTTTGCCCGGCATCCCAGCGGTTGAAATCGTCGCTGTCATGGGCCAAGCGAAAGCGCAGGTCGGCGTCGCTTTCCGCGCTGCTCAGTTTTACCGGCGCGGAAAACCCGCGCAGCAGCGAAGGGACCGGCCGCTCCGGCACATCGACAAACTGGAAAACGTGTTCCGGCGCGCGCAGCTCCACGACGCGCTGGGTCGATCTCGGCGCCTCTTCCCCCTCCAGCCGCAACGGCAGATCGCGCCCGTCGGCGTCCAGCAAGCCGAGCGCCAGCGGAATATGAAACGGTTCCTTGGCCGGTTGCCCCGGCGTCGGCGGACAAAACTGGCGCACGGTCAAGGTGTAGCGGCGCGCGACCGGGTCGTAAGCGTCGGTCACGGTCAATTCCGGGGTGCCCGCTTGCCGGTACCAGCGTTTGAACTGATCCAAATCCGCGCCGTTGGCGTCCGCCATCGCCGCCACGAAATCGTCGCACGTCACCGCCTGGCCGTCATGGCGCCGGAAGTACAGATCCATGCCGCGCCGGAAACCCTCCCGGCCGAGCAGGGCCTGAAGCATCCGCACCACCTCCGCGCCTTTGTTGTAGACGGTGACGGTGTAGAAATTGTTGATTTCAATGTAGGACTCCGGCCGCACCGGATGGGCCATCGGCCCGGCGTCCTGGGGAAACTGGCTGCCGCGCAAGATCCGCACGTCCTCGATCCGCTCGACCCCGCGCGAGCCGAGATCGGCGGAAAACTCCTGGTCGCGAAACACCGTCAACCCTTCCTTGAGGCTCAACTGGAACCAGTCGCGACAGGTCACCCGATTGCCGGTCCAATTGTGGAAATACTCGTGGCCGATCACCGCCAGAATCCCCTGATAGTCGGCGTCGGTGGCGGTTTCCGGCTTGGCCAGCACGTACTTGGTGTTGAAGATGTTGAGGCCCTTGTTCTCCATCGCCCCCATGTTGAAATCGCCGATCGCGACGATCTGATACAGATCGAGATCGTATTCCAGGCCGAAGCGTTGTTCGTCCCAGGCCATGGCCCGCTTGAGCGCCTGCATGGCGTGCCGGCACTGATCGAGATGGGACGGTTCGGCGTAAATCCGCAAAGCGACTTCACGCCCGGAGCGGGTGACGAAACGGTCCCCGATAAAGCCGAGCGCGCCGGCCACCAGGGCGAACAGATAGCACGGTTTGGGAAAAGGGTCGCGCCAGGTGGCCCAGTGCCGCCCGTCGTCCAGCTCGCCGCCATCCACGCGGTTGCCGTTGGACAACAGCACCGGATAGCGCGCCCGATCCGCGACCACGGTGGTGGTGAACGCCGCCATCACATCGGGGCGGTCGAGAAAATAGGTGATCTTGCGAAAGCCCTCGGCTTCGCACTGCGTGCAGAAATTGCCGCCGGACCGATAAAGCCCTTCCAGCGACGCATTGTTTTGGGGATAAATCCGCGTGACCACCGCCAATTCGAAAGCTTCGGGCGGATCGAGCAGCGCGAGGCGGTCGGCTTCCAGCCGATAGCGCCCGGCCGCAAGCGCTTCGCCGTTCAAGGCCAGCGACAGCAGTTCCAGGTCTTGCCCGTCCAGCGTCAAGGGCGCGCCGGGCGGCGCGGTGTCGGCCCGGATCACCGACAGCCGGGAATGGACGGTCGCGCCATCCTCGCCCAACTCGAAGCGCAAATCGAGGTTGGGAATCCGGTACGCAGGCGGCGCGTAGTCTTTGAGGTAGGTCGTTTCGGGCGTCTTGGTCGACATGCTGGCACTCGCTCGCACGGTGGTTTCAATCAAGCCGTGAGGCCGAAAGGCCGATGCCGCGTTTTATGGCATCCGGCCAAGACCGCATCGCGGCCACGCTATCGGCTCGTCGCGCGGCCGTTTCGCGCTGCGAGCGCACGCTCGCCAGCGCTGTCGGCGGCCGGACGGGCGGCGCTCCCGCAAAACCCGCCCTTAAAACTTCATCTCTTCAAAAAACTTCTTGACCCCATCCAGCCAGCTTCCCTCTTGCGGGGTGTGGCGCTTGCCGCCGCCTTCCAGAGAATTGGCAAACTGTTGCAGCAGCTCCTTCTGCTCCTTGGTGAGATTGACTGGGGTTTCGACGTTGACCCGGCACAGCAGATCGCCGGTCGCGCCGCCGCGCACCGGCTTGACGCCCTTGCCGCGCACCCGGAACACCTTGCCGGTCTGGGTTTCGCCCGGAATCTTCAGGCTGACCCGCCCGTCCAGGGTCGGCACTTCCAGGTCGCCGCCCAGCGCGGCGGTGGTGAAGCCGATCGGCACCTCGCAGTACAGGTCGTTGTCCTCGCGGGTAAATATCGGGTGCGGCTTGACCCGGATCTGCACGTACAGATCGCCCGGTGGCCCGCCTTGCTCGCCGTGCTCGCCCTCGCCGGACAGGCGGATGCGGTCGCCGTTGTCCACGCCCGCCGGCACCTTGACCGAAAGCGATTTCTGTTCCTCGACCCGGCCGCTGCCCCGGCAGGTTTCGCAAGGTTCGGGGATGATGGTGCCCCGGCCCTGACAGCGCGGGCAGGTTTGCTGGATCGAGAAAAAGCCCTGCTGCATCCGCACCTGGCCGACGCCGCGACAGGTCGAACAGGTGGTCGGCTTGGTGCCCGGCTTGGCGCCGCTGCCGGCGCAGGCCGCGCAACTGACCAGGGTCGGAATCCTGATTTTGGCGGTGGTGCCGAACACGGCTTCCTCCAGCGACAAATCCAGGGCGTAGCGCAAATCCGAGCCCCGATATTGTCCGCCGCCGCCACCGCCGCCACCGCGCCCGCCGCCGAAGATATCCCGGAACACGCCGCCGAAAATGTCGCCCAGATCGGCCGCGCCGCCGTAGCCGCCGCCCGCCGAACTTTCCACGCCCGCATGACCGAATTGATCGTAGGCGACTCGCTTGCGCGAATCGGCCAACACTTCATAGGCTTCCTTGGCTTCCTTGAAGCTCTCTTCGGCCACCTGGTTCCCCGGGTTGCGGTCGGGGTGATATTTCATGGCCAGACGCCGGTAAGCCTGCCGGATTTCGGCTTCGCTCGCGTTGCGAGCCACGTTGAGGATTTCGTAATAATCGCGTTTGGCCATAAAGTTCCATTGCGGGCATCTGACGAGTGAGACCGGGCAAAAAGCAAAAATCCGGGAACGCTTCCGCCTTCCCGGATGTCGAGTTTAACGCAATCGCGGCCCTTACTTCTTGACTTCCTCGAACTCGGCGTCCACCACGCCATCATCCGCCGGTTTCTGGCCGCCGCCCGCGCTCTGCGGGCCGCCGGGGCCGGCTTCCGGGCCGCCGCCGGTCTGGGCGTACAGCCGCTCGGCCAGCTTGCCCGACAGATCGCCCAGCGTCCGGGTCTTGGCCTCGATGGCGCTCTTGTTGTCGGTCTTGGCGGCGGTGCGAAGATCGCTGATCGCCGCTTCGATGGCCGAGCGCTCGCCGCCTTCGACCTTGTCGCCCAAATCCCGCAGGGTCTTGTCGGTGGCGTGAATCAGGTTTTCGGCCTGGTTGCGCGCGTTGACCAGCTCGTGGAATTTCTTGTCTTCCTCGGCGTGGGCCTCGGCGTCGCCGACCATCCGCTTGATCTCGTCCTCGGAAAGACCGGAAGACGCCTTGATGACGATGCGGTTTTCCTTGCCGGTCGCCTTGTCCTTGGCCGAGACGTGCAGGATGCCGTTGGCGTCGATGTCGAAAGTCACCTCGATCTGCGGCACGCCGCGCGGGGCCGAGGGGATGTCGGTCAAATCGAACTTGCCCAGCGACTTGTTGGCCGAGGCCATCTCGCGCTCGCCTTGCAGCACGTGCACCGTCACCGCCGTCTGGTTGTCGTCGGCGGTCGAGAACACCTGATTGGCCTTGGTCGGGATGGTGGTGTTCTTCTCGATCAATTTAGTCATGACGCCGCCCAGGGTTTCGATGCCCAAGGACAGCGGGGTCACGTCGAGCAGCAGCACGTCTTTGACCTGGCCGCCCAGCACGCCGCCCTGGATCGCCGCGCCGACCGCCACCGCCTCGTCGGGATTCACGTCCTTGCGCGGCTCCTTGCCGAAGAACTCGCGGACTTTTTCCTGGACCTTGGGCATCCGGGTCTGGCCGCCGACCAGCAGCACGTCGTCGATCTGGCCGACGCCCAGCCCGGCATCTTTCAGCGCGGTGCGGCACGGGCCGATGGTCTTGTCGACCAAATCTTCCACCAGCGATTCCAGCTTGGCGCGGGTCAGCTTCAGGTTCAAATGCTTCGGCCCGCTGGCGTCGGCGGTGATGTATGGCAGATTGATCTCGCTTTGCTGGCTGGAGGACAGCTCGATCTTGGCTTTTTCGGCGGCTTCCTTCAGCCGTTGCAGCGCCAAAGGATCGTTGGCCAAATTGATGCCGGACTCCTTCTGGAACTGCTCGATCAGGTAGTCGATGATCCGCTTGTCGAAGTCCTCGCCGCCCAAGAAGGTGTCGCCGTTGGTCGAGAGCACCTCGAACTGCTTCTCGCCGTCCACTTCGGCGATCTCGATGATCGAGATATCGAACGTGCCGCCGCCCAAGTCGTAAACCGCGATTTTGCGATCTTTGGTCGAAGACTTGTCCATGCCGAAGGCCAGCGCCGCCGCCGTCGGCTCGTTGATGATGCGCTTGACTTCCAGGCCGGCGATGCGACCGGCATCCTTGGTGGCCTGGCGCTGGCTGTCATTGAAATAGGCCGGCACCGTGATCACCGCCTCGGTGACCGGATGACCGAGATAATCCTCGGCGGTCTTTTTCATCTTCATTAGCACCCGCGCCGACACTTCTGGCGGAGCCATTTTCTTGCCCCGGGCCTCGACCCAGGCGTCGCCATTGTCGGCTTTGATGATCTTATAGGGCACCAGGCTGATGTCTTTTTGGACTTCCGGCTCGTTGAAGCGACGGCCGATCAGGCGCTTGATCGCAAACAGCGTGTTTTGCGGATTGGTGACGGCCTGTCGCTTGGCCGGTTGACCGACCAGGACTTCGCCGTCTTCCAGAAAGGCGACGACCGAGGGGGTGGTGCGGTCGCCCTCACTGTTCTCGATGACGCGCGGTTTGCCGCCTTCCATGAGCGCTACGCAGGAATTGGTGGTGCCCAGGTCGATACCGATAATATTGCTCATTGCTACGCTCTCTCTATATTCGGGGAATTCAGTTGGTCATCGTTGCCTGCCGCCAGATGTGGGGACGGTTGAGCGTCTTTTCAATGGCGGCGCGCCGGGGGGACGCCGGGTTTGTTCACGCTCGCTTGGGTGGGGCCTGCGCCACCAGAACCTTGGCCGGTCGGACCAGGCGATCGTTGAGCCGATAGCCTTTCTGCACCACCTGCGCCACGGTGTTGGGTTCGGCCTGATCGGTCGGCAGCATCGCCATGGCCTCGTGTTCGGCGGGATTAAATTTGGCGCCGACGGAGTTCACTTCGCGCAGGCCAAACTTTTCCATCGCTGCGGTCAACTGTTTGAGAGTCAGTTCGACGCCTTCGCGCAACTTGGCGGCATCCACATCCTCGCCGGCCGCCGCCAGGCCCATCTCCAGGCTGTCGCGCACCGGCAGCAATTCGCCAAAGAACCGCTCCAGCGCGAATTTGTGCGCGTTCTGCACGTCGCGCTCGGTGCGCTTGCGCAGATTTTCCATCTCGGCGTGCGCGCCCAGATACAATTTCCAGTGTTCGTCGGCTTTGGCCAGGGCTTGATCCAAATCTCGTTGCAGGGCGTCGAATTCTTCGCGGTTGACCGCAATCTCGCTATCCGGATCGCCCGCCGGGCCAGCCGTGGGCGAACCGGCGGCGGCGGTCTGGTTCATATTGGCGCTCTCCGGGCGGACGCCGGGCTCCAGAACAGGTTTGGTCGGGGTCATCATGCGCTCTCCGTCACAAGTCGATGCGGTCGGACGCCACCGGCGTCCCTGATAGCGGAGAACTGGGGTCAGCCAGGGGAAATTCAAGGGCGCGCCGGACAGTTGGCTTGCCGGGATCGGCGCGAACTTCGCCCGCTCAAATCTGGAAAGACAGGTCGCTGCTGTCCGCGCGGGCGAATTCGGCCCAGAGGGGCGGCAGCCGGTAGGCCGCCACCCAATCGGCCAAGGCGTCGGCCGGCATCGGGCGGGCGATGCCGTACCCCTGGGCCAGATGGCAGCCGAGCTTCAGCAAGGCGAGCCCGTGCTCGTCGGTTTCCACACCCTCGGCGATCACCCGCCGCTGGAAGGATCGGGCCAGGCTGATCACCCCGCCGATGATCGCCAGATCCTCCGGGTCGTGCAGCATGTCGCGCACGAAGGATTGATCGATCTTCAGGGTGGCGGCCGGCAGGCGCCGCAAATACGTTAACGAGGAATAGCCGGTGCCGAAATCGTCCAGCGCGAAACTCACGCCGAGCCGGCGGCACTCCAGAATCAGATCGGAGACATAGCCGATATCCTGCAAAGCGGCGGATTCCACCACTTCCAGTTCGAGCGCCCCCGCCGGCACGTGCGGGCGGGCGCGCAACTGCTCGGCCAGCCGGGCGACGAAATTCGGCTGCTGGAGGTGAGCGGCCGAGATATTGACGCTCACCTCCAGCAACAGGCCGGCTTCCCACCAGCCGTCCAGGTGTTTCAAGGCGGTCCCGATCACCCAATCGCCCAGTTGCGTGTCCAGGCCAGGGCCGTGCTTTCGATCAAGGGCAGGAAGTCGCCCGGCGCCAGCAGCCCGCGCTCCGGATGCCGCCAGCGAATCAGCGCCTCGGCCCCGATCACCCTGGCTTCGCGCAGGTCCACCTTCGGCTGGTAATAAAGCCGGAACTGGCCGGATTCCAAAGCCGCGTGAATGTCGAGCAGGGCTTCGCGCCGGGTCCGCTGCTGGCGGTCCCGGTCGGGATCGAAAAACTGATAGCGGTTGCGCCCGGCTTGCTTGGCGGAGTACATGGCCTGATCGGCGTAGCGCAACAGCGCGTCGGGATCGGTGTCGTCGGCGGGAAATACGCTGGCGCCGATGCTGGCGCCGATCGAGATTCTTTGCGCCGGCACGACCTCGTAAGGCTCGGAAATCATTTTCAGAACCCGCTTGAGCGCGGTCTCGGCTTCTCTGAGATGATCGAAATCGGACAGCAGCAGCACGAACTCGTCGCCGCCCAAGCGGGCGACGGTGTCGTCCCCGCGCAGATCGCACTGCAAGCGTTTGGCGACCACGACCAGCAAGCGGTCGCCCACTTCGTGGCCGAACTTGTCGTTCACCGGCTTGAAGCCGTCGAGATCGAGGTAGGCCACCACCAGCATCCGGCCGCTGCGGCTGGCGCGGGCCACCGCTTGTTTCAGGCGATCGGCCAGCAGCAGGCGGTTCGGCAGATGGGTGAGCGCATCGTAATTGGCCGCCCAGCGCAACCGTTCCCGCGTCCGGTAACGCTCGGTGGCGTCGGTGAACACCGCGGCGAAACCGCGCTGGTCCCACGAGACGATGGAAATTTCCAGATGCTTGTCTAAATTGGGAAAAAACAGTTCGATCCGCCGGGTCTGCCCGGTGGCGACCACCTCGTCGAACAGTTTCAGATACGGCGCGATCGCTTCGCCGTAAACGTCCCGCGTCAGCTTGCCGAGCTTTTCTCGCCCGACGATATTGAGCATGGATTCGAATTGGGGATTGCATTCGCTCAAGCGGTAATCGACCGCCGTTCCGGCGTCGCCCCTGACCGGATCGTGCAGCGCCACGCCCTCGGCCATGCTGTTGAACAGCGCGTGCAAGCGCTGTTCGCTCCGGCGCAGTTTCTCGGTGGCGCGCAGCCGCTCCATGATGTTGCGCGCCACCCCCAGCACGCCGATCAAGCGGCCGTCGACATCGCGCACGGCGGTTTTGGTGGTTTCGACCAGCAGCCGCCAACCGTTAGGATAGGTCAACCACTCTTCGTTGGACAACGGTTCGGGCGAGGCGGCCGCTTCGCGGTCATGCGCCCGGAAGGCATCGGCGGTTGCCCGATCGATGAAATCGTAATCGGTCTTGCCGACGATCGCCTGCTCGCTGGCGCCGCAGAAGGCTTCGAACGCTTTGTTGCAGGCCAGATAAACGCCGCGCTCGTCTTTCAGCCAGACCAGGTCCGGCATGGCGTCGTAAAGGGAGCGCAGAAAACGGCGCTCCTGGTCGGCCACCCGCAATTGCCGGGCGAGTTCGGCGCGGGCCTGATCCCGATCCGACTTCAGGAAATCGGTGTAGGCCTCGCTATTGCGGCACAACAGCACCGCCTTGGCCAGATTGGCCATCACCGGCTGAAAAACTTCGGTGAGCGGCAACCGACCTTCGGGCAGTTCGGGCGTCAGCAGCAGGATGGTTCCATCGTCGGGCATGGGCAGGCGCAACCCGGCGCGGTAGCGTCGGTGGCCGACCGGCAGGCGCGCGAGCAGGCCGTCGTCCCGCACGATATCAGCGGGCCCGTGCAACAGGGCGACCGGTAGCCGAAGCCGCTGCCCGACCAGGCCGCTCAGACCAAAATCGCCCACGACCGCGCTCAGTTCGGCTTCGGTCTCGGCGCCCTCCGGCGCCAGATCGAGAAAAGCCGCGCCGGCGGGAAACGAGGTGTGATAGAGCATGCGCTGGATGATGCGGCTCAATAAGGGCTGTAACCGGACTTCGCTGGAAAGCGTCAACGCCAGGTCGTAGAGAACGGCGAGTATCCGCTCCCGGCTCATCCGGGATCCCAAACCTTGCACACCAGCGCGGCGTTGTGAAACAGGGGATAACCCCACTCGTAACTGTTGCCGATTTCGCCGAGCGAGAGCGCGCCGGCCTGACAGCCCGCGCCGGTTTGAGCGCGCAACGCCGCCAACTCCCCTCGCGCGTGGCCGCCCAGATGCAAGCGCCGGCCGGCGCAATAGAAAGTCAGCAATTCTGAACCGACCAGCGGCGCTTGCCGGGACAACGCTCGCGCGATCCGCTCCACGGTCTGCGTCGAACCGGCGTCCGGGCCTTGCAACAAAGCCAGCACCGCGTTGGCCGGAATTTCGCCGACGCAAAACAGGGAACCATCGTCTTCCAGCGCCACCGGAATGCGGACGATCAGCTCGTCGTTGGCGCGCAGAATGCCGAACGGAAAATGGGTGGCGTAATGGTAAAAATTGTCGCGGGTCAGGTCGATGCCGTAGCGGACCCGCATCAGTTCCTGATACACCTCGAAAGCGGGACGCCAGTCGATGCTGACGATCCGGTTGCCCTCGGTGGAGGTGGCGGTCAGCATCTCGTCCGGCACTTGGTAGCCGTGTTCGATGACCGCGCCGACCTCGTCGGGCCACAGCAGCCACAACACCCCGTTTTGCACCAGGCGGTCGCGGTCGAACAGGCACGGCATGGGCTGGAACGTTTCGCTGCCGGCGTTGACGCCGACATAGCGCACCCGATCCGCCAGCTTCAAATACCAGCCGTCCAGGATCGAGCCGACGTTGGGCAACACCGCATCGAACACCGCAAACAGCGTCGGCCGCCGGTCGGTCAGGTGCGGGACGACGGCGGCGGCGATCCGCTCGGCCGGATCTTCGCCGGGCGCGTTGAGATCGGCGATCAAACCGGCGGGCGGCATCCGGTTGAAGCGCAGCAACCAAACGCCGCGGGCGACAAATTCCGCATCCAGCAGCAAAGCCGGAAACAGCGCGCCGCTCAACGGCAACCCCAAAGCGCGACAGCTTTCCTGCACGACGCCGACGCGGGGCAGTTCCGCTTCCGGCAACAGGGCCAACACCCCGCATTCCGGCCACGTCGCGCGCCAGTCCGCCAACACGCGATCCAGCGCGGATGGCTCGACGGCTTCCAAATAAACGCAGGATGAAATCATGAGTATTAAACGTACCGCATCACTAGAATAATATAATTGTAATATAAGTGAAGCATTTTATCAAATCAGATTCTTATAGCGCGTCCCTCGATTTTCCGAGCTTAGCGGTGTCGCAGCCGGTATTCCACTCAATCCTGATCGTTCAGCGCCGCCGCCAATAAGCGGGCGGTGACTTCCACCACCGGGATTACCCGATCGTAAGCCATCCGCGTCGGACCGATCACGCCCAGCACGCCCAACACCTGTCCCTCTACCGTGTAGGGCGCGGTCACGATGCTGCATTCTTGCAACACCGATGACCCGGCCTCCTCGCCGATAAAAATTTGTACCCCGTCCGCGTGCAAGCACTGGTCGAACAAATGCAGCAAGTCGCTTTTGTGGTTGAACGCTTCGAACAGTTGGCGCAGTTTGTCGAGGTCGGACAGATCGGCGCATTGCATGAGATGGGTTTGGCCGGCGACCACGTAATCCTCGCCGACCGGATCGGTTTCGAAGGTCTGCTCGGCCATCTCGACCACGGTTTGCATCAGCCGATCGAGGCTGTCCCGCGTTTCGCGCAAGTCCCGCAGCAGCGCTTCCCGCACCTGCTGGATGCCTTTGCCGGCAAACTGGCCGTTCAAATACTGGGCGGCCCGGTTCAATTCCAGAGCGGTGTAAGGACGGCGGGTTTGAATGATCCGGTTTTGCACTTCCTGAGCGTTCAAAACCAGCACCACCAGCACTCGGTTTTCGGATAGGGGCAGAAATTCGACGTGGCGGAGCGTGACCACGTTGCGGCGCGGCACCATGACGATGCCCGCCAGCCGGGTCACGCCCGACAGCAGGTCCGATACCGCGCGCGCCAGATCGGCGCCGTTTTGCACCGGCTGGTCGATCCGGCGGCGCAGGATTTCCACCTCGCGATGATCCAGGGGCGGAACGTTGAGCAGGGCGTCGATGAACAGCCGGTAGCCGCGCGCGGTCGGCACTCGCCCGGCCGAGGTGTGGGGCGAATGCAGGTAGCCGAGATCCTCCAGGTCCGCCATGACGTTGCGGATCGTGGCCGGGCTCAGCTCCAGACCGGCATCGCGCGCCAGCGTCCTCGATCCGACCGGCTGGCCGTCGCGAATGTAGCGCTCGACCAAGACCTTCAGCAGATGCTGGGTGCGCTCGTTAAGGCTGGGATGGTGTCCAGCGACCGAATCCCGACTGGGCATGCCGATGATCTCTCCTGTTTAGCACTCTCGGCCTTAGAGTGCCAAGGAAGCTAGCAATTCCCTGCGGGCGTGTCAAGTTGCGGCCGGCGCGCGAACATTAAAGCGCTCGACGGGCGTCCGGCGCTTGGCGCGCCATCTGACGCCGGCTATGTTTTAAAAGTCTAGCGCGCCTTTTGCTGGAGGCTCCCACAAGATAGCGACCGATTGCGCCGCGGCGGGCGTCCTCGCATCGTCCCCTTGGCGCGATTTCCCTTAAAGTGATAAGTTGCCGTTCTGCCGCTCTCAACCATCCAGTAGGGAACGATGTCCATCCCGGCTTTTCACACCATCGGTCTGATCGGTAAATTCGGCGATCCCAACGTCGCGCAAACGCTCGACCAGATCGCCGCTTATTTGCGCCAGCGCCACTTGCGGGTCTTGCTCGACGAAAGCTCGGCCCGGCTGATGCCGGGCAACGATCTGGAAGTCGCCAGCCGCGCCCGCATCGGCGAGCAATGCGATCTGGTGATCGTCATGGGCGGCGACGGCACCATGCTCAACGCCGCCCGCTCGCTGGTCGATCACGAAGTGCCGATCCTGGGCATCAATCTGGGCCGGCTGGGCTTTCTGGCCGACGTTTCGCCGAGCGAAATCCCGCACCGGCTGGACAAGGTGCTGGCCGGCGAATTCCGCGAAGCCCGCCGCTCCCTGCTCCACGCTCAAGTGATCCATGAAGGCCACGTCGCCAGCGAGAACGACGCGCTCAACGACGTGGTGATCCACAAGCGGGAAGTGGCCCGGATGATCGAGGTCGACACCTTCATCGACGGCCGCTATCTCAACACCTATCGCGCCGACGGCCTGATCATTTCCACGCCGACCGGCTCCACCGCCTACGCGCTGGCCGGCGGCGGCCCGATCATCCATCCCGCCCTGGAAGCGGTGGTTTTGGTGCCGATTTGCCCGCACACCCTCACCCACCGCCCGATCGTGGTCAAGGCCGACAGCACCATCGAGGTGGTGCTCAACGCCGCCAATTCCACCCAGACTCAAATCACGTGCGACGGCCAAGTCAGCCTGGCCATCGAACCGGGCGACCGGATCGTGATTCGCAAAAAAGACCGCAAGGTGCTGTTGATCCATCCGGTCAATCACGACTACTTCGAGCTGCTGCGGGCCAAATTGCGCTGGGGCCTCAGCCCGGAATCTTCGCCGTTCGCCTGAGCGCGCCGCCATGCTGACCCAACTGCGCATCCGCGATTTCGCTATCGTCGAGGAATTGGAGCTGGAGCTGGCCGAGGGCATGACCGCCGTGACCGGCGAAACCGGCGCGGGCAAGTCGATCCTGGTGGACGCCATCGGCCTGTTGCTCGGCGACCGGGCCGATAGCGCCGCCATCCGCCACGGCGCGGAGCGGACCGACCTCAGCGCGGTGTTCGAGCTCGACGGCTTGCCGGCCGCGCGCGCCTGGTTGGCCGAGCGCGAGCTCGACGGCGAGGAATGCCACCTGCGCCGGGTCGTCGCCCGCAACGGCCGCTCGCGCAACTACATCAACGGCGTGCCTCAGCCGGCCCAGGCGCTGCGCGATTTGGGCGACTTGCTGGTGGACATTCACGGCCAGCACGAGCATCAGTCCCTGGTGCGGCGCGAAGCCCAGCGGCAACTGCTCGACGATTACGCCGGCAACCGGGCGCTGGCGACCGAACTGGAGACGTGCTATCGCCGCTGGAGCGGGCTGCGGCGGGAGCTGGCGGAACTGCGCCAGGCCAGCAGCGAGCGCGACGCCCGGCTCGATATCCTGCGCTACCATCTGCGCGAGCTGGAGGCTTTGAATCTGGCCGAGGGCGAAATCGCCGAACTGGAAACCGAACAGCGGCGCCTGGCCAACGCCAGCGCGCTGCTGGAAACCGGCCAGCGCCTGCTGGGCCAATTGAGCGAGGGCGATGAAGACGCCGTTATCGACCGGCTCGACCAAAT
Source organism: Candidatus Competibacteraceae bacterium (assembly GCA_016790045.1). Taxonomy (GTDB): domain Bacteria; phylum Pseudomonadota; class Gammaproteobacteria; order Competibacterales; family Competibacteraceae; genus Competibacter_A. The sequence continues at coordinate 19,048 of JAEUPW010000149.1, forward strand.
CTCGCGCGAACTGGAAACCCTCAGCCGCCTGGATGCCCGCATCGGCCCCATCGGCGAATTGCTGGACGCGGCCTCGATCTCCGTCCGGGAAGCCGGCGGCGAACTGCGCGGCTACGTTCAGGCGCTCGATCTGGACCCCGAGCATTTGAGCCAGGTCGAACAGCGCTTGACCGCCGCCCATCAACTGGCCCGCAAGCATCGGGCGACGGCCGAAGAACTGCCGGCCTTGCGGGCGCGGTTCGAAGCGGAACTGGAAACGCTCGAACACAGCGAAACCCGTTTGGAAAGCTTGCAGCAGGCGCTCAACGAGGCGCGGGAGGACTATCGCGGCCGGGCACACCAGTTGAGCGAGCGCCGGGCGGCGGCGGCCCGCGAGTTGAGCGAACGGATTTCCGGGGCGCTGCGGGAACTGGGGATGCCGGGCGGCCGTTTCGCCATCGCGCTGGAACGGCTGGAAAAACCGGCGGCGGGCGGGTTGGAAAACGTGGAGTTTCAAGTCAGCGCCAACCCCGGCCAACCGGTGCGCCCGCTCGCCAAAGTCGCTTCCGGGGGCGAGCTGTCCCGCATCAGCCTCGCGATCCAGGTCATCACCGCCCACGCCGCCCGCATCCCGACCCTGATTTTCGACGAGGTTGACAGCGGCATCGGCGGCGGGGTCGCGGAAGTGGTCGGCCGGCAACTGCGCACCCTCGGCCAAAACCGTCAGGTGCTCTGCGTCACCCATCTGCCGCAAGTCGCGGCACAGGCTCACCAGCAATTCAAGGTGGAAAAACAAAGCGACGGCGACGTCACCCACACCCAGGTTTTGGCTTTGGCGGCCGACGCGCGCGTCACGGAAATCGCCCGGATGCTGGGCGGCTTGGAACTGACCGCCAACACCTTGGCGCACGCCAGAGAGATGGTGGAAAAAGCCGCTTCGCCTGCCACCGACGGGCAATCGAATTAACCATGACGACTAAAAAACCGCAGCCAAAAACGAAAAGTCGTTCCAGTCAGGAACCCGCCCGTATCGAATACCTGCGCGTTGAGAATTACCGGGCGCTCAAGTCTATTGAACTTAGAGATATCACCCCAATCACCGTGTTGCTCGGCCCTAACGGCAGCGGCAAATCGACCGTTTTTGACGTTTTCAATTTCCTTTCCGAGTGCTTCCAATTCGGCCTGCGGCACGCCTGGGATCGGCGCGGGCGAGCGCGGGAACTCAAAACTCGCGAGCAAAATGGCCCCATCGTGTTTGAATTAAAGTACCGCGAAAAACCTGACCAACCTCTAATAACTTTTCACCTCGCCGTGGACGAAGAAGGCGGTAAGGTTTTTGTCGCTGAGGAGTGGCTGGCTTGGAGACGTGGCAAACGGGTTGGCAAACCCTTCCGGTTTCTGGACTATAAGCGTGGTCAAGGGTCGGCGATCAGCGGCAAAGAGCCGGACGCACGCGATAAGCGGATCGAATCCCCGCTGCGATCCGCCGATCTGATCGCGGTCAATACCCTCGGCCAGTTTGCCGAGCATCCGCGCGTGGCGGCCTTGCGCGAGTTCATAACCGATTGGTATGTCTCGTATCTTTCCATTGATGATACGCGCGGCCAGCCGGAAGCGGGCCCTCAAGAACGGCTGAGCAAATCCGGGGATAATCTCCCAAACGTGATTCAATACCTTAAGGAACAGCATCCTGATTCTCTAGAATCGATTTTTGAGGTGTTGCGCCGCCGCGTGCCTCGTCTGGAAAAAGTTCTAGCCGACCCGATGCCGGATGGCCGGCTGTTGCTGCAAATCAAAGACGCTCCTTTCGACCGCCCGGTACTGTCCCGTTTCGCCTCCGACGGCACTCTCAAACTGCTGGCTTACCTGACGGTGTTACACGCGCCGGAGCCGCCGCAATTCGTGGGCATCGAAGAGCCCGAAAATTTCCTGCATCCCCGGTTGTTACCTCAACTGGCGGAAGAGTGCCGCGCCGCCACCCAGCATTCGCAACTTCTGGTCACCACTCATTCCCCATTTTTTCTGAACGCGATGAGGCCAGAAGAAGTGCGAGTTCTGTATCGAGACGAACAAGGTTACACACAAGCGGTGCGCGCTTCGGATATCCGAGGAGTGACGGATTTCCTCTCCGCCGGCGCCTCTCTAGGCCATCTTTGGCTTGAGGGACGCTTTGGGGTGGGAGATCCGCTGGTCAACCACGGCGCCCCTCAGCAGCAGGGCCGCCCCGGATGAAAGCGGTTGAAAATGCCGAGGTTTTAGGGGTTGAACACATCGAGGTTTTAGTCGAAGAGCCGTCCATGGAAACCGCCTTGCGCTTGCTGCTCCCCAAGATATTGGGAGCGACGACCTTCAACGTGTACGTTCATCAATGCAAGAACGATTTGCTCGCGCGACTCCCGGAACGCTTGCGCGGTTACGCGAAATGGATCCCATCAAACTGGTGCATCGTGGTAGTGATTGACCGTGACGACGACGACTGCACGGCGCTGAAGGCGAACCTTGAAAAAACCGCTATCGAAACCAACTTTACAACGCGAAGTCGGGCCGAAAACCGAGCCTACAACCTCGTCAATCGGCTTGCCATTGAGGAATTGGAAGCCTGGTATTTCGGTGACTGGGCAGCGGTGAGAGCCGCGTATCCACGAGTAATGGCAACCATTCCTTCACAACAAAAATATCGCGATCCGGACGCCATTAGCGGGGGCACTTGGGAAGCATTCGAGCGAATTCTGCGTAAAGGTGGTTACTTTAAAGGCGGTTTGCGCAAGATAGAAGCCGCTCAAACAATCGCCGCCTATATGGACCCCACCCGCAACACCTCAAAAAGTTTCCAAGTCTTGCGCGCGGCCCTGCTTGAGATGGTGATTAAACGATAGGTCATTCAAAATTTGCTAATTCTCTCCACGCACTGAGCGCGAGTCGCAATATCCGCCCTCCGCCGAGCGATGCGGGCAATCGGCGCGGCTGCAATGGCCGTACAGGATCAGACAATGGTCGGCGAGCTCGAAGCCGCTGCGCAACGCGACCGCCCGCTGGCGGCGCTCGATTTCCTCGTCGCAAAACTCCTCGATCCGCCCGCATTCCAAGCACAAAATATGATCGTGGTGCTCGCCGTGATTCAGCTCGAACACGGAATGGCCGCCTTCGAAATGGTGGCGCTTGACCAATCCCGCCGATTCGAACTGGGTCAACACCCGATAGACGGTCGCCAGACCGACTTCCTCGCCGGAATCCACCAGCGCCCGATAGATGGCCTCGGCGGTCATGTGCGGGCTGTCCTGCTGCTGCAACATGTCGAGGATCTTCATGCGCGGCAGGGTGACTTTCAGGCCTGCCTGTTTGAGTTCTTTGGAGCCCACGTGGAACTCTCCGGGGTTGCGCTTGCCCGCGGGTTGCCGTTGTACGCTATGATGTGGCCCAGTCAACCAAGCAACCCGGACCTCGTTTTCCATGCCTCATTTATTCTTACGCACCGCCGGCGTCCTACTGCTGGCGCTGACAGCCGGCTGCCGTTCGCTTTTGCCCAGCTTCTATACCGTTCCGGTCCGCCAAGGCAACCATCTCGATGAAGCGACCGTCGCCCAATTGCATCCCGGCATGAGCAAGCAAGAAGTGCAGCGCCTGCTCGGCACCCCCCTAGTGGCCGATCCGTTCCATCAGGACCGCTGGGATTACTACTATCAATACGGCAAAGGCGCGAAGATCGCCGAACAGCGCCACATTACCCTGTTTTTCAGCGGCGAGGCGCTCCAGCGCGTCGATGTCATGAAAAACTAGGCCGCCCGCCAAAGCCGGGACCGAAGGCCGCTCTATCGCTCGAACCGATTCGCGGTTACGGCAGGAACAGTTTAGCAGCCGCCATCGGATTGCCGGCGAAATACAGATGCAGATAGGACGCCGTCAGCCGCCCGCTGCGGTAGACCGCTTCGCCGGGCTTGCCATCGCGCTGCCGGCGGCCGCGCGCCAGAGGGGGCAACGACGTTTCCAGCCGCGAATGGTGGAAGGTGTGGCCGCGCAATTCCCCTTCCGGCAGATCGAGCGCCTGCATCCCCAAACTCACCAGTTTCGGCTGCAACGCCGCGTGGCCCGGCAACAACCCCAGCATCGGCGCGCGGTTTCCCGCCTGATCGGCCAGCGATTCCAGGGTATAGAGCAAGCCGCCGCATTCGGCGTACAGCGGTTTGCCCGCCCGATGGTGCCGCCGCAGCGCCTCGCGCATGGCGGCGTTGCCGGCCAAGGTTTCAAGATGCAATTCCGGATAGCCGCCGGGGAGATAAACGCTGTCCACCGCCGGCAACTCGGCGTCCGAAAGCGGCGAAAAAAACCGCAGCTCCGCCCCCAGAGCGCGCAGCGTATCCAGATTGGCGTGATAGAGAAACGCGAAGGCGGTATCGCGCGCCACGCCGATACGCTGGCCTTTCAGCAGCGTCGGTGGCGCTTCGACCCGCGCGGCCGGAAACGCGACCGGCGGCGGCAATTCCGCCAA
>JAEUPW010000077.1 GCA_016790045.1 Candidatus Competibacteraceae bacterium
CTAGCGCACTCTACCCGTGTCGCCACTTCTATCAGGCCCAACCGCTATCCGAAGCGAGGCACCGCTAGAAACGGGCAAGGAAAAATCTATCGAAGCGAGATGCAACATGAGGAACTGATAAAATAATGTTACTCTACGCGCTGGCCCATGCGCCCGGATCAAGGCTGGGCCGCTGGAGGGAGCCGGTGAAAAAATGGCGGTCATTCCGCTCAAGCCCACCGTCAATCCGGCGCACCCATGAACGATTAACCGTCTGACCCGCGCCGGCCCATCGAAAATTTTTGTTGCAAGCCCAAACTGTTCTTCTCACCGCTACCCGCTATGACCGAACCGTCCCCAATTTCCTCGCTCTCGTCGCTTTGCCATCACCGTCCGCTAACGCATTCGAGGATTTCCGCGAACGGGGTCACTCGAATTCACTCCAAGTCAATCTGAGTTGGCGCACTCACCGATCCGAAGGCATTTAGCCGGGCGCTATGGCCTGGTGCCGTACGCCGTTACCGCCATGGTTCTGCTGTTTGCGCTGACTCGGCTCGCGCTCGCGCTCCGCGTCGGCGGCGAGGCCGACTGGACGTTCCAGACGCTCGTTCAGGTCGCATCGCTGGGGCTGCTTTACGATGTCACGGTCGCTTTGCTGCTCGCGCTGCCCTTGGGATTGCTGCTCGCGCTGTGGCCGACTCGCTGGGTTTCGCCGCGATTCGCGAGCGCCTTGGTGCTGCCGGCAGTGGCTGGAAGCCTGTTCGGGCTCTTGTTCAATGCGGTGGCGGAATGGTTTTTTTGGACCGAATTCTCTTCCCGCTTCAATTTCATCGCAGTCGACTATCTGGTTTACACCGATGAAGTGATCGGCAATATCCGCGAATCCTATCCGGTCGGCTGGATTTTGGGCGCTCTGGGCGGCCTATCGTTGCTGGCGGCGTTTTCCATCCGGCGCTGGATCACCCGGCAACTGAGCCAGGCAACACCGTTGAAAGCTCGTCTCGGCGGGTTGCTCGGCCACGCGCTGCTGGCCGCCGCTCTCCTGACCATCGTCTCCGGCAACGCGCGCGATCATCTGCAGAACGTGTACGCCCGCGAACTCGCCGGCAATGGTTTGTTCGAGTTCGTGCGCGCCTTCAAGGATAACGAACTCGATTATGTCCGTTTCTACCGCACGTTGCCCGAAGCTGCGGTTTACGCGCGGCTGCGCCAGGAAATGCTGCTGACCGGCGGCGAACCGCTGAGCGACGATCCGCGCCAATTGGCTTATCGCGTTCTATCTCAAGGCCCGGAACGGCGCCCGAACGTGGTGCTGGTGATGCTGGAAAGCATGAGCGCCGATTTCATGCAAACCTTCGGCAGCTCCAAAAACATCACGCCGACTCTGGATCGTCTGACGCGGGAAAGCCTGTTCTTTCCCCGCGCGTTCGCGTCCGGCACGCGCACCGTGCGCGGCCTGGAAGCCCTGACGCTCTCGGTGCCGCCGACGCCGGGCAACGCCATCGTGCGTCGCCCGCACAACGAGCATCTGTTTTCGCTCGCCTCGGTTTTCAACGCCAAGGGTTACGCCAGCGTGTTCCTGTACGGCGGCTACGGCTATTTCGACAACATGAACGGCTTTTTCGGCCACAACGGCTATGAAGTGATCGACCGCTTGGCGGTGGACCCCAACAAAATTCATCACGAAAATATCTGGGGCATCGCCGACGAGGATCTCTACACCAAGGCCCTGGAAACGTTCGACGCGAAACGCGCTGCCGGCCAGCCGTTTTTCGCCCACATCATGACCACTTCGAACCACCGGCCCTACACCTATCCGGAAGGCCGGATCGACATTCCCTCCAAGACCGGGCGCGATGGCGCGGTCAAATACGCCGATTGGGCGCTGGGCGATTTTCTGAAAAAGGCAGCGGAAAAACCCTGGTTCGGAAATACGGTGTTCGTGATCGTGGCGGACCATCAAGCGTCGGCGGCGGGAAAAACCGATCTGCCGCTGGCGCGCTATCGGATTCCTTTGCTGGTTTACGCCCCCAAGCTGATTCCGCCCGCTCGCAATGAGCGCTTGATCGCGCAAATCGACATCGCGCCGACCTTGCTGGGGCTGCTGAACTGGTCTTATGTCAGCAAGTTCATCGGCCACGACATCAACCGCCTGCCCGCCGGTAAGGAGCACGCGCTGATCAGCACCTATCAGACCGTGGGCTATCTCGAAAACGACCGGCTGGTCATTCTCAACCCCGGTCGACGCGCGCGAGTCGAGAGCGTGGATTGGACGTCGCTGGCGACCCGTCCGACCGACGACGCGCCCGCGGCCATTGAAGAAGCGATCAGCGTGTACCAGGGCGCAAGCTTGGCGTTCAAGGCGGGATTGTTGGGGCGATTGAATTGATCGGCATTATTCCTTTTGGCACGCTTCGCCGGACCACAGCAGCTTTACTTTACACCGAGTTTGCGAGCCCACTCTGATCGGCGGCATGGGTTTGGCATCCTTGATCTCGATCAAACCGCCATCTTGTTCGGTCATGGGAGACGCCATGACTCCAGCGGAATCATGCTCGTCAAAACCGCAGGCGTGAATCAATTCGTGAACGACGATCACTTCTTTTTGACCGTCGGTCGCTCCTTTGAGTTTGCCGGGCAGAAAAACGACCGCGAAAAAGATTTCGTTGGAATCGGCATCCATCAGCGGTTTAGCCCGACCGTGAAGGCGGTCCGCCTTAAAGTCCGGTTTGGTCTTGACGTTCACCTCGCCGTAGTACGAATCGCGGTATAAGTATTCCGGAGCGGCATTCTCTCCTGGCACCACAACGATATTGGCGTTTTTTTCCTCCTTTTCAGCGACGACAGCAACGCCGAGCGAGAGGTTGTTGAAGCTTTTTATGGCCGCGCCAACCGGCTTCGCCCAAGATTTTGCCTTGTTAAAGACCTTCAATTGTTTCGTTTCGCGAATTCGCTTTACCCATGGACGTGCGGCCATAACCAAACTCCTTTAAATCACCTTAGCGCTAAATCGACCGGAGGTCGCGTTTGGCCCGATTGAATTCCGCGAACGGGTTGAAAGGAATATCGTCCAGCTTCGCTAATTCCTGAGCCAGTTTCTCGCGCTTGAGGGCATCTTTGACGCGCTGGTAATTCGTTTGATCCTCCATAAATTGGTAGGAAGCGGTCCGGGTAGCCGGTAACGTGTTCGCACCTGCTTGATGGCCGCCTCTAACTTCCCGATCACCCCGTTCCGACATATAAATATTTTCAATCATCACGGCAAAGAATTCCTCCAAATCGGTCCAATGATCGTTCGTGGTCTGCGGTTTTAACTTTTCGAACTGTCGAGGGCGAACGCCATGCACTAACTCGTGTAAAAGCGTTGAATCGTCAGCGTACTTGCTATCGCTTTGATCGCACGATTCTGTCAGATAGGGCATAAATCTCACCCGAGAGTTTTTCAGGTATTGATTCGACGGCCGTGCACTCGCCGCCGAAGCGGGGCAAATTGCTAGCCGGATACCGCTTTCGTTATCCATGCCGATCACGGCATCGCGCATACCGGGAGGATTGATGTAAATATCTGCGGAGAGTTGTTGGCTGGCCGCCAACACTAATTGGCCGGCCCTGTAGCGGCTGATTTTCAACAACCGCAAATAGACCATCGCTTCATAAAGAGCGTGACGCGGCGAAAAAAACGGATGCCGCCTAAGCTCCATGTCATCCATGTTTTTCGGGCGCTTGGCCGGATCGGAGCCGCTGGATTTCCACCATTCATAAGCTTCGTCATCTTCGTTACTGCCGTTGACGACAATGCGATAGGGTTTGAACTTGAGCATACATTTACCTGCATTTTCAAACTTTAAAAATCAAATGCACAACACGCGCTGTCCCAAGGTTGGCGAGCTCCGCCTCTTGGCTTTCTTGAAGTCTTTCAGGTCAACGGAAAGATTGCCGCAAGCTCTTGGATGGGCAGTCAAGCGATCACCACCGCCCAAAGAAGTCCGTAATATCAAAACAAAGCGCCTTGGTTTCACCGCTAACCGTTTTGATCTCCAAGGTATCGAAGGTCTTACTCTTAGCGCCACTGACCGCTTGCGCCTTGATTTTGGCGCTCGGATATTTCCAGGCGATCCAGGCTTTTTCAGCCGCAACACCTTCGCTATTATTGGCGGCTTCAGTAATCACGATGGCTTTCTGGCAGATCGACCCGTCATCGTCGGAAAATTTGACGTGGCTCAGATTTTTAGGCAATGACGGTCCATTCGAATCGGCGGCCCCATCAGCTTGCGCGCATCGAAGCCCGAAAAAGGGCAAGACCAGTATCAGGCTTGAATACTGTAAAAAACGCTTCATCGCGGGTTGCTCCAATAACCGAGTTCGCTCGTTTAATCCAAGACCCCAAGATAAACACCTTCCTCGGTCTTGCAAAAAACGGGGCAATTTCATTAAATCATTTACAAACATAAACTTAAATCAACTGTTAAGCCAATTAAGCGGTCTGGATCGGTTCAGGGTGATCGTTTGGCCCAGATCAGTTTGGGCCGGGGGTTTAACGGTTTTTGCGCAAGATGGAATTGCGCAAGCGGCCGACAAACTCCCTTAAACGACCTCCGGTAGACCCGATCAATTTGCCGGGCAACGCCAGCGAAGATATCGCTCTCGATTCAACGCTTTAAAAGGTGAATTGCAAGACAGGGGGGAATGGAATTAGGCTATGGTCATGTGCTGCCCATTGCTCGCCGCAGCGGGTTGGGCGAACGGCTGTCATATTTCGCGTCGGTCAACCTGTTTGGAGCATGTCCATGATCAAAACCATTCTGTACACCACGGCCTTGAGCAGCTACACCCGCCCGGTGTTGCGTTTCACGGTCGATTTGGCCAAGCAGTACAACGCCAAGATCGTTCTGCTGCACGTGGTCGAACCGCTGAGCAGCTCGGTTCGTTTTCTGATGGACAACTATTTATCGTCGGACAAGGTGGAAGAATTGCACCGCGAAGCCACCACCGGCATCCTGGAAAAATTCCACCGGCGGCTGGAAGCATTCTGCGCCGAGGAACTTGGATCGACGCTCGAACAAACCCAGGTGATTTCGGAAATTCGCGTGATCAGCGGCGTGCCGCACGAGGTCATTTTGCGCGAGGCCGATCGTTGCAGCGCGGATTTGATCACCATGGGCATGCACGCGGGTTCCAGCACGCTGGGCGGCAGCACCCTGGGTTCGACCACCCGCCGGATCACCCTGATGTCGAAACGGCCGGTCCTGATCGTTCCCTTCGTTCAAGGACCCGACAATGAATGGCCTTCACAAAGAAGGGTTTGACCGATTGCATCACGTTATAAAGCGGATTTGCGCATGCGGGCGGGCGCTCGGCGATGCGCCCGCCAGAATGCTGCGCACCCTGCTGGCAGGGTCGATCATGGCGCTGTCCGGCGGCCTGTCAGCGGCTGACGAAGGGGTTTATACCTGGAAGGATGGCGCGGGGCGGGTGCATTACAGCAATCGGCGGCCTGAGGGCCATCCGGTCGAAACCGTCGAACTCAACGCCAAACCGGTGACGGTGCAACCCACCGAATCGATTTATACCTGGATCGACGACCGGGGCAAGGTGCACTACGGCGCTAAACCACCCGCCAATTTTCCGGTCAAAAGATTGAAGGAAGAAGACAGCTCGCTCTCGACTGTGCCTTTCAATCCGAACAGCGTGGATGGACGCTCGGATCGACAGCCTGCGATACAGGACCTGCAGCGGCGCGACTGACCGGGGAGACGCGCCGTTTAAACGACACGAGCGCTCGCTCGCGCCCGTTCAACCATGAGCGCCGCTCCAAGCCTCCGGCCAGCGCCGCTGCAATTCCATCAACCACGATTGCCGCAACCGTTGCCGGGTGGGAGCCGGCGCGCCGTTCAACACGGCGCGGTAATACTGATAAGACGCGCGGGTGACGGCTCGTTCGCGTTCCGGCAACTTGTTGATATCGCCAATGGTCATCATGATAGGCCTCGCTTTACGACGCGAATTCAGGAATGATCTGATGGTTAGCAAATACCGTGCCCATCATGCGTCAATCCTCTGTAACAGGGGCTTTTGAGCGCCATTGCTCCGGTGAAACCCGCTTGGACCCGCCATGTTCCGATGAATCCCGACGATTATTGCCACCCGTTGGCGGCACCGCCAGGCTCGGATTTTCGTTATAGCCTGCTCGGTTTGCCCCTGGCGCAACGTCAGACCTTGATCGCGGTCGGCGCTTTCCACCGGGAAATGACGCAAATGGTCGAACAATGCCAGGATGCCGGCGTCGCGCGCGCGAAACTGGATTGGTGGCGCGCCGAAGTCGGTCGGCTTTATGCGGGCGAACCGCAACATCCGATCACGCGCGCCGTCCAGCCGCGTTTGGCCGCGTTCAATCTGCCCGAGGAATATTTTCGGGAAATGGTGGATGGGGCGGCCATGGATCTGGATTGCGACGCCTATCCGAGCTTCGGAGAGCTAAGCTTGTATATTCATCGTCTCGGCAGCGTGCCGGCCCTGCTGGCCGCCGAAATTCTGCATTATCGGGACCGGCGCGCCACGCCCCGGTTCGCGCACGAAGCGGGGGCGACCTTATTGCTGTTTGAGCTGCTCTATGACGCGCGCCGCCACGCCCGACAGGGCCAACTCTATTTGCCCGAGGACGAGATGCGGCGGTACGGCGTCCGGGCGGGCGACCTGCTCGCGGCGCAGACCACGGATCGCTTGCGCCAGCTATTCGCCGTTCAGGCCGAGCGGATTCGCGATTATCACCGTCGCGCTTTGGAGTATCTGCCGGAGCAAGATCGCTACGCCCAGTCGCCCTTGCTGATCCGTCTCGAACTGGCGATGGCGCTGCTGGCCGAAATTGCGGAAGACGGTTACCGCTTGCTGGAGCAACGGATCCAGTTGACGCCGCTGCGCAAGCTGTGGCTGGCCTGGCGGCGGCGGCGGCGCGAAAAACGCCGCTATCGCCCCTTGGCGGCGACAGGTTAAACGGGTTTATCGATTCCTCGCGATAAAGGTTTTCCTATGAAAGATTACCAACCTGCCGCTGATTTGCTCAAAAACCGAGTCATCCTGGTGACGGGAGCGGGTTCCGGGCTTGGGCGTGCCGTCGCGCGGCGGCTGGCCGTTCATGGCGCGACCATCATTTTGCTCGGGCGCACCATCCGCAAGCTGGAACAGATCTACGACGAAATCGAGCGGGCGGGCGCGCTCAAACCCGCGATCTACCCGATGAATCTGGAAGGGGCGAGCCCCAAGGATTATGGCGATCTGGCGCACGTACTGGAATCCGAGTTCGGCCGCCTGGACGGGCTGGTGCACAACGCCGCGCTGTTCGAGGGACTGACGCCATTGGCGAATTACGATATCGAACTGTGGTATCGGGTCCTGCAAGTCAACCTGAACGCGCCTTTCCTGCTGACGCGGGCTTTATTGGGTCTGCTGGGGCGGGCCGAGGACGCCTCGGTGGTCTTTACCGCCGACCGGACCAGCGAGGAAGGGCGGGCCTATTGGGGCGCTTACGCGGTCGCCAAGGGCGGCGCGGAGACGCTGATGAAAATGTTGGCGAGCGAGCTGGAAACCAACACGCCGATCCGGGTCAACAGCGTCGATCCCGGCCAGGTCCGGACCGGTTTGACCCTGCGCGCTTATCCGGCCCGCAATCCCCAGGAATGGACCGATCCGGAGACGGTTTTGGCCAGCTATCTCTACCTGCTGGGACCTGACAGCAAAGGCGTCAGCGGCCAAATTTTGCGCGCTCAGAATTGAGCGGGCGACGCGGGCCGGAGCCAGCAACCCGACCGCCGCGCGGCGGTTTGGGACTGCCGCTCCAAGGACTGGGCGCGGCGCGCGAGGTCGGCGCGGAAGTCGCCCCGACGCGGCGCGACTTGGTCGACGCGCCCGCCTTCGACGGATAGGGCCGGCGCGATTCATCGGCCGCAGGGTGGCGACCAGCGTCTTGCCGGCCCGATTTCATCGCTCGATCTCGGGGCTGACGGATTTCCGACGCCTGGGTCGCTGTCCGGGCGGGTCGAGGCTGACGGATTTCCGACACCCGCATCCCGCTATTGCCGTGGAATCGACCCGCCCGCTTGGCGACGCCGGCCTTAAAGGTTTTTTGCGTTCTGTCGGGGCCCGCGGATCGCTCCTCGGGCGGATAACCCACCGCCGCCAGCAAGGCGTCCACCTGAACGTCATCCAATTCGTCCCAGCGCCCCGGATGCAGGCCGCGACGCAAAACGACGGGGCCATAGCGGACCCGGATCAAGCGGCTGACCGTCACGCCTTGCGATTCCCACAGCCGGCGCACCTCGCGGTTGCGGCCCTCGCGCAGGATAACGTGATACCAGCGATTCGCCCCTTCGCCGCCGACTTCGCGGATGTCGTCGAAGCGCGCCAGGCCATCGTCGAGCGAGACGCCCGCCCGCAAGCGTTCCAGCGTCTCCGGAGCGACGGCCCCCAACACCCGCACCGCGTATTCCCGTTCGATTTGGGAGGACGGATGCATCAAACGGTTGGCCAGTTCGCCGTCGTTGGTCAACAGCAACAAACCTTGGGTGTTGAGATCGAGCCGGCCGACCGCGATCCAGCGCCCGTCGCGCAGCCACGGCAAGCGCTCGAACACCGTGGGCCGGCCCTCGGGATCGCGGCGGGTGGTCATTTGGCCGACCGGTTTGTAATAGGCCAAAACCCGGCGCGGCTGGCGGTCCGCGCGAACCGCGACCGGTTTGCCGTCGATCTGGATCCGGTCGGCGTCCCCGACCTGATGGCCCAATTGCGCGGGCGCGCCGTTGACGCTGATCCGGCCTTGGCGGATCCAATCCTCGATCTGACGGCGGGAGCCCAGACCGGCGCGCGCCAAAAATTTTTGCAAGCGTTCAGACATCAGAAGATTCCGGTGAGGGCGACGCGCGATCGGCTGGCGGCGGCGCGCGGCGCTCCAGTTCGGCGCCGATGGCGTCCAGGTCGCGCACCGCCGCCAGCGGCGGCAGCGCGCTCAAACTTTTGAGATTGAAATAATCCAAAAAGGCTTGGGTGGTGGCGTACAGGGCCGGACGGCCAGGGACTTCGCGGTGGCCGACCACCTTGATCCATTCGCGCTCTTGCAAGGTTTTCATGATGCTGCCGCTCAGGCTCACCCCGCGAACCGCCTCGATTTCGCCGCGAGTGATCGGCTGGCGGTAGGCGATCAGCGCCAGGGTTTCCAACAAAGCGCGGGAATAGTGGGCTGTCCGTTCCTCCCACAGCCGCGACACCCACGGCGCGAACGCCTGGGGCACTTGCAAGCGGAACCCGCCCGCCACCTCGACCAATTCCACGCCGCGCCCCTCGCAAGCGGCCGCCAGTTCGGCCAAGGCGGCGCGCAAGGCCTCGCGCTCGGGCTGTTCCGCTTCCGGAAACACCCCGAGCAAGCGCTCCGGCGACAGCGGTTCGGCGGCGGCCAGCAACACCGCTTCCAGGATCGCTTTCAGTTCCGGCATCGCCCGCCTCACAGCCGCTTGCGCAGATGAATTGGCGCGAACGGTCCGGCTTGCGCCAGCTCCAGCAGCGTTTCCCGCAAAAGCTCCAAAATCGCCAGAAAAGTCACCACCACGCCCGCCCGCCCCTCTTCCGGCCGCAACAAGGCGGTCAAGGGCGTGAAGCGCAGCGCGTCCAAGCGCTCCAACACCTGGCCCATCCGCTCGCGCACCGACAAGGCTTCGCGCCGGATTTGATGGTGGCCGTACAAGGCGGCGCGGGCCAAGACCTCGCGCAACGCCTCCAGCAGATCGGCCAAGGCGATGGGCGGCGGCGCGCGCGCGATCTGGCGCTCGACCGGTTCGGCGCTGGCGAGGTAAATGTCGCGCTCCACGCGCGGCAGCGCGTCCAGAGCTTGCGCCGCTTGCTGGAAGCGCTCGTATTCCTGAAGCCGCCGCACCAGTTCGGCGCGCGGGTCATCCTCCTCCGCTTCGACCGAGGCGGGCTTGGGCAACAGCAGGCGCGATTTGATTTCCGCCAGCCAAGCCGCCATCACCAGGTATTCCGCCGCCAGCTCCAGCCGCAATTCCCGCATCATGGCCAAGTAGTCCAGATACTGGCGGGTGATCGCGGCGACGGGAATGTCGAGGATGTTGAGATTTTGCCGCCGGATCAAATACAGCAACAAATCCAGCGGCCCTTCAAACGCTTCCAGAAACACTTCCAGCGCATCCGGCGGAATATAAAGATCCTGCGGCAACCGGGTATAGGGCTCGCCGGCGATTTTGGCCAGCGGCGGCGTTTCGGCCAGGGCGTCCATCGGATCAAGCCGCCAGCGCCCGCCGGAGAAACCGAGTCGCGCTCAACGCGATGCCGGCCCGCTCAACGGCCGGATGCCGACCGCCCGCCGCAGCTCTTCGAGAAACGGCGCGCTGTAATCGCGGGCCCGCGCCGCGCCGCGCTTGAGGATGCGCTCGATATGATCGGGCCGCTGCAACAGTTCGTGATAGCGCTGGCGCGGTTCGCTCAAGCGGGCGTTCAGGTATTCGAACAGCGTTTGCTTCATCTCGCCCCAGCCGATTCCCCGAGCGTAGCGCGCCCGCATCGCCGCCGTTTCCTCGGCGCTGGCGAAGGCCTGATAGAGCTGGAACAGCGTGCACCCTTCCGGTTCCTTGGGCGCTTCCGGTGGCAGCGAATTGGTCTTGATCCGCATGATCAGCTTGCGCAAGGTCTTTTCCGGCTCAAACAGCGGGATGGTGTTGCCGTAACTTTTGCTCATCTTGCGCCCATCCAGACCCACCAGCACGGCCGTTCTGTCGTCGACCACCGCTTCGGGCAACACGAAGTGCTCGCCGTACAGATGGTTGAAGCGGGCGGCGAGGTCGCGGGCCATCTCCAGATGCTGGATCTGATCCTTGCCGACCGGAATCTTGCGGGCCTTGAACATCAGAATGTCCGCCGCCATCAGGATCGGATAGCAAAACAGCCCCATCGTGATGCCCTTGTCCGGGTCTTTGTCCGGGTCGGCCACGTTCTCGGCCACCGCCGCCTTGTAAGCGTGGGCGCGGTTCATCAGCCCCTTGGCGGTGACGCAGGTCAGCATCCAGGTCAGTTCCAAAATCTCCGGAATGTCGGTCTGGGCGTAAAAAATCACGTTCTCGACATCCAGGCCCAGCGCCAGCCAGGTCGCGGCGACCTCCAAGCGCGAGCGGTGGACCAGCGCCGGGTCCTGGCATTTGACCAGCGCGTGGTAGTCGGCCAGAAAATAGAACGATTGCACGTCCCGCCGGCGGCTGGCTTCGATGGCGGGCAGGATCGCGCCGACGTAATTGCCGAGATGCGGGGTGCCGGTGGTGGTGATGCCGGTGAGGGTGATTTCCATGAAAGCGCGGCGTGTTCGAGTCGAAAATCAAGCGAAAAACAGCGTGAGAATCAGATGCCGGATGGCGCTGACGGCGGGCAACAAATTCAAAACGCCGCTGATGAGCAAGAACAGCAGGATCATCAATCCGTAAGGCTCCAGGCGCGCCATCGCCTGACCGAAGCGATCCGGCAGCAGGCCCGCCAGCACCCGCGAACCGTCCAGCGGCGGGATCGGCACCAGGTTTAGCACGCCCAGCATGACATTGACGTCGATGCCGGCGAGCCCCATCAGCAGCAGCGGTTTGCCGAGCCAGGACACGCTGTCTTGCAAGCCGTGGCCGAACAGCGCCACGAGCGCCCAGCCCAGGGCCATCGCCAGATTCGACAGCGGCCCGGCCAAAGCCACCAGCGCCATGTCGCGCTTGGGGTGGCGCAGCCGGTGATAGCTGACCGGCACCGGCTTGGCCCAGCCGAAGATAAAGCCGCCGATCACCGCCAGCAATCCCGGCACCAGCAGGGTGCCGACCGGATCGACGTGCCGCAGCGGGTTGAGGCTGAGCCGCCCCTGCGCCTGGGCGGTGGTATCGCCGAACCGCAACGCCATCCAGCCGTGGGCCACCTCGTGCAAGGTGATCGCCAACAGCAGGGGCGGAGCCAGCACGACCAACAGTTGCACCGTATTCAATTCTTCTTGCATGGCGCGATTATACGCACCGCTTCCCGGCTCGGACTAGAGAAATGGGCGGGCATCGCCCAAACCTTCCCGGATCAGTTCGGGCGCGTCGCCGGTCAGATCGATCACCGTGGTGGGCTCGCGCTGGCAGGGACCGCCGTCGACGATCAGATCGACCTCGTGGTCCAAACGCTCCCTGATCTCCTCCGGATCGGCCAGCGGCCAGTCGTCGTCGGGCAGGATCAGCGTGCAGCTCATGATCGGCTCGCCCAATTCGGCCAGCAGGGCGCGAGCGATGGCGTGATCCGGCACCCGGATGCCGATGGTCTTGCGCCGGGGGTGCTGCAAGCGGCGCGGCACTTCGTGGGTCGCCTGCAAGATGAAGGTGAACGGTCCCGGCGTGGCGGCCTTGAGCAGCCGGTAGCGGCGGTTGTCGACTTTGGCGTAGGTGGCGATTTCCGATAGATCGCGGCACACCAGGGTAAAATTGTGCTGGCGGTCGGTTTGGCGGATATGGCGGATGCGCTCCGCCGCCGCCTTATCGCCCAGCCGGCACCCCAGGGCATAACTGGAGTCGGTCGGGTAGACGACCACGCCGCCCGCGCCCAGGCTTTCGACCGCCTGCCCGATCAGTCGCGGCTGGGGATTCAGCGGATGAATTTGTAATAAACGGCTCATAGCCTGTACTATTTCCCGATGGTGTCAATGAAGATTGAACCGGCGCGCCGGCCATTTAGGATCGTCGAACATGCAAAACGGCCATCGTGAGGCCGCCTGATCTTTCCACTCGCCCGCCTTTTCCCTCTCAAAAACGGAATTCGCCCCGGCATGAAACTGCTGTTTGACTTCCTGCCCATCGTATTGTTCTTCGTCGCCTATAAACTGGCGGACATTTATGTCGCGACCGGCGTGTTGGTCGTCGCGACGCTGGCGCAAACCGCCTGGCTGTGGCTGCGGCAGCGCCGGGTCGAAACCATGCCGCTGATCACCGCCGGCCTGGTGCTGGTGTTCGGCGGGGCGACGCTGTTGCTGCACGATCCGATTTATGTCAAATGGAAGCCGACCGTGGTGAATTGGCTGTTCGCCCTGGTCTTTGTCGGCAGCCGCTACATCGGCCAGAAAACGGTGCTGGAGCGGATGATGGGCGCGCAATTGGAACTTCCGCCCGCCTTGTGGATCAAGCTGACGTTCGCTTGGGCGATTTTTTTCTTCGCGATGGGCGCGCTCAACCTTTACGTGGCGTTCTCCTTCGACGAAAACACCTGGGTCAATTTCAAGCTGTTCGGCATCCTGGGGATGACCGTGGCGTTTATCCTGGCGCAAGCGGCTTACATGAGCCGCCATCTCAAAACCGACGACGATCCCTCCAAGGAGTCTTGAGTCATGCTCTACGCCATTCTGGGCCGCGATGCGCCCGACAGTCTGGAGCGGCGCCTGGCGGCGCGCCCCGCGCATCTGGAGCGCTTGCAAGCGCTCCAGGCCGAGGGCCGGTTGCTCCTGGCCGGACCGTTGCCCGCCATCGACAGCCCCGATCCGGGTCCCGCCGGTTTTCAGGGCAGCCTGATGGTGGTCGAATTCCCGGCTCTGGAAGACGCCCGAGCGTGGGCGGACGCCGATCCTTATCTCGCCGCCGGCGTGTTCGCGGCGGTCGAGGTGTATCCCTTCCGCAAGGTGCTGCCGGCATGAGCGAGCGCGTCGCTCTGATCGAACAGCGCCTGCGCGCGGCGCTGTCGCCCGAGCACCTGGAGATTCGGGACGACAGCGCCGCGCACGCCGGTCACGCCGGGGCGCGCGAAGGCGGCCATTTTACCTTGCGCATCGTCTCGAACGCTTTTAGCGGCCGATCGCTGATCCAGCGCCACCGGCTGGTCCACGCGGCCATCGCCGATCTCATGCGTCGGGAGATTCACGCCTTGAGCATCAGCAAGGCGCAAACGCCCGATGAAGCCCGTTCCTCAATCACCGGAAATTAGCTCACTGTGGAAATAACCGTCATGAAAACCAACAAATTGCTCTTGCCGTTGCTGGCGTTGTCCTCCGCTTTACTGCTCTCCAGCGCGACGCTGGCCGCCGAAGACAAAAAACCGGAAACCGCCGCCCCGGCGGGCGTAACCACCGGCCCCGCCGCGCCGACCGCGCTGGCCCCGGCCGCCCCGCCGGTGGAGTTCACCATCCCCGATCCGGTCGCCGTGGTCAACGGCAAAGCGATTCCGAAAGCGGCGTTCGAGCAATACGTCCAGCAATTGCGCGGCCGGACCAAGGTGGATTCGCCGGAAGCCAGCAAGTCGCTGGTCGACCAGTTGGTGCTGGAGGAGTTGCTGGTGCAGGAAGCCGACAAGCAGAAATTGGCCGAGGACCCGGAAATCAAGCGCCAGTTGGCGATGGTCCAGCGCAGCCTTTTGGCCAGCAGCGTGATCCGCCGGATGCTGAACGACAACAGCCCCAGCGAAGAGGCCATCAAGAAAGAATACGAAACCGCCACGGCGGCGATGAAGGGCAAAGAATACAAAGCCAGCCACATCCTGGTCGATTCGGAGGACAAGGCCAAGGAAGTGATCGCCGAACTCAAGAAAGGCGGCAACTTCGCCGAACTGGCCAAAACCAAATCCAGCGACAGCTCGGCCGGCAACGGCGGCGATCTGGGCTGGTTCTCGCCGAGCATGATGGTCCCGCCGTTCGCGCAAGCCGTCGCCAAGATGGAAAAAGGCAAATACAGCGAAGCGCCGGTGCAAACCTCGTTCGGCTGGCACGTCATCATGCTGGAAGACGTGCGCGACGCCACCCCGCCGACCATGGACGAATTGAAGCCGCAGATCACCCAGATGCTGCAAAGCCGGATGGTCAACGATTATCTGGAAAAACTGAAAGCCGGCGCCAAAGTCGAGGTCAAGGAAATCCAGGTCAGCGAGGCCAAGCCCGCCGCCGCGCCGGCCGCGGCCGCCAAGGAAGAAAAGAAGGAAGAGAAAAAGTAGCCCGAACGGCTCCGTTGCGGCCCTTTCCCCTCAGGGGGAGAGGGCTTGACCCGCCAACACGTTCAACAGCCCCGCTTCATCCAGCACCGTCACCCCCAATTCCCGCGCCTTGTCGAGCTTGGACCCCGCATCGCGGCCCGCCACGACATAATCGGTTTTCCCGGATACGCCGCTCGCCACTTTCGCGCCCAAGGCCCGCAATCGAGCGGTCGCCTCATCGCGGCTCAGCGACTCCAGACCTCCCGTCAGCACCACCGTCTTGCCGGCCAGCGAACGATTCTCCAGCCTTTTGGCCGCCGTCTCGGACCAGGTGACGCCGGCCGCGCGCAACCGGGCGATGAGGTCCCGGTTGCGCGGCTCTGCAAAAAACGCCTGAACGGCCGCCGCCGCCACCGGCCCGATATCCGGCGTTTGCTGGAGGCGATCTGGGTCGGCCGCCACCAGCGCGTCCAACGCGCCGAAATGCTCCGCCAAGGCCGAGGCCATGGATTCGCCGATGCCGCGAATGCCCAGCGCGTACAGCAAGCGATCCAGACGGGTGGTTTTGGCGCGCTCCAGGGCTTCGCCCAGCTTGGCGGCGGATTTCGCTCCCATACGCTCCAGCTCGGCCACCGCCGCAGCGTCGAGCGCGAACAAATCGGCGGGATCGCGCACCCAGTCGCGCTCGACCAGTTGCTCGATCAATTTATCGCCCAAGCCTTCGATATCCAGCGCCCGTCGCGAGGCGAAATGGCGGATCGCTTCCTTGCGCTGGGCGCGGCACTGCCAGCCGCCCGAGCAACGCGCCACCGCTTCGCTGTCCGACCGCACGACAGGCGATCCGCACACCGGACAGGTTTCCGGCAGGGCGAACGGGCGCGCCTCCGGCGGACGCCGCTCCAGCACCACGCCGACCACTTCGGGGATCACGTCGCCGGCCCGGCGCACCTGCACGGTATCGCCCACCCGCACGTCTTTGCGCGCGATTTCACCGGCGTTGTGCAGGGTCGCGTTGGTGACGGTCACGCCGCCCACGAACACCGGCTTGAGCCGCGCCACCGGCGTGATCGCGCCGGTGCGCCCGACCTGCACTTCGATGGCCTCGACCACCGTCAATTCTTCCTGGGCCGGAAACTTGTGGGCCACCGCCCAACGCGGCTCGCGGGTGCGGAAACCCAACCGCCGCTGCCAGTCCAATCGGTTGACCTTGTAGACCACGCCGTCGATGTCGAACGGCAAGCGGTCGCGCTTCGCGGCGATCGCTCGATGGAATTCGATTAAACCTTGCGCGCCGAGGGCGACGGCCCGCTCGCGCGATACCGGCAATCCCCACTCCACCAGCGCCGCCAGCATTTCGCCGTGGGTGGCGGGCGTATCCCACCCCTCGATCTCGCCGAAGCCGTAGGCGAAAAACGACAGCGGGCGCTTCGCGGCGAGGTTGGGGTCGAGCTGGCGGATGCTGCCGGCCGCGCCATTGCGCGGGTTGGTCAGCGGCGGCAAACCCGCTTCCCGCTGGCGGGCGTTGTAGCGCGCGAAATCGGCGCGGCTCATGTACACCTCGCCGCGCACTTCCAGGACGTCCGGCGCGACGCCCCGCAGCCGCAACGGAATCGCCTTGATGGTGCGCGCGTTTTGGGTGACTTCCTCGCCGGTCTCGCCGTCGCCGCGCGTGGCCGCCCGAACCAGTTGGCCATTCTCGTAACGCAGGCTCATGGCCAGGCCGTCGAACTTCAACTCGCAAGCGTATTCCACCGGCGGATCGGGCTCGTTCAGGCCCAACTCGCGCCGCACCTGGGCGTCGAACGCGCGCGCGCCGCCCGGACCGACATCGGTTTCGGTGCGGATGGACAGCATGGGAATCCGGTGCCGCACCGGCGCGAAGCGGTCGAGCGCCTTGCCGCCGACGCGCTGGGTGGGCGAATGGGGATCGCGCAGTTCGGGATGATCGGCTTCGAGCGCCTGAAGCTCCCGAAATAAGCGGTCGTATTCGGCGTCGGGGACTTGCGGGTCGTCCAGCACGTAATAGCGGTAATTGTGCCGGTCGATGGCGGCCCGAAGCTCGGCCGCCCGGTCGGCGGCGCCGGTTGCCGTCATGGCGCGTCAGAAAGGGGGGAGCGGGTCAATGCGCGGGCGCTTCGAGCCGGGCGACCCTATCGCGCAGGCTCATCAAGGCTTGATTGGTCAGCTTGCGGCGATGTTCGTCGCAAATCACCCCGTTGAGCTTTCGCGCCACCTGATCGACCGACAGCACCAGCAAATCCAAAGCTTTCACCCCCTCCAGGGGGCCGGGCAACGTCATGAACACCAGCAACCCCGGCGTGATCAGATCGGCGAGGTTTTCGGGTTGAAACGATCCCGGCTTGCGCAAGTGCGCCAGGCTGAACACCGGCGTGTGCATGGAGGTCGCCGCTTCGGGATGGCGCTCGAACAGGCCGGCCTCGCTGAGCAGGAAGCCCGCCTCCTCGGCCGCCGCCTGAATTTCGGAGCCTTTAAACATGCGGTGGCGCGGCGCGAGAATGGTCAAGGCGACGGTCATCTTGGAGCGCGAAGAGGAGGGCGGATCGGATGGCGCGGACCCGGCGGGCTCCGCCGGCGCGGGCGCGGGTCGCGCGACCGGCCCGCCCGTGGCGCGCGCGTTGCCGGCGTCTGCGGGCGGCGCTTTCTTCGCCAGCAGCGGCGATTCCTTGGGCGGCGCGCCCCCCGCGTCCTCGGCGCGCGGGAGCGAGCGGATTTCCACGTCCACCAAAATTTTATCGGCCAGGGGATGTTCGGGCGTCACGCGGCCCAACTTGCCGATTTCGTGCACCTCCTCATCGTCCGCTTCCGAAAAATCGGAAGCGGTTTCGCCCAGTTTGGGTTCGCTTGCCGAGGAGCGGCGCTGGCGTTTGCGGAGTTCTTCCTTCAAACGGGAGCGGATGCCCCAAAGGTAAATCAGGGCGATGACGATCACCCCGATACCGGCTAGCAACCACTGTAATTGCGTTTTCTCTTCCATAAATAGCAGGCCCCAGATTGCGCCAGCCGCAACCAGTTTTCACCACGATTGCCTCATGAAAGCGGCTTCCCCGGCGCTGTCGCGCCAAAGGTCGGGGACAGGGTCCCGCCGCTCGTGCCATAAAGGATTTACTTTAACAAATGCTGTCGGCCGCCGCATTATTCGATAGGTGCCGACCGGCCGGGGCCACTCTGACCGAAAGCGGTTTCGCTTTCAATGACCGGCCTCGGCCCAGCGCGCGGCCGCCTCGACATCCACCGCCACCAGACGGGAGACGCCCGGCTCTTGCATGGTCACGCCGGCCAAGTGTTGGGCGATTTCCATGGTGGCCTTATTGTGGGTCACAAAAATAAATTGCACCCGCTCCGACAGTTCCCGCACCAGAGCGCCAAACCGGCCGACATTCGCTTCGTCCAGCGGGGCGTCCACTTCATCCAGCAAACAGAAAGGGGCGGGGTTGAGCTGGAAGATGGCGAACACCAGCGCGACGGCGGTCAAAGCTTTTTCGCCGCCGGAGAGCAAGCCGATCGAGCCGACCCGTTTTCCGGGCGGCTTGGCCATGACCGTGACGCCGGCCTCCAGCACCTCCTCGCCGGTCAGCGCCAGATGGGCCTGCCCCCCGCCGAACAGCCGGGGAAACAGTTCGCCCAAGCCGGCGTTCACCCGTTCAAAAGTGTCCTGAAAGCGGGAACGGGTCTCGCGGTCGATCTGGCGGATGGCGCTCTCCAAGGCGGCCAGCGCCGCCGTCAAATCGTCGTTTTGAGCGTCCAGATAGCTTTTGCGCTCGGTCAGTTGCGCGCATTCCTCGATGGCCGCCAAATTGATCGGCCCCAGGCGCTGAATCCGGCGCTCGACCTGAGCCAGACGCTCCAAACAAGCCGGCTCGCCGGCCTCGGGCGGCAAGGCGGCGAGCACCGTTGTCGGGTCGGCTCCCAGTTCGCGCAGTTGCTCGTCCAGCGTTTGCTGGCGCACCCGCGCTTCGCTCGAAGCGATCCGGCGCTCCTCGATGGTCCGCCGCTGGGCTTCGGCCCGGCGCTCGCAGCGGCCGCGCTGCTGCTCTTGCTCCGCCAGCTCCGCCTCTTGCGCTTCCAGCGCTTCCCGGGCCTCGCGCAGCTCGTCTTCGCGTTCGAGCCGGCTGTCCAGACACCGCGCCAGATCGTCTCTGGCGGCCGCCAGCGCGGCGGCGGCGGCGTCGCCGCTCTCTTGTTCCAGCCGGCCGCGCTGGAGCCGCAACGGCTGGCGCTGGCTCTCCAGCCGCTCCAGGGCTTGTCGCACGGCCGCCAGCCGGGCGCGCAAGGTTTCGACCGCCGTGGTTTGCTGGGCCGCCTCGCGCCGCGCGGCTTCGGCCCGCGCCCGACTTTGCTCCAGCGCCTCGCTGGTCCGTTCGCGCCGTTCGACCCGCTCGGCCTGCCGCGCCTGAAGCGCGTCGTGGTCCGACAGCGCTTCATCCAGCCGCCAGCGCGCCAGTTGTAGCTGTTCCTGATCCTCCCCATATTGGCTTTCGAGTTCGGCTTGTTCCTCCGCGACCCTGTCTTGTCGTTCCTGCGCCTGCCGCCACTGTTCCCGCAACGCCTTTAACTGACCTTCGACGTGGGCGTGCTCGCGCTGGTGCTGGCCGAGGGTTTGGCGCGCGTCTCGCTGCTCCCGTTCCAGTTCTTCGTGCAGCCGGGCGCGCAACCGTTCCGCTTGGTCCGATCGCTCGGACAGCTCGGCCCCGGCCTCGCCCAATTCCGCTTCCAGTCGGCGGATTTCGCGCTCGCGCCGCAGCACGCCGCCCTCGTCCCCGGATCGCGCCCACCGCAGCCAGCGCCGCCCGCACCACAAGCCCTGCGGGGTGATGAGGCTTTGGCCGTCGCCCAAAGCGGCGCGGCGCGCCAGCGCTTCCGTTCCATCGGCGGCGGTATCCACCCCTTCCAGCAGATCGCTCAGCGACCAGGGGGCGGTCAATTTGGCGGCCAGCCCGCCGGCGCGTTCGCGCGCGTCGGCGGGAACCTGCTCCAGCAAGGTCAACCGGCCCGACCCCAGTTCGGCAATCGCTTGCGCCGACGCATCGAGGCCGGGCACGCACACCGCGTCCAGCCAGTCGGCCAGCACGGTTTCGACCGCGTCTTCCCAGCCGGCCGCCACGTCCAAGCGCTCGGCCAAGCGCGGCGCCGACTCCAACCCTCGCTCGCGCAACCAATCGCTGATGTCATCCTCGTCCCGGCCCAAGGCCGCTTCTTGCAAGGTCTGCAACGAGCTCAACCGGCCGCGCCCGGCTTCCAGCCGCTCGCGGGCCAGCCGGATTTGCAAATCGGCCTGCCGCAAAGCCTCTCGCGTGGCGATCGCCTCCTGTTCGAGCCGGGCCAACCGTTCCCGATCGAGCCGCGCGGCTTCGGCCAGCGCGCGCTCCAGGCTTTCCAAATCGCTTCGCTCGCGATCCGCGACCTCCGCCGCCTGTGGGTCGCATTGCTGGCGCAGGCGCTCCAGCCGCTGCTCGCCTTGCAACAAACGCTGCCGCAGGTGCTCGATTCGGGTGCGTTCCACCTCGATTTGCCGCTGGCGCTCGCCGGTGCGCCGGCCGAACTCGTCCCAGGCGCTCTGATCGGCGCGCGACGCTTGTTCGGCGGCGGCCAGGAGCGCGTCGGCTTCGGTCTCGGCGAGTTGCGCGGCGGCCAGTTCCGGCTCGGCGGCGGCCAGCGCCTGAAGCCAGTCCCGTTGCTGGGCCTGATCGTGGTGCAGTTGGCTTTCCAGTTGCTCCAGCGCCGCCGCCGTTTGCCGCCGCTCGTCCTCGCGCCGCTGCCGCAGTTCGTCCTGGTGCCGCAAATACTGTTCGAGCCGGGTGATCTCCGCGCCGGCCTGATAGTAGCGGCCCTGGGCGTCGCCGTGAGCGTCGCTGAGTTCGATCCGCCGCAGCCGCCCGGTTTCGATCCGGGTTTCCGCTTGTCGCTGCTCGGCCAGGATCGCCTCCAGCGCGGTCTCCTCTCGCCGGAGGATGTGCTCCTGAACTTCGAGTTCGGCGCGCAGGTCGCGCCAGCGCAAGCTCAGCAGTTCGGCCTTGAGCCGCCGCTCCTCGGCGCGGTACTCGCGGTACTGGACGGCGGCGCGCGCCTGCCGTTGGAGGTGCTGGAGCTGGCGTCCCAGCTCCTCGCGGACATCGTTCAGCCGTTCGAGGTTTTCGCGGGTATGGCGGATGCGGGTTTCGGTTTCGCGCCGGCGCTCCTTGTATTTGGACACGCCGGCGGCTTCTTCCAAAAAGACCCGCAACTCCTCGGGCTTGGCCTCGATCACCCGCGAGATCATGCCCTGCTCGATGATGGCGTAACTGCGCGGCCCCAGGCCGGTGCCCAGAAAAATGTCGGCGATGTCGCGGCGGCGGCAACGCGCGCCGTTGAGAAAGTAGCTGGACTGGCCATCGCGGCCGACCAGGCGCTTGATCGCGATCTCGGCGTAGCTGGACCACGGGCCGCCCAACCGGCCTTGGGCGTTGTCGAACACCAGTTCCACGGAGGCCTGACCGACCGGCTTGCGGCCGGCCGCGCCGTTGAAGATCACGTCGCTCATGGTTTCGCCGCGCAGGCTGCGGGCCGAGCTTTCGCCCATCACCCAGCGCACGGCGTCGATGAGGTTGGATTTGCCGCAGCCGTTGGGGCCGACGATGCCGATCAGGTTGCCGGGCAGCGGCAACGCGGCGGGGTCGACGAACGACTTGAAGCCCGCCAGCTTGATTTTGCTCAGCCGCATGCGCGCGTCGGCGAACGTTCGCGCGGTCGGCTCACGCCCGGCGGACCAGAGGCTGCAACACCGCTTCGATGGCTTCCAGATCCGGGACGATGACCGGCTGATCCTGATAGCGCGCCCAGCTCAGGATGCCGGGCAAGTTCAGATCGGCGCCCTCGACGTGCGGGTTGGGCTTGAGCTCTTCGCGTTGCAGGTTGATCGGGCGCGGGGCCGAGGTGCCCAGAATCCCGAAGTGGGGCAAGCGGGCGTCGGCGCTCAGGGTGTTGACGATGATGATGCGCGAGTTGAGGTCGGACTCGGCCGAGACCCGGAAGATCAGCCGCCCCAGGCTGATCAGCGGGGTGGTCAGGTTGCGCCACAGCATCGCCCCGACCACCCAGTGCGGGGCGGATTCGATCTTGAGCGGCGTCGCGAACGGCAGCACTTCGACGATCACGCTGTTCGGCAGGATGGCCTGGCCGCCCTGGACCGAAATCAGCAAACAGCGGAGGTTTTCAGCAGCATCCATAACAGTGTCCACGTCGTGCGCGGGGGGCAGCCGCGCGGTCGCGGCCGCTTCCCGAGCGGGCTCAAGTGATCAATTCCAGCGCGCGATCGCCGAGAATCCGGCGGATCGACTGCATGAGCTGTTCTTCCTGGTAGGGCTTGGTCAAATAATCGGTCGCGCCCAGCTTCATGGCCCGCTCCCGGTGCTTGTCGCCCGAGCGCGAGGTGACCATGATGATCGGCATGGCGCGCAGGGTCGGCTGGTTGCGGACGTGGGCCACCACTTCGAAACCGTCCATGCGCGGCATCTCGATGTCGAGGATCGCCAGATCCGGCACCTGGGTTTGCAGCATCGCCACCGCGTCGAGGCCGTCCTTGGCGGTGATGACCTCGATGTTGTGGCGCTCCAGAATCCGCGCGGTGACCTTGCGCATGGTGATCGAATCGTCGATCACCATCACGCTGAGCTTGTCCGGCCGGGTTTCCTGACGCGCCAGCCGCAACGCCTGGGTTTCGGCCTGGCGCTGGCGGTGCGAGCCGATGTTGCGCACCAGCGCCGCCAGCTCCAGCACCACCACCACCCGGCCGTCGCCCAGCACCGTCGCGCCGGAGATGCCGGGCACGCCGTTGAACTGCGGGCCGACCGGCTTGACGATGACTTCGCGGTTGCCCAGCACCGCCTCGACCTGCAAGGCCGCGCTCGCTTCCGCGCTGCGGAACAGCAAAGTCGGCGGCCGGCGGTCGGCGACCTCGTCGAAGGATTGGATCTGCTCGCCGCCGATCAGCAAGCCGAGGTTGTGGATCGGGTAGTTGCGCTCGCTGTAGCGGTGCTGGAGAGGCTCCCCGGCCAGATAGGCCTTGAACTCGTTTTCCTGGAGCCGGGTCACCAGCTCGATGCTGAGGAGCGGAATGGCGAAGATCGATTCGCCGGCCCGCACCAGCAGCGCCTGAGTGACCGACAGCGAAAACGGCAACCGGATGATGAAACGGGTGCCCTGGCCGGGTTCGGTTTCGATCAGCAGCGCGCCGCGCATGGCCCGGATCGCTTCGTTGACCACGTCCATGCCGACCCCGCGCCCGGAAATCTGGGTGACCGAGGTGGCGGTGGAAAATCCGGGGCGCAGCAGCAAGGCGATCAGCTCTTCCTGGGTCACGGACTCGCCGGGCTTCAGCAAGCCTTTTTCCTCGCCCTTGGTCCGGATCGCCTCGAAATTGAGGCCCGAGCCGTCGTCGCCGAGCTCCAGCACCAGTTCCGCGCCTTCCCGGCGCAGGGTCAGGGTGATGGTGCCGATTTCGGGCTTGTTGTCCTGGCGGCGGCGCTCCGGCGTCTCGATGCCGTGCGCCAGCGAATTGCGCAGCATGTGCTCCAGCGGCGCGACCATGTTTTCGAGCACGTTGCGGTCGACTTCGGCCTCTTCGCCGCCGACCAGCAACTCCGCCCGTTTGCCCAGCTCCTGCGCCGACTGGCGCACCACCCGCCGCAAGCGGGGGACGATGCTGCCAAAGCGCACCATGCCGGTGCGCATCAAGCCCTGCTGGATTTCCTTGTTGACCTTGCCCTGCTGGTCCAGCAGCGTGGTGACTTCCCGCGCGTGCTCGCCCATGGCGTTGCCGATGTTGCCCAGGTCGTCGGCGATCTCCATCAGCGAGCGGCTGACCTGTTGCAGTTCGGTGAAGCGATCCAGCTCCAGCGGGTCGAACTCCACCTCGTGCGCCTTGGCGCCGCGATCTTGCCGCGATTGGATCCGGGCCTCGGACTGGGTCGCCAGGTGAGTCACCTGACGGCGCAGCCGGATGATGGTTTGCTCCAGCTCGTTGAGGTTGAAGCTGATCGCGCCCACGCCCTGATCGATCCGGGCGCGGAAGATGCTGCTTTCGCCCATCTGATTGACCAGGGTGGTCAGCAAGGCGGCGCTGACGCGGATGCTGTCCGCCGAGGTGGCGCTGGGGACCATGGCCCTTTCGGCGGGGCGCGCCGCCGCCGTGGCGGCCGCGGCGGCGGTCAGGGTGGCGGTCACCGCCGGCAACAGCGACCTCGACCGGGGCTCGCCGAGCTTGACGCCGATCACCCCTTGCAGTTCCTCGATCAGCTCGCGTTGCGCCGGCGGCTGCTCGCCGCCCAAGACGCCCGCCAGCATTTGATGGAGGCGATCCAGCGAACGCTGGATCAGGTCCATGACCCGCGCCGATCCCTGCAACGTTCCCTTGCCCAAGCCGTCCAGAATCGACTCGGCGGCGTGCGCCAGCTCGCCGACCGTCATGTAGCCGGCCATCCGCGAACTGCCCTTGAGCGTGTGCATCTCGCGGCGCAGGTCGTTGAGCAGCTCGACGCTGCTGGGCGTCTCGCGCAAGCGGAGCAGGATGGCGTCGCTGGAATCCAGGATCTCGCTGGCCTCGGTCTTGAAGACCTGAATCAGCTCTTGATCGAGTTCGGTGATGGTCTGGACCGCCGCCGGCTCCGGCAATGGCGCCGGCCGCTTGACCGCAGACCGCTCGGTCGCGGGCTCGGGAGCCGTCACGGACGCCGGCAGCTCGGTGATCGGCTTGCCGGTCGCGATGGCCTCGCCCAGCCGGTGCAAATCGTGGATCAGATGGGTCGCGGCGGGCGGATCGTCGCCGCTGGAAGCGGCTTCCGCCAGCATCCGGTTCAGCGAATCCAGGGTGTGCTGCAGGGTTTCGAGGATGATCGGCGAGGCCTGCCCTTCGCTTTTGCCCAGCGCGTCCAGCACCGATTCGGCGGCGTGCGCCAGATCGCCGATGGCCATGAAGCCCGACATGCGCGAGCCGCCCTTGAGCGTGTGCATGCTCCGGCGCAAGTCGTTTAGCAGGGCCGCGTGATCCTCTTCCGCCGCCAGCCGCTGCAAGATCAAATCGCTGGCGTCGAGAATTTCGGCCGCTTCGTACTGGAAAACCTGCACCAGCTCCTGATCGGGATCGGACAGGGCGGCTTCCGCGCCGATCGCGGGCCTGATGTCCACGGTCCGCGCCGGTTTGAGCGGGGCCGGCGGGGCTTTGGCCGGCTCGGCGGGGGCGGGCGGAACCCTCGGGGCCGGAGCCGGCATGGCCGGCTCTTGAGCGCCTTGCAACAGCGCTTGCGCCCGCGCGACCAGGGCCTTCATGGTCTCCCTCACATTGCCGCCCGCAGGCTGTTCCAGCAACTGCTCCAGCGCGCCGCCGGCTTCGCTCACCAGCTCGACCACCGCCGTCGAGGCCGGCAAGCTCCCGCCCAAAACCTGATTCAGCAGATTTTCGAATTCCCAGGCGAAATCGCCGATCTCGGTCGCGCCGACGACCCGGCCGCTGCCCTTGAGCGTGTGAAACGCCCGGCGCAGGGTGGTCAGCGCTTGCTGATCGCCCAGATTTTGCCGCCAAACGGCCTGCTGTTGCTCGATCCGCTGCAATTCCTCGCGGGCCTCTTCCATGAAGACTTCGAAAAACTCCGGATCGATCTGGGTGACGATACGGGCCGAACGCGGTTCTTCGACCGGCGGCGCGACCGGCCCGGTCGACGCCGGCTCGAAACGCGCCGAGGGCGGAGCCGTGACCGGCTCCACGGCATCGGCCTGGGACAAAGCCTGCGCGCGGGCCACCAGCGGGCGCAGGGCCTCGACCTCGCCCCCGCGCAGCGCGCTCGCGCCCACCAGCGGCGCGAGCGCCGAAGCGGCCATGCCGACCGCCTCGCAGATGGCCGGGCTCGGGCTTCGCGTCCCGTTCAACACCTGATTCAGC
This sequence comes from Candidatus Competibacteraceae bacterium, assembly GCA_016790045.1. Lineage (GTDB taxonomy): Bacteria > Pseudomonadota > Gammaproteobacteria > Competibacterales > Competibacteraceae > Competibacter_A. The sequence continues at coordinate 25,856 of JAEUPW010000077.1, forward strand.
AGATTTTCGTATTCCCAGGCGAAATCGCCGATCACGGTCGCGCCCACCATGCGGCCGCTGCCCTTGAGCGTGTGAAACGCCCGCCGCAACGTGCTCGCGAGCTCGTGGCTGTCGGGCTGGATCCGCCACAACCCCACGTTTTCCCGGATGACCTTAAGCTCTTCGCGCGCTTCTTCCAAAAAAATGTCCACGAATTCGGGATCGGATTCGTCTACGCCGATCAGCGCCATCAACTCGGCGGTGGCGGGCTCGCCCGGCGCTGGCGATGCGGATTCCAGAGCGGCGATCTCCGAGCCATCGGTTTCGGCCGGCCCGTCCGGCTGAACCTGCGGGCTCGCGTCCGCGCGCCCGGCATCAACGGCTCCGGCCTCGCCCGCTTTTGCCGGGTCGTCCGCGCCCGAAAGATCGAGGCTAAAGATTTTGCGATCGGCCCCCGCGCCCTCGGCGAGTTCGGGCGAAGCTTCGGCGACGGCCGGGTCGCTTTGCGGGGACAGGTCCGGTCCCTCATTTGGCAGCGCGTCTTGCGACAGGGTAAACGCAAGGTCACCGGCGGGTTCCGGCGGCTCCAAACGCAACTCGATGGGCATGGCGCCGTTTTGGTCCTGCCGGGACGCGGCCGCAGCGGTGTCGGACTTCGACGGCCGCAAGCTCAGTTCGACCGTCGCGCTCTCATCGTCATCCTCGGGGTTCGACGGATGGGCCGCCGGCGGCTCCAAGGCCCACGCAAGCCCGAGATCGCCCTCCTGGATCGCCTCCGCTTTCGGGGGATTCGCCGGCGGGGCGGCGGGCGGCGCAAAGGGTAGCGGCGGCAATCCGAGCAAGGTTTCCAATTGCTCCAACTGCTCTTCCATGCCGTCCAGCACGGAGGCCGAGGCCGGCCGGCTGCTGTCCAGAGGCTCCAGATAATGGCCGAGGGTCGCCAAAATCTCTCCCACGATGCCGCTGGCCAAGGAGCGATACGCCTCGGCCCCGGCACCCAGGGCATCCGCGATCCGCTCCAGCCGATCACAGCCCCAAGCCGGCCGGGCCAAATCCTGTTCGGCCACCAGCCGGCGCAGATTTCTCAGCTCGTCGCGCAACCAGATCCAGGATTTCGGCTGGTCGATCAGCCCTTCGAAATCGCTGGCCACGCTTTTTTGCAAGCGCTTGAGCGCGTCCAGAATGCCGTAGCGGGCGGTGTCGGACGCCACGATCCGCGCCGCGTCGCCCGTCTTGACCGCCTCCTGCTGGCGGATTTGACGCAGCGTCTCGATGGTCCGGGACAGCTCGGAATCGGTCCGCCGCTGGCCGGGCTCCAGGGAGGATTCCAGATAATCGCTCAGTTGCGCGGCGGCCCCTTGCAGCAATGCCGGATCGCAATTGCGGAACTTGCCCTTGATCAAACCGAGCGTCAGCAGCCGCAATTCGTCGATCAAAACCACCGCCTTCCGATGCTCCAGCGCTTGCAAAGGGCCGCGAAGTTGCGCGATGGCGTCGATCATCGCCTCCAGCGGCGCGGGGTCGGACGGCTCCTTGCCGTAGGCGCCCAAGTGGTGCTTGACGCCCCGCAAAGCCAACAGCATCGCTTCCTTGATGGCGTCCAAGGGCTTATCGGCGACACGATGCGAACTCATCCTGCTACCTCCATGCGGATAGCCTGCCCAAGCGACCGTTTCCGTTCGGAATCCGGCGTCATTGCGATCGAACCGGGCGGTTTTAGCGCTTCGGATTGCCCCGTCATGGCTATTCCGGCAGCCGGAAATCGGCGACCGCTTGGCGCAGTTCGCGCGCCAGTTGATTGAGCTTGCCGATGGCCGAGGCGGTCGCCACGCTGCTTTCCGCGGTTTGCCCGGTGATCTCGTTGATCGAAATCATCGCGGTCGATACCCGGGAAGCCATTTCCGAGACTTGCCCGGCGGACTTGGAGATTTCGTCGATCAGCTCGGCGAGGTTGGCCGAGACTTTTTCGATTTCTTCCAGCGCCTCGCCGGCCTTTTCGGCCAAGCCCGCGCCGCCGACCACTTCGGCGGTGCTTTTTTCCATGGAAATGACCGCTTCGTTGGTGTCGGCCTGAATGGTCTTGACCAGAGTTTCGATCCGCTTGGTGGCGTTGCCGGAGCGTTCGGCCAGGCGCTGGACTTCGTCGGCGACCACGGCGAAGCCCCGCCCGGCGTCGCCCGCCGCCGAAGCCTGGATCGCGGCGTTCAGCGCCAGGATGTTGGTCTGGTCGGCGATATCGTTGATCAGCGCCACGATGTCGCCGATTTCCTGGGAGGATTCGCCCAGCCGCTTGATGCGCTTGGAAGTGTCCTGGATGTGCTCGCGGATGGCGTTCATGCCGTTGATGGTCCGGCGCACCCGGTCGCCGCCCTCGTGGGCGATGCCGACCGATTTTTCGGCCACTTCGGCGGAGGAGGCGGTCTTGGAGGACACGTCGTCCATGGAATGCGCCATCTGGGTCACGGTGGCGCTGGCGTTCTCGATCTGGCGGGCCTGGATTTCGCTGGATTTGGCCAGCCGGTCGGCGATGGCGCTGGTCTCCTGCACCGCGCCGGCGACCAGACCGGAGGTGTTGTTGATGGTGGAGACCAGATCGCGCAGCGCCTCGATGGCGTAGTTGACCGAGTCGGCGATGGCGCCGGTGATGTCTTCGGTGACGCTGGCCTGCACGGTCAGATCGCCTTCGGCGAGGTTGCCGAGCTCGTCGAGCAGCCGCAGGATAGCGTCCTGGTTGCGGCGGTTTTGCTCCTCGGTTTCCTGCTTGCGCTGTTCGCTGTCGAGCAGCCGTTGCCGGCTTTCGCGATTTTGCAGGTAGACCAGCCCCAGCAGCAGAATCAAGGCGAGCACGCCCAGCAAATAGGCGATCTGATAGTTGAGCGGGATGCCGAGCAGATGAAACTGGCGGCTGCTGGTGGAATAGGCTTCAAACAGCTTGGTGGTCGCCTCCAGCAGCGCGTCGCCTTTCTGGGAAATATCCTGCGCGGCGCTTTGCACCTTGACCAGTTCCGGCGCGAACTCGGCGATGCGCCCGGTTTCGGCTTCGAGCGAGCCGAAGCGCTCGGTCAGGTCGGCGACCTTGGCGACGCTGTCGGGCAGGCCGACCCGTTCGACGCCGAGCCGGCCGTCGCCGTCGCGCATCCCCCGCAAGATTCGCCCGAACAGATTGACGTTGCGCCCGAACCGGTCGGCGGCGGCGGCGACGCCCGCCCCGCCCTCGCTCAGCATCCGTTTCAGGTCGCTCTCGATCCGCTGGCCCAGCAGCAACTGGTTGGTGGCCAAATAGACCTGCTTGGAATCGGCCCGGTTATTGGACATGTTCTTGGCGATTTCGTCGGAGATCGTGACGATTTGGGTCAGCGAGCTTTCCAGCAGCGGCACGAAATTGCTGACCGCCATCACCGGGTCGCGGCCGGCCAGCAAGGTGTCGAGATCGGCCTTGACCGGCTTCCAGCGATTTTCCAGTTCCTCCAATTGCGGGCGCACGGCGGACGGCGCGGGCGATAAGCCCAACCCCGCGTTGCCGTTTTTTTGATCGTTCAGCGCCTGCTCGAACCGGTCGCGCCCCTCTTTGAGCTTGGCGAAGGCCGCTTCTTTGCCGCGCGCGGCTTCCAGCGCTTCCGTGACCAGCGAGCGCGACAGAAAACGCTGTTCGCCGACCAGTTTGAAATAGATCTCGTTCTGCCGGTCCTGGCGTTCCAGCAGGGTAAAAATGACGCCCATCAGCACGATGAAGAACACCAGCGCACCCAACAGCGCCAAATAGGTGAAAGACATTCCTTTCAACGCCGAACGATCTTGCAAATCACGCATTTTTCTTTCTCGTTAAGCTTGGTCCTGATCACCGCCCGCCCGTGGGGTCCGGTCGGAAAATCGCTTCCGGAAACAACGCTAGCCGGCCGCGTTCAAGAAGCCGGGCTCCGCCAACAGTTTCCCGGTATTGAAGACCATCCAGCAGTGGTTGTCGCTCCAGAACGCTTCCGTGACATACGGCCGCAGCGACTCCTCGACGGCATCCAGCGACGGCAAGCGATGCTGGGAGCCGAAATGCCGCATCCCGATGATCTCGTCCACCAGCAACCCGTAATCCCATTCCCCGGAGCGGAGCACGACCAACTGGCTCCCGGGGAGTTGCATCGTGGAACGGCCGGTCAGAAAATCCCTCAAATCGGAAACCGAGATCACTTTGCCGCGCAGGTTGGCGATGCCGAGCAACCAGCGTTTGACGCCCGGAACCCGGGTGATGCTGCGCGGGATGGGGATGATTTCGGCGACGTCATCCATCGAGAATAGCAGGTTCCAGGCGCTAAGGCGCGCGGCGAGCTGCCCTCGGATTTCGGATAGCTGCGCGCTGGCCGCCGCCGGCGCCCGCTCGCGGATGCGCCGGTCGAGCAGCAGCAAAACATCGAACGGATGCGCCGCAGATGACGCCGTGGGGGGAGTTATGACCGCATCTGCCACATGACTGTCCTCAAATCGCGAAACTCTTGAATCGGGCGACCGTCGCGCGGCCCGACCAGGGAATCGCTGTTATCCTTGAATGCTGGCGTGGAGCACGAGGCCGCGTTTACGGATCGACACTATTGATCGGCTTGTTTTTAACATACTAATGGCGATGACGCTATGGCGGAAACCGTAACAATCGCTCTACTGCTGGCTAATGTTTCGCTATTATGCAAACATCATGCCGCCATGATCGGACCCGTTGGTCGCCCTTCCCCTCCCGCAACCTTGTGGACCTGCTGCCCATGACGCTCAAACTCGGCGTGGTGATGGACCCCATCGCCACCATCGCGGTCAAAAAAGACACCACTCTCGCCATGCTGCTGGCGGCGCAAGCGCGCGGCTGGGATTTGCGCTATTTCGAGCAGGCCGATCTGTACGCGCGCGGCGGCGAGGCGTTCGGCCGGTCGCGCTCGTTGAGCGTCAAGGATGACAAGCGCGCTTGGTTCGCGTTCCACGGCGAGCGCGAACTGGCCTTGGCGGAGCTGGATGTGATGCTGATGCGCAAGGACCCGCCGTTCGACATGGAATATATTTACACCACTTATCTGTTGGAGCTGGCCGAGGCCGCCGGCGTGCTGGTGGTGAACAAACCCGCCAGCCTGCGCGATGCGAACGAGAAATTTTTCGCCCTGCACTTTCCCCAGTGCTGCCCGCCGACGCTGGTCTCCCGAGACCCGGCCCGCTTGAAAGGGTTCCTTGACGAGCATGGCGATATCGTGGTCAAACCGCTGGATGGCATGGGCGGCGCGTCGGTGTTTCGGCTGCGCCCGAACGACCCCAATCTCAACGTGATTTTGGAAACCCTCACCGGCTTCGGCCGGCGTTCGACCATGGCGCAACGCTACATTCCCGAAGTGACCGCCGGCGACAAGCGCATCCTGCTGATCGACGGCGAACCGGTCCCTTACGCGCTGGCCCGGATTCCGCGAGCCGGCGAGACCCGCGCCAATCTGGCGGCGGGCGGGCGCGGCGAAGGCGTGCCGCTCGGGGAGCGCGACCGCTGGATTTGCGCGCAAGTGGCGCCCAAGTTGCGGGAGATGGGGCTGCTGTTCGTCGGCCTGGACGTGATCGGCGACTATCTGACCGAAATCAACGTGACCAGCCCCACCTGCGCGCGCGAGCTGGACGCGCAATTCGGGCTGGACATCGGCGGCGAGCTGATGGCCGCCATCGAACGGCGCTTGCGGCGCTGAGGGCCATGCACCATTGAGCGGCGTTGCATTCGCCCGGACCGAAGAGACGGCCGACCGGCTGGCGCTGGCGTCTTTGCTGGCGCTCGGTTTGCACGCGCTCTTGCTGTTTGGCGGTCCAGCGGGCGGGTGGGCGCTGAATTTTCCCCGGCCCTCGCGCTTCGAGGTGGTGCTGTTGACCCCGGCGGCGCGACCGCCCCCGACCGCATCGGCCGCCTCAAGCGCCGCGCCGATGCCATCCGCGCTCGCGCCGGCGGCGTCGCCCAGCGCCGAGGTTTCGAGGCCAGCCATCGCCGCGCCGCCTTTCCGGCCGGAGATAGCCACCGCCTCGCCACCCCCCGCAACCGCGCCGGTTCCGCCCTCGGCCCCGAAATCGCGCGCGCCAACCCGCGCGCCTTCAACCGCTCCCTCGGTCGCTCCATCCAAGCCCTCGGCGCGCAAACCTGCCCCCGAGCCGCCCGCCTCCACCAAGCCGCCGATTGCGGCCAAGACCGCGCGCGAGGCGCCTGTCAGAACCTCGGCGACCGCGCCGCCAAAAACCAAACCGCCGAAAGCCGAGCCAAACCCGTCCGCTGGCGCGCCGGTCAAGCCGCGCGCCGCGACGGCGGCGAAATCCGCGCCCGCGCCTTCCGTCGATGCGCCCGACGCGGCGCTCGCCGGAGAACCGCCCCGTCCCAGCCGCCCGCCGGAACGGGTGGCGCGGGTCGAGGAGAAGCGGCCGTCGGCCAGCGCGGGCATGGGCGCGGGCGGGCGCTTGAACGCCAGCGCGTTGCTGAACCAGGTCGCCAGCCTCGAAACGGCAAAACAGCGCCGCGAAGACGCCGGCGTTCGCGCCAAACGGGTCAGCCCAAACGACACGCAATCGCTCGAAGGCTTCTACATCGCCGCCTGGATGCGCAAGGTCGAACAAATCGGGGAAATGAATTTTCCCGACGTCGCCCGAAAATTGAACCTAAACGCCGGACCGGTGCTGGATGTCTCGATCCGCGCCGACGGCTCCTTGCAAGAGGTCCGCGTCGCCCGCTCTTCCGGCAACGCCGAACTGGACCGGGCGGCGCAACGGATCGTCCGGCTCGGCGCGCCTTACGCCCCTTTTTCGGCGCCGCTTCGCCAGCGCTACGATGTTCTGCACATCGCCCGACCTTGGCGGTTCGAGCCGGGCGGTCGGTTGCGAAGCCGCTGACAAGCGCGTAAAACCCCCGCGAATCTTCACCAAAAGGGCCAAGAACCGTCATGCCCGCTGACGCTTGTCCGTTTTGCTCCCCGCCGCCGGAGCGCATCGTCGGCCGGACCGCGCGCGTTTTGGCCATCCGCGATGCGTTTCCGCTGACGGCCGGACACACCTTGCTCGTTCCCCGGCGGCACGCCGTTTCGCTGTTCGAATTGACCATGGTGGAATGGGTCGAACTGGGTCAATTGCTCGCCGAGATTCGGGCGGCGTTGCTGGCGGACCAGAAACCCGACGGCTTCAACATCGGCGTCAACGAGGGCGCGGCGGCGGGTCAGACGGTGCGACACGTGCACCTGCATCTGATCCCTCGCCGCGTCGGCGACCAGCCGGACCCGCGCGGCGGCGTGCGCCGGATTTTTCCCGACAAGGCGCGCGATTGGCCGTGAAGCGCAAATCGGCCGACGCCCGTTTCGTCGGCCGCTCGCGGCGGTTCGCGCCCGAGCGACCTCGATCTGGCCGCCACCGTTTCGTCGCGAAAAAGGGTCGCGCCGCGCGGCTTGTCAAGCCACCGGCGAATTCCGATACTATCCGCATGATCGAAACCACCTACCTGACCCATCAGTTTCTGATCGCCATGCCGACTCTGGCCGATCCCAATTTCTTTCAGACGGTGACGTACATCAGCGAACACAACGCCGGCGGCGCGCTGGGCTTGATCATCAACCGGCCGCTGGATCTTTCGCTCGGGCAATTGCTGGAACACCTGCAAATCGATACCGACCGGGCCGAGCTGGCCGCTCTGTCGGTCTATCAGGGCGGCCCGGTGCAACCGGAACAGGGCTTCGTCATCCATACTCCCGTCGGCCAGTGGGGCGCGACGCTGCATGTGACCGAGCAGATCGGCATCACCACCTCCCGCGATATCTTGCAGGCGGTCGCGCGCGGGGAAGGGCCGGAACGGTTGCTGGTCACCCTCGGTTACGCCGGCTGGGGACCGGGCCAGCTAGAGCGGGAACTGGCGGAAAACGCCTGGCTGTCGACCCCGGCCGATCCCGAGATCCTGTTTTGCAAACCCAGCGAACAGCGCTGGAGCGCCGCCGCCGCCTTGCTGGGCGTCGATCTGAATTTGCTGTCCTCCAATGCCGGCCACGCCTGATCGCGGACCGGCCGCGCCCTCGCCGCAGACCGCGCTGGGGTTCGATTTCGGTCTGGCCCGCATCGGGGTTGCGGTCGGCGAAGCGATCACCGGTTCCGCCCGCCCCTTGTGCGTGCTGAAAGGCCGCGATCGGGGCCTTGACTGGGACGCCATCGGCCGGTTGATCGACGAATGGCGTCCCGGCGCGCTGGTGGTCGGCGCGGCGCGCCACGCCGACGGCAGCGCCAACGCCGTGACCGGCGCGGCGTTGCGGTTCGCCCGCCAGTTGCGCGGCCGCTTCAAGCTGCCGGTCGCCACCATCGACGAGCGGCTATCCTCCTGGGAGGCGGAACGGCGACTCGAAAACGCGCGCGGCCGTCCGCGCCGGCGAGACCCCGGCGCGGACGCCGGGGCTGCGGCGGTCATTTTGGAAAGCTGGTTCAACCAACAACGGAATCCTCCCTCATGCGCGACGCCGAATTCCTGATCGAGGCGATGGCGGTGCAACTGCGCGAGCTGCTGGCCCGGCGCGGTATCGGCGAGCCGACCTTGGTCGGCATCCACACCGGCGGCGTCTGGGTCGCCGACCGCTTGCGCCGGCGGCTCGATCTCGCCACCCCGCTCGGCAAGCTGGACATTTCCTTCTACCGCGACGACTTCAGCCGGATCGGCGTCAATCCCCAGGTGCGGCCCTCGGAGCTGCCGTTCGACGTGGACGACCGCCATCTGGTGCTGGTGGATGACGTGCTTTACACCGGCCGCACCATCCGCGCCGCCTTGAACGAACTGTTCGATTACGGCCGGCCGGCGTCGGTTTTGCTGGCGGTTTTGGTGGATCGCGGCGGCCGGGAATTGCCGATCGAAGCGCATGTCGCCGGCTCCCGGCTGGAGCTGCCCGCCGGCGACCACATTCGCCTGACCGGTCCCGAACCCCTGCAACTGCTGATGCAAAGCGCACCATGAGCGCTTCCAAGGTACAACTGGACCGCCAGGGGCGCTTGCGCCACTTCCTGACCGTCGAGGGCTTGAGCCGCCGGCATCTGATCGAAATCCTCGACACCGCCGAATCGCTGCGCGGGGTCGCCGAGCGCCGGGTCAAGAAGCTGCCCACCCTGCACGGCAAGACCGTGGTCAATTTGTTTTTCGAGGCCAGCACCCGCACCCGGACCACCTTCGAGCTGGCGGCCAAGCGCCTGTCGGCCGACGTGATCACCCTCAACATCGCCCACTCCTCGACGGTCAAGGGCGAGACGCTGCTGGATACTCTGCAAAACATCGAAGCCATGCAGTGCGACATGTTCGTGGTGCGCCACCAGCAAAGCGGCGCGGCCGAATTCATCGCCCGCCACGTCAAGCCGCACATCGCGGTGTTGAACGCCGGCGACGGCCGCCACGCTCACCCCACTCAGGGGATGCTGGACGCCTTTACCATCCGCCGCCACAAACCGGATTTCGCCAACCTGCAAGTCGCCATCGTCGGCGACATCCTGCACTCGCGGGTGGCCCGCTCGCTGATCCACGCCCTCAACATCCTCGGCGTCGCCGAGATTCGGGTGGTCGCGCCCCGCACCCTGTTGCCGGCGGCGGTGGAGGGCCTGGGGGTGCGGGTGTTCCTCGACCCGCGCGAGGGCCTCAAGGATGTGGATGTGGTGGTGATGCTGCGCTTGCAGAAGGAGCGGATGGAAGGCGCGCTGCTGCCGACCGAGCAGGAATTCTTCCAGCGCTACGGCTTGACCGAGGAGCGGCTGGCGCTGGCCAAGCCCGATGCCATCGTCATGCACCCCGGCCCGATCAACCGGGGCGTGGAAATCGATTCGCGGGTGGCGGACGGGCCGCGCTCGGTGATTCTGGAGCAGGTCACCAACGGCATCGCCGTGCGGATGGCCATCATGTCGATCACCTTGGGCAACCACGCCCGACCGGATGGGGAGGACGCCTGATGCGCACCGCGATTCGCGGCGGCCGCTTGATCGATCCGGCCCATCAGATCGACACGGTCACCGATGTCTTTATCGCCGAGGGCCGGATCGCCGGCATCGGCCGCGCGCCGGACGGCTTTACCATGGAGCGGATCATCGACGCCCGCGAGCGCATCGTCTGCCCCGGCCTGATCGATCTGTGCGCCCGGTTGCGCGAGCCGGGGCACGAGCACAAGGCGACCATCGCCAGCGAAGCCCGCGCCGCCGCCACCGCCGGCATCACCACGCTGGTCTGTCCGCCCGATACCGACCCGGTCATCGACGAGCCGGCGGTGGTGGAATGGATCCGCCGCCGCGCCGAAGCGGCCGGTCAGGCGCGGGTGCTGACGCTGGGCGCCTTGACCCACCGCTTGCGCGGGGAGCGGCTGGCGGAGATGGCCGCGCTCAAGGATGCCGGCTGCGTCGGCGTCAGCGACGGTGGCCGACCCATCGCCAATACCTTGGTCCTGCGGCGGGCGCTGGAGTATGCCGCGACCTTCGACCTGACCGTGTTCCTGACCCCGCTCGATCCCTGGTTGGATCACGGTCTGGCCCACGAAGGTCACGTCGCCACCCGGATGGGCCTGCCCGGCATTCCCACGGCGGCGGAAACCGGCCCGCTCGCCCGCGATTTGGAACTGATCCGCGATCTCGGGGTGCGGGTGCATTTCTGCCGGCTTTCCAGCGCGCGCTCCGTGGAGCTGGTGGCGCGGGCGCGATCCGAGGGGCTAGCGGTAACCGCCGATGTCGCCGTGCATCATCTGCATTTGAGCGAAACCGATTTGTCCGGTTTCGACAGTCGCTGTCATGTCCGCCCGCCGCTGCGCGGCGAACGCGACCGGGATGCCTTGCGCGCCGGGTTGGCCAGCGGCGTACTCGGCGCGCTGTGCTCCGACCATCAGCCTCACGAGCCCGACGCCAAGCAGGCGCCCTTCGGCGACACCGAGCCGGGCATTTCTGGCCTGGATACCTTGTTGGGGTTGAGCTTGCACCTGGCCCGGACCGACGCGCTCGCGCTGCCGGCGGCGCTGGAGCGATTGACTTGGGGGCCGGCCCGCATCCTGGGCTTGGACCGCGGCCATCTGGGAGCGGGCGCGCCGGCCGATATTTGCATCTTCGATCCGGCGGAGGAATGGCGGGTGACGGCCGACCGCTTGCGCAGTCGCGGCCAAAACAGCCCGTTCCTGGGCTGGGAACTGCCGGGCCAAGTCACCCATACCCTGCTGGAAGGGCGCGTGATTTACGAAAACGACAGCGCTCGACCGCCCGGCGACCGACCGTGAACGAAACGCCGGCAACGCCCGACCGCGTGCTGTCCCGCCAGGATTATCCGGGCGGTTACGCGCAGCTAAGAGTCAGCAGCCGCTTGGCGGCCGGCCTTTTGCCCGGACATGGGTTAGGGGTCGACGGGACGGTTTGGGCGGTGTTGCAGCCCGCCTCCCGCCAAGGCTATGCGGACTGCCTGCGGCGCGGCGCGCCGGAGCCAGGGCTGGAACCGGGGCGCGAAGTCGCCGTCAGCGGGCCGTTCGGCGAGCCGTTCGATCTCGATGCCGCCACGCCCCGAGCCTTGCTGTTGGCCGACGGCGACGGCATTGCGCCCGTCACCTTCCTGGCGCGCGTCCTCCCCGCCCGGCAACCGCGCATCAAACCCTTCGCGCTGTTCGAGCTTGCGCCCCCGCTCCCCTTCAAACCGCCTCCTTCCAGAATTATGGCGCCCGGCTTGCCGGCCGGCGTGATCGCCGCCTTACCCTTGCTGGAGGATTGGGCCATTCCCAGCCGGATCGCTTGCCCCGCCGGCGACGTTTCCGGCTGTTTCGAGGGCGAGGTCGCGGAACTGGCGCGGCGCTGGCTGGACATCGCCCAAGGCGCGGCCGACGTCACCGTGTTCGCGTGCGGTGGCCCTAAGCTTTTGGCCGCCGCACGCGAGTTGGCCGGGGATTACCGCTTGGCGTGCCAGACGCGCGAACCTTTCGCCAGGCCGTAAGCGTCGGCTTTGGGCGGGCGGAAACTGCGGTTGCCGGTCTCATCGCCGAACTGCGACCCGGCCCACCAGCGTGTGCAAACGCCTTATCCCTGCCGGAACGACGCCTTGTTCTGGGCGTAGGTGATCGCCTCGTCCCGATTGACCAACCCCCTTTTGATCAGCTCCAACAGGTGCTGGTCGAGCGTCTGCATCCCGTAAGCGGCCCCGGTTTGGATGGAGGAATACATCTGCGCCACCTTGTCCTCGCGGATCAGGTTGCGGATCGCGGGCACGCCGACCATGATTTCCCAGGCGGCGGTGCGCCCGCCGCCCTTTTTCTTGAGCAGCGCCTGCGAAATGACCGCCCGCAGCGATTCCGACAGCATCGAGCGCACCATCGGTTTTTCGCCCGCCGGAAACACGTCGATGATCCGGTCGATGGTCTTGGGCGCGGAGCTGGTGTGCAGGGTGCCGAACACCAGGTGGCCGGTTTCGGAGGCGGTCAGCGCCAGCCGGATGGTTTCCTGATCGCGCATTTCGCCGACCAGGATGATGTCGGGGTCTTCGCGCAGCGCCGAGCGCAGCGCCTCGTTGAACCCGAGCGTGTCGCGGTGCACCTCGCGCTGGTTGAGCAGACAGCGCTGGCTTTGGTGGACGAATTCGATCGGGTCTTCGATGGTCAGAATATGGCCGTACTCGTTTTTGTTGATGTGGTCGATCATCGCGGCCAGCGTGGTGGACTTGCCCGAACCGGTCGGGCCGGTGACCAGAATCAGCCCGCGCGGGGCGGCGATCAAATCCCGGAACACCGGCGGGCAACCCAAATCCTCCAGGCTCTTGATCTGGGTCGGAATGGTGCGGAACACCCCGGCCGCCCCGCGATCCTGATTGAAAGCGTTGACCCGAAAGCGGGCCAGCTTGGGGATTTCAAAGGAAAAGTCGCATTCCAGGAATTCGTCGTAGTCCTTGCGCTGTTTGTCGTTCATGATGTCGTAAATCAAGCCGTGCACGACCTTGTGGTCGAGCGGCGGCACATTGATGCGGCGCACGTCGCCGTCCACCCGGATCATCGGCGGCAACCCGGCCGACAAATGCAGGTCGGAAGCATTGTTGCTGACTGAAAAGCTCAATAGTTCGTCAAGGGTCACGGCGGTTGCTCCTGCAAGGGCATGTGGGCGTAGCCCGCTGGCGGGCGGTTCTCGAAAGCCGATTTCGCATAGTATATAGCGCAACCCCGCGTTAAACCGCGCGCCGTTTCCGCCGGAGCATCGAACATGAATAGGGAGTTGGCCGAGCGCCTGCAAACCGTGCTGGACCGCATCCGCGCCGCCGAACGCCGCTTCGGGCGCCCGCCCGGATCGGTCCGCTTGCTGGCGGTCAGCAAAACCCGGCCGGCGGACACCATCGCCGCGCTGGCCGCCGCCGGACAGCGCTGTTTCGGCGAAAATTATCTTCAGGAAGCTTCGGTCAAAATGGCCGAGCTGGCGGCGCTCGATCTGGAGTGGCATTTCATCGGCCCGATTCAAGCCAATAAAACCCGCCTCATCGCTGAAGCCTTTAGCTGGGTTCACAGCGTCGACCGGCCGAAAATCGCCGAACGCCTGAGCGCGCAGCGGCCCGAGCGGCTGCCGCCGCTCAATATCTGCCTGCAAGTCAACATCGGCCGGGAACCGAGCAAACATGGCCTGGAGGAAGCGGAAACCCTCGCCGTCGCCCGGGCCGTCTCGGCGCTGCCGCGCCTGCGCCTGCGCGGCCTGATGGCGATCCCCGCCCCATCCTCGGCTTTTGCCGCCCAACGCGAACCGTTCGCGCGCTTGCGGGCGCTTCAGGAACGGCTGATCGCGGCGGGTTTGGCGCTCGATACCCTGTCGATGGGCATGACCGACGACCTGGAAGCCGCCATCGCCGAGGGGAGCACCTTGACGCGGATCGGAACCGCCCTGTTCGGGCCTCGCGCCTGAAAGAACCGTTTGCGGTATGCTAACGGGTTCATAACCTGATTGAGCTTCACGCGACCGACAATCACCGTTTTGTCGACTTGGAAAGTGAGCGATGCCGTTATCCGTCCCGATCCCCAAACGAGCGCTCGCGGCGTGGCTGGTCGCCGCGGCGTGGCTGCCCGCGCCGCTGCTCGCCGCCAGCGACGATTATTATTTGCGTGAAATCGAAGAAGACGCCAAGCGTCAGGCGGCGGTGTTGACCACTGGCCGGCCCCAACCGCCGCCGTTTCAAGCGCCCGTCGCGCCGGATGCCGAATCCGGGCGGGCCTTGTCGCCGGGGATGGATCGCCCGGCTTTCGAGCAAGCGCTGCGCGAAGCCTTATCGAAAGAGAGTTATGCCGCTTTTCAGCGGCTCGGCAACGCCGACCAGCAACGGATTTACGCGCTTTATCAAACCGATAGCCGCATCGTCGCCATCGGCGAGCAGATCGCTCGACTGGCGGCCGGAAAACCCTGAAACTTCTCTGCGCTGGAGCGCGATCCGCCTGGCTTTAAAACCGCGACACGACACCGCGAGGTGGTGATGAAAGCTCTTCCAATCGCCTTTATCGGCGGCGGCAACATGGCTCGCAGCCTGATCGGCGGCCTGATCGCCGGGGGCCACGAGCCCGGCCAAATCTGGGTCGCCGAACCCGACGCCGCCCAGCGCGAATTTCTGCGCGGCCGCTATGGCGTTCATACCGATCCCGATAATTTGACCGCGATCACCGCCGCCCAAATCGTCGTCCTGGCGGTCAAGCCTCAGGTCCTGCGCGGCGTCGCCGGACAGTTGGCGGCGGCGCTGCAAACCCGCTCGCCGCTGGTCATCTCCGTTGCCGCCGGCGTGCGCGAGCGCGATCTGCACCGCTGGCTGGGCGGCGGGATGCTGGCGCTGGTGCGGGCCATGCCCAACACGCCGGCGCTCGTCGGCAGCGCGGCCACCGCCCTGTTCGCCAACGCCTTCGTTTCAGAGGAGCGGCGACAGTTGGCGGAATCGCTGTTGCGGGCGGTCGGCGTGACGGTTTGGGTCGATGACGAAACGCTGCTGGACACGGTCACCGCGCTTTCCGGCAGCGGTCCCGCGTATTTTTTTCTGGTGATGGAAGCGCTGGAACAAGCGGCGCGCGAGGAGGGTTTGGATGAGGGCAAAGCCCGGTTGCTGATCTTGCAGACCGCGTTCGGGGCGGCCAAGATGGCGCTGGAAAGCGCGGAAAGCCCGGCCACTTTGCGGGTTCGGGTCACTTCGCCGGGCGGCACCACCGAGCGGGCGCTGGCGCTGCTGCGCGAGGGCGGCCTGGAAACGCTGTTGGCCAAGGCCTTGGAAGCCGCCCGCCAGCGGTCGCGCGAACTGGGTGATTTACTGGGGGAACAACCGTGACGGCCACGATTTTTTTAATTCAGACGCTTTTTGGATTTTACATCCTGGCGGTCATGCTGCGCTTCCTGTTGCAGTGGGTCCGCGCGGATTTCTATAACCCGCTGGTCCAGTTTCTGGTGCGGATCACCAACCCGCTGTTGCTGCCGTTGCGCCGGATCGTGCCGGGGTACAAGGGGCTGGATGTGGCCTCGCTGGTCCTCGCTTTCCTGTTGCAGCTCCTCGAAGTCGTGCTGGTGACGCTGCTGCTGAGCCGCGACGCCGGCATCGGCGGCTCGCTCCTTCTCGCGGCGGGCGAACTGTTCAAGCTGCTGATCAACATTTACTTGTGGGGCCTGATCATCCAGGTCGTCCTGAGCTGGGTCAACCCGGACCCCTATCATCCGGCGGCGCGGCTGCTCTCCCAGTTGACCGTGCCTCTGCTGCGGCCCGCCCGGCGCTTGCTGCCGCCGATTGCCGGCGTGGATCTGTCGCCCATGCTGGTGATCGTGGGGCTGATTTTTATCAGCCTGCTGCTGCAAGACTTGCTCGGCCTGTGGATCGGGGTGCGCTGAAACGATGGCGATCGGCGGGTATCGCTGGGACGGCGCAGATCTGTTCCTGAACGTGCGGATCCGGCCGCGCGCCGGCCGCGATCAATGGCTGGAGCCGCGCGGCGACCGAATCTGGGTCCGGATCGCCGCCCCCCCGGTGGACGGGAAAGCCAACGCTCAGTTGCGGGCATTTCTGGCGGAGCTTTTCGGGGTGGCGCAAAGCCAGGTGAGCCTGCTGGCTGGCGAGAGCGGCCGAGACAAGCGCCTGCGAATCGCCGCCCCGCGCCGGCTGCCGCCGGGGATCGGGCCGCGCGCCGCCCAAACGCCCGAACTCATTTCTCCAACGCGCTGAAAATTTTGTGAATTTACCCTAATTCAAGCCATTGCCGCCGGCTGCGTCGCCGATTAGACTGGCCTCCCCGTTTATGCAGCATCCCCCAGGGCTATCACCTCCATTTAGAAACGCGATGCCGAACACTTTCCCTCCGGATTCGGTCGGGCTGGTCAGCCCGCAGACCGCGCATTTCGTCGAACCGCTGGCGCTCGACTGCGGCCGCTCGCTCGCCGGATACGACATCGTTTACGAGACTTACGGCGCGCTCAACCCCGACGCCAGCAACGCCGTCTTGATCTGCCACGCGCTGTCGGGCGACCACCACGTCGCCGGCTACCACGAGGACAGCGGCCCGAGCAAACCGGGCTGGTGGGATAACTGCATCGGGCCGGGCAAGCCGATCGACACCCACCAATTTTTCGTGGTGTGCTGCAACAACCTGGGCGGTTGCAAGGGCTCGACCGGCCCGACCGCCATCAACCCGGACAGCCGCAAACCGTTCGGCCCGGATTTTCCCATCGTCACGGTCAAGGACTGGGTGCGCAGCCAAGCCCGGTTGGCCGACCGGCTCGGCGTGCGGCAATGGGCGGCGGTGATCGGCGGCAGCCTCGGCGGCATGCAGGCGATGCAGTGGGCCATCACCTTTCCCGAAAGGGTGCGCCACTCGCTGGTGATCGCGGCCGCGCCGCGCCTCTCGGCGCAAAACATCGCCTTCAACGAAGTGGCGCGCCAAGCGATTTTGTCGGACCCGGATTTTCACCACGGCCACTATTACGAATTCGGCGTGGTGCCGCGTCGCGGGCTGATGATCGCCCGGATGCTGGGCCACATCACCTACCTGTCCGACGAGGGGATGCGGGCCAAATTCGGCCGCGAGCTGCGCGAGGGCACGCCGAATTTCCATTTCAATTTCGACACCGAATTTCAGGTGGAAAGCTATCTGCGCCATCAGGGCCGGGCCTTCGTGGACCGCTTCGACGCCAACACTTATTTGCTGATCACCAAAACCCTGGATTATTTCGATCCGGCGGCCGACTTCGACCAGGATTTGCCGGCGGCCTTCCACCGCGCCCAGGCGGGCTTTCTGGTGATCTCTTTCACCAGCGACTGGCGGTTTGCGCCGGCGCGCTCGCGCGAAATCGTCCGGGCGCTGGTGCGCGCCGGCCGCGAGGTCAGCTACGTCGAAATTCCTTCCGAATTCGGCCACGATGCGTTTTTGATGCCGATCTCGCTCTATCACGAGGCCTTGCGCGCTTATCTGCTCCGCGTCGCCAGGGAGGTGAACGGCCATGCGGCCTGAACTGGAATTGATCAGCGAATGGATCCGGCCCGGCGCGCGGGTGCTGGATTTGGGTTGCGGCGACGGCGCGCTGCTGGCTTACCTGCGCGACCATCGCCGCGTCAGCGGTTACGGCCTGGAAATCGATACCGCCAACATCATCAAGTGCGTGCAAGCCGGGGTCAACGTGATTCACGCCGATCTGGAGGCGGGCCTGGCCGATTTTGGCGACGGCGGTTTCGATTACGTGATCATGACCCAGACCTTGCAGGCGGTGCGCCACACCGAAGCCTTGCTGGATGAAATGCTGCGGGTCGGCCGCCAGGGCATCGTCACCTTCCCCAATTTCGGCTTCTGGCGCTGCCGGGCGCAAGTCGCCGTGCAAGGCTTGATGCCGGTGGTCAAAACTCTACCCTATCAGTGGTACGATACGCCTAACGTTCACCTGTTTACCCTCCGCGATTTCGAAGCGCTGTGCCGACGCAAGCGGATCGACATCCTCGAACGCACGGTGCTCGATCACGCTCACCGCACCTGGCTCGGTTCGCGGCTGTGGCCCAATCTGTTGAGCGAAATCGCGCTGTACCGATTGAGCCGCGCCTGAGAGGCGGCGCCGCCGAACCCCCGATCGCCCCATAGCCGGATTCTGGAGATTTGTGATGTTGCCCAAGCTGGTCGCCGTCCGCCGTCCGCATCGCCAAACGCCGCACCCGCGCGGCTTCACCCTGATCGAAGTCATGGTCGTGGTGGTGATCTTGAGCATCCTGGCGGCGGTGGTGGTGCCGCGCATCATGGACAATCCCGACAAAGCGCGGGCGGTCAAGGCCAAGCAGGACATCCGCGTGATCAAGAATCAGTTGGATCTGTACCGCCTGCACAACTTCCGCTATCCGACCACCGATCAGGGGCTGGAGGCGCTGGTGCAAAAGCCGGCGGACGCGCAGCGCTGGCAGGAAGGCGGCTATCTGGACAAACTGCCCAAGGACCCCTGGAACAAGCCCTATCAGTACCTCAATCCCGGCCAGCACGCCCAGATCGACATCTACTCGCTGGGGGCCGACGGCCAGCCGGGCGGGGACGGCGTGGACGCCGACATCGGCAACTGGAATCTGGACGATTAGCCAGGCCCCGCAGGTTGCCGAGATGGTCGCGCCGGCGCGCGGTTTTACCCTGCTGGAAATCATGGTGGTGCTGGTGCTGGTCGGCATCCTCTCCAGCTTCGCCCTGCTCTCGGTCGGCGGCGGGCCCAGGGACCGGCTGGCCGAAGAAGCCCAGCGGCTGGCGGCGGTGATCGAATTGCACCAGCAGGAAGCCATCCTGAGCGGCGAGCCTCGCGGCGTTCAATTCACTCGCGCCGGTTACGCCATTCTGCGGCAAGACGAGAAAAGGCAATGGCAACCGCCCGCCGCCGACAGCGCGCTGATCGAGCATCGGTTGCCCGAAGGCCTCGGCCTGGCGCTGTGGGTCGAAGGCCGGCCCGCGCCCCTGAACAGGCCGGACGAGCGCGCGAAACCTGTCCCGCAGGTCCTGTTGCTGGCCAGCGGCGAAGCCACCGAGTTTGTCGCCGTGCTCGGGCTGGCCGACGATCGGGAACCGGACGCACCCCGCTATCGCGTGGCCAGCGATGCGATGGGCCGGTTGACCGCCGGCGCGGCGACCCGATGAAACGCGCGGCCGGCTTTACCTTGCTGGAGGTGCTGGTGGCGCTGGCGGTGCTCGCCATCACCATGGGCGCGATCATCGGCATCGCCACGCAAAGCGTCAACACCTTCGGCTACCTGCGCGATCAAACCTTCGCCGGCTGGGTCGCGGCCAACCAAATCGACGAGCTGCTGCTCGACGCCGAGCCGTGGCCGCAAGAGGGCGGGCGCAAGGGCAGCGCCGAACTGGCCAACCGAAACTGGTTTTGGGAAACGCGATTTCGCAAAACGGCCGATCCCGACCTCACGGAATTGGAAATCCAGGTGCGCGCCAGCGAGGGCGGCCCGGTCCTCAGCAAACAGGTGGCCTTCAAAAGCCGGCCGCCCGAGGATGAACCCGCAACCGACGATCCTGCCGCGCCGCCGGCCGATGTCGCCCCGGCCCCGCAACCCGCGGAAAACTCGCCGCCGAGTCCTCGGGCGCATCCATCCGGAATCCGGCACCCATGAGGCGCGCGGCGCGCGGTTTCACTTTGCTGGAGCTGCTGGTCGCCCTCGCGGTGTTCGCGATCATGGCGACCGCCGCCTACAGCGGCTTGAGCAACGTGCTGGCCACGCGCACCGCCCTGGAAGCGCAAAGCCGGCGGCTGGCGGCGGTACAGTTGGCGGTGTTTCGGTTGGAACAGGACATCGAACAGGCCGCGCCGCGCGCCATCCGCGACGAGTACGGCGATTTTCAGACCGCCCTGCTGGGCGGCGAACTGGCGACCGATCAGTTGGTCCTGACCCGCGCGGGCTGGGACAACCCGCTCGGCCAGCCGCGCGCCAACTTGCAGCGCGTGGCTTATCGGTTCAGGGACGGGCGTTTGTGGCGGCTGTACTGGGACGTGCTGGATCGCGGCGGTTTGAGCGAGCCGCGCGAGACCCTGTTGCTGGACCGGGTCCGCGACTTCCGCGTCCGGTTCTTGCAGGCCAAGAATTGGCTGAAGGCGTGGCCGCCGCTCGCCAGCGACGAGGAGCAGACCCGAAAAAACCGCGAGGCGTTGCCGAGGGCCATCGAAATCAGCCTCACGCTGGAGGATTGGGGTGAAATTACCCGACTGTTGCCGCTGCCCGGCTGACGCGTTGCGCCGCGCTGTCCGGACGGCTGACGCGGGGCGCGGCCGACAGCGCGGCGTCGCGCTGATCACCGTGCTGCTGATCGTTTTTCTCGCCAGCGTCACCGCCGCCGGCCTCGCCGCCATGCAACAGATAACGATCCGCCGCAGCGCGGTCATGCAACACCAGCAACAGGCCCGGCTCTATACCCTCGCGGTGGAACAGTGGGCCTTGCTGGCGCTGGCGCGCGACGGCAAACAAAGCCAAAGCGACCATCCCGACGAAGAATGGGCCAAAGCCTCCGCGCTGCTGCCGATCAAGGAGGGCGCGCTGTCGGGCCATATCCGCGACCTTCAAGGTTGCTTTAACCTCAACAGCCTTTGGCTGCCGTCTTCCAAAATGAAATCCCCCCAGCCCGGAAACGACGGTCAGGAAAATTCGCCCGATGCCGAACCGACACCCGACCAGCCCGCGCCAGATCAGCCGAAACGGTCGCAAGCGGACGCTTCCCCGCAAAAATCACCCGAAAATCCCTCGGCGTCCGACGCCCCGGAGCCGGCGGCCGACGAGGCCGAACCCGGCAAGGGTCGCCTGAACGAAGCGCAATTTCAGGTGCTGCAACGCCTGTTGGCCCGCCTGGAGCTCAAACCGGAACTGGCGCAGGCCATCGTCGACTGGATCGATCCCGACCAGGACCCGCTGTTTCCCGATGGCGCGGAGGATAGCGACTATAACGTGATGACGCCTCCCTATCTGGCCGCCAACCGCCCGATGCTGAGCGTCTCGGAACTGCGGTCGATCAAGGGCGTGGACCGGGAAACCTTCGATAAACTAGCCCCGCTGGTCTGCGCGCTGCCCGCAGATGCGCCGCTGAACGTCAACACCGCGCCGGCGCTGGTGCTGGCGGCCCTGGCCGAAGGCAAAGACCCCAAGGACATCGAACAGGCGCTCGAAAGCCGGCCCGCCGACGGCTACAAAAACGTGAACGAATTTCTGGACGCGGCCGATTTGAGCGTGGAGGCGCGCTTGAAAAGCCAGCTCAGCGTCGCCACCCAACATTTTTTGTTGCAAGTCGAGGCGCGGGTGGGCGACGGCCGCGCGATGTTATACAGTACTTTATATCGCGACAAAAACGGCGCCCGCGTGCTGCGACGCGCTTTCGGCAACCAGGATTGACACCGTGCCCGCCCAACTGGTTTTTTTTCGTTTTCTGTCCCAGGACCGGATCGAATGGCGGTATGCCGATGGCCGCATCCGGCGCGGCGCGCCGTCCGAATGGGCGGCGGAAACCGTCGGCGCGCGCCAGATTCTGGTCGCGCCCGGCGAAGCTTTGATGCTGAACTCGGTCGCCGTGCCCAGCCGCAACCGGGCCACCTGGGGCAGGGCGGTGCCTTACGCCCTCGAAGATCAACTGATCGAGGACATCGAATCCTTGCACTTCGCCCTCGGCAGCGCCGTGGACGGCGAGCGCCTGCCGGTGGCGGTGATCGGCCACGCGGCGTTGCGCGCCTGGTTGGACGTTTGCGCCCAGCATGGCCTGACGCCGGTGGCCGCCATTCCCGAACCTCTGCTCATCCCCTGGCGGGAAGGCGAATGGAGCCTGCTGCTGGAAAACCGGCGGGCGGTGGTGCGCATGGGCCTTTGGGCGGGCTTCTCGACCGAACGGGATATGCTGGGCCTGTTGCTGGATCGGGTTTTGAGCGAGGGGGGCAACGCCAAACCGACCGGCTTGCGCATTTGGGGATGGGACGCCGCCAGCTTTTCCGAGCCGGCCCTCAGCGGCTGCGAGCGCCAGATCGAGACCGAACCGGGAGAACCGCTGGCGCTGTTCGCATCGGGCTATCAGCCCGGCGCGACCCTCAACCTGTTGCAAGGCCCTTACGGCCGCCAAACCCCGTGGGGCCGCTGGCTGAAACCCTGGCGGGCCGCCGCCGCGCTGGCCGCAGCCTGCCTGCTGGTTCAAGGCTTCACCTCGATTTACCAGCACTGGCGGTTGCAACAGGAGACGCTCGCGCTCGGCGCCGAAATGGAGCGGGTTTACAAGGACGCCTTGCCGGATGCCACCCGCATCGTGAACCCCAAAGCCCAACTGGAAGCGCACCTCAAGGAATTGCGCCCGAGCGGCGGGGGCGAAGGCGTTTTTCTCGACTTGCTCAATCGCGGGGCGCAACCCCTCATCGCGGCTTCCGAGGTCGTCTTGCGCGGTTTCAACTACCGGGACGGCCAACTGGATTTATCGCTTCAGGGCGGCAATCCGGCAGCGCTGGACCAACTGCGCCAGCAGTTGAACCAGCAGCCCGGCTTGCAGGCGGAAATGCGCACCAGCCAGCGAGAAGGCCAAATCGAAAGCAAGGTCACTTTGAAGAAGGCGGCACCATGAAGGCTTGGTGGGACGGCATCAGCAACCGGGAGCGCGCCCTGATCGCCAGCGCAGCGGCGTTGACTTTGCTGTTGCTGTTCTATTTCGCGGTCTGGGAACCCTTTCAAGCCCAAAGCCGCCGGCTGCGTCAAAACGTCGCCGAACAGCGCGCCGACCTGGCCTGGGTGCGGCAAGCCGCGCAGGAAATCAAACGCTTGAACGCGAGCGCCGCCGTTCAGACCGCCGACAATCGCTCCTTGCTCACGCTGGTGGATCAGACCGCGCGGGCCGCGGGCCTGGGCGCCGCCATGAAGCGGGTCGCGCCGCAAGGGGACGACAAGCTCAGCGCCCAGTTGGACGCCGTCGAATTCGATAAGCTGGTGCCCTGGATCGGCGTGCTCGAACGCGATCATCGCGTGACTCTGGTCAGCTTCAGCGCGGATCGGACCGAAACGCCCGGCTTGGTGAACGCGCGCATCGTGTTGGGCGGCAGGCCATGAAGTCGATCTGGGGCTATGGGCTGCTGGGGCTGGCCGCGTTCCTGATTTTTCTGGGGCTGTTAGCGCCCGCCACGTTGCTGGTCGATCAGTTCAGCCGCCGCCTGAGCGGTTTTAGCGCCCAAACGGTGGCGGGGTCGGCCGCTCGGGGCTCCATGTCGGCCATCGACTGGCATGGCGTTCGCATCGAGCGGCTGAGCTGGCGCTGGCGGCCGCAGGGCCTGTTGAGCGGTCGCCTGGAATTCGACCTGAAAGCCGACGATCCGCAGATGCTGTTGGCCGGCAACGCGGGATTCGGCTTCAATCGGCGGCTCCAGTTTCGGCAACTCTCGGGCCAACTGCCGGTGGAGTGGTTGAGCCGCGCCGTCTCGGGCAAACTCCCCCTGGACGGGATCGCGGAATTCAAGCTGCCGGCGCTCGACTTGGACGCGGCCGGCCAGCCGCTGGCGGCGCAAGGCGTCGTGCAGTTTCTGAACCTCCGCGCTTCGCTGGGACAACCCGTCAATCTCGGCGATTACCGCCTCCAATTGGAGCCGGCCGGCGCGGATGGCATCAGCGGCCAGATCAAGGACGCGAACGCGCCGCTGGCCCTGGAGGGAACGTTGAACCTGGCCCCGGACGGGCGCTACCGCTTGAACGGCCATGTCGCGCTTCGCGAAACCGGCAACGCCGCCTTGCGGCAAGCGTTGAACCTGTTGGGGCCACCGGGCGGCGACGGCCGCTGGGCGTTGAATTTCACGGGCGCGCTGGCGCGTTAAGCCCGGTTGCTCGCGCCGGCTCAGTCTTGATTAACCGATCCGTTAACGGTCATGATTTCCATTTATTGCGACGAGAACATCAGGGAGAACCCGTCGATGCGACGCCTAACGCGCGGATTGCTCATTGTGCTGACCACGCTGGTCTTGGCCTCTTGCGCCACCGAACCGGAACCACCGAGCGTCAAAATTTTGTCAAGCTCCGCGCCGGTGGACCCCACGCTGCCGACGCTCGCGGAATTGCAGCCGCAAGTCTCGTTCTGGCGCAAAGTGTATAGCACCTGGAAACGCAATCAGGTCGCGCTGCACGATGACCGTTATCTGGACATCGTCTACGGCGTGTTGACGCTGCCCGAGTCCGGCGATGAAAGCCAAACCCCCGAACAAAAGGCGTTCGTCAAAGGCCACTACGAAAACCTCAAGGACCTGCTCGCTCAAGTCGAGCTCAAGAGCGCGTCGAACATCCCGATGACGCCTTCCGAACAAGCGCTGGCCAATCACATCAAAAACAGCAGCGGCGGGTCCGCCGCCTTCTTCGGCGCCAGCGAACGCCTGCGCACCCAACGGGGGCTGCGCGAACGCTTCAAGCGCGGCTTGGAGATCAGCGGCCGCTACGATGCGACCTTTCGCAAAATTTTTTACGAAGCCGGCTTGCCCGAAGATCTGGCCTGCCTGCCCCACGTCGAATCGTCTTTCCAATACCATGCGGCCTCCTCGGCCGGCGCGGTGGGTATCTGGCAGTTCATGCCCGGCACCGCCCGCCACTTTGGCATGCTCAACGACGCCGTCGACGAACGGCGCGATCCGGTCGCCGCGGCGCATGGCGCGGCGCGGTACTTGCGCGAGGCTTACGACAAATTGGGCAGTTGGCCGATGGCGCTCACGTCCTACAATCACGGCGTGGGCGGAATGCGGCGGGCTCAGGAAGCGCTCGGCAACGATTTCCCCGCCATCGTGCGCAGTTACGCGGGCCCTGGCTTCGGCTTTGCCTCGCGCAATTTCTACGCGGAATTCCTCGCGGCGCGCGAGATCGCCCGAAACCCGCAACGGTTTTTTCCGGAAGGGATACGTTTCGAGCCGCCTTTGAATCTGGATCGAGTGCGGTTGCGGCAAGCGGTCGATGTCGCGACCTTGTCCAGCTACTACGATGTCAACTCCTGGGAACTCGCCAGCCTCAATCAGGCTTGGAAACCGGCCGCCCAGCAAGGCCGGATCGCTTTGCCCGCCGGCACCATGGTCTGGCTGCCCGCCGGCACCATCACCCGCATCGCGCAACGGGGGGTCGCCGGTCAAGAGCTGGTGCTGGCGGATACCTTGACGGCCGCCCGGCTCCGTTAGCGACACTTGTCGTTCAACTAAAAACCCCTCTCAGGAGGGGTTTTTATTTTTCGAGCACCGCTTCCCGTCAACCGATTTTCTTCAGTAAATCCGTGGCCCGCTGTTTTTGCGAGACATCGCCTTCCGCGAGCACTTCTTCCAGCAGACCGCGCGCGCCGGATTGATCGCCCATATCCAGATAAGCGGTCGCCAGATCGAGCTTCGTTTCCATGTAGTCGGTCGTATCGCTTCGTTCGCGCCGCGACGGCGCCTCCGTTTTCGGAAGCTCGAAGGGTTGATTGCCAAAATCCGGCAGACTCTTCTCATCCAACCGCAACGAGATGGGCTCCTGCTGTTTGCCGAATTCTTGGGTGACATCGGAAAAATCGAAGCGGTTGTCAGGCGCATCGGGCTTCGGCGCGGTCGGCATGGTCGGAATCGTCTGTTTGTCCGCCAGCGCCTGCGCGGACAAAATCGAGGAGAACGACGTGCTGGAGGCCGGTTCGGTCGCGGGCTCGCGCCCGTCGATCACCGATTGCAGGGTCGCTTTGCCCGGCCCGTCCAGTTTCAGTTCCAGCGGCGGCAGTTCGGCCGAGTGCGACCCGGTCTGTTGGGTGGTTAAATCGTTGAACTCGAAATCGAAGCCGTCCAGCCGCAGCTCGGAAGGCAACTCCGTTTGCGGGGTCTGGGCACGGTTCGCGTTCGGCTCCGCGAATTGCTCGGTCACTCGACCGGTGGGCCTGCGCGTGGCGGATGCGGTAACCGGCTCGGCATCCGGCAAACGCGCGTCGACATTTAAGGCAGACGGCGAAGCATCGGTGAAGGTCGGCCCGGTTTGCTCGATCCCGAAGTCGATATCTCTCAGAAGCTCGGTCACCGACGGCGGTTGTACCGGGTTGGGCGGCTGATGGGTGGCGATCGACGGCGGAGACGCGGCGGCCACCATGGCCGCCACAGCCGGGACTGCCGCTGCCGCCGCACCGGTCTTGGTCAATTCGACCGGCTTGATCGGCTCGACGCCGCCGACCACGATGGGCCGGGTCAACTCCGGTTCGCGCGGCGTTTGCACCCGTGTCTGGGTGATCGGCTCTCGCGCCACGCTCGCGGATGATGCGGGCTCCACCGAACGTCTGGAAGACGGCTCAAAGGGCTGCGCCACCGGCGCTTGACGTTCGGCCCGCCTCAACAGCGGCAACAGCAGCACCGAGGCGATGGCCAAACCGATCAACGCCAGCGCCAGCCATAACATCGGATTGTCCATCCAGCTAGACTCCTCGACCGGTTGCACCGGCGTCGGCGGTTTGACGGCTGGAGGCGGAGCGGCGACCGGCGGAGCGGCGACCGGCGGAGCGGTGACGGCCACGGGCGGCGCCGTGCTGGCGGGCGGCGCAACCCCGGCCGACGCGGGCGGGGTTTCCGCTTGAGGGATACTGGCCTGCGGGACGATCTCTCGCGGCTGCTCGGCCGGCGATAGCGCGGGCGGCTGCGCGCCTGACGGTGAAACGCCCGCTGCCTCGGGACCGACCGCCGGCGGCGTGACCGCGACCGGAGGCGGAGCCGCCGTCGAAGACGGTGACGTGACGGCCGGAGGCGGCGTAATGGGCGCGGGCGGCGCGACCGGCGAAATCGGGGCCGGTGGCGTGGATTCCGGCGAAGCGGTCGCGGTCGGCGGCGAAATCGGTCCGGGCTCGAACGTGGGTGCCGGCGCGCTGGTTGCGGCCACGGCGGGCGGCGAGGCCCCACCTTGAACGCCCAAGGCTTGGGCGGTCGGCACCTTGAGCGTAGCGCCGCGTCGCAGCTCGTTGGGATTGCCGTTGGCGAATGCGCCGGGATTGCCGGCCAGCAAAATCGACATCATTTGCCGCAAGTCGACGTTGCCCGAAGGGCGGACCCGGCTGGCGATGCCGGAGAGCGTCTCGCCCGGCCGGACCGGCCCGTAGCTCGTCGCCCCCTCGAAACTGACCGGCGGCGGCGGCGGCAACGCCAAGCCCGCACGCGGGGCGGCCGGTTGCTCTGGCGCGGCGGCCACCGGCTTCGGCAGCACGGGCGGCGGCAGCGGCGGCGGCGGCGGTTGGCGGTTGGCATACAGTTCCGGGTCGACCTGCACCGTAAATTCGCGAATCAACCGCCCGCGCGACCAGATCACTTCCAGCAGCAGATTGAAATTCGGCTCGCGGATCGGCTCGATGGAGCGGATGCGGATGACGTTTGGGCCTCCGGGCGGCGTCTCGACGGAAAGACGCAGTTTCGAAAGCATGGCCAAACGCTCGATGCCCGCTCGATCGAAATCCTGCTGGCGGGGAATTTGTACGGTGATCCCGTTGAGTTCGCCGGGATTGTTGGCGATCAGCGGAATATCGGCCTCAAAATTCTGATTGAGCGCCGAGCGCACGGCGAGCGGACCGACACCCAGGGCGAAAGCGCACAGCGGCGCCGCCAACCCGGCTAGCAGGGTGAGTCGGATGAATGTCCTGGTCGGCATGGACCTGTCTCCATTCCACCGCCGAACGATCGAAGTCCTGGCGGGATAGGCTTGGATGCTGCCGCCGCAGCCACGCCGGCCCGGCGGCTTTCCCACTTCAAACCAGCGGGCGCTCCCGCTGGTTTGAAGCTTCCCCTAAAGATACTCCTCGATGAAGGAGTTTTTCAGTGCGAGCAGCGACTTCGGCCATCGCCAAGACAGCGACCATCGCTTGAGGTGGGCCCGCGGGGCGGCGAGCTTTCCGCGCAAGACGCCGGAGAATTCCACCCGCGCTCGTCACGTTCTGATAATAGCGCCATTTTTACATTAATACATCTTTTCGTTACGCGCGCCGCCAAGGACATTACAATTTTATCGCTGGCGGACGCCAGACCTTGCTATCCAACCGATACACCGATGGCTATCCAGATTTTATTGGTCGAAGACGAACCCTCCATCGCCGAAATCGTCCGGTTCGCGCTGGCCAGCGAAGGCTTTCAGACGACCTGGCGCGCCTTGGCCGCCGATGCGGAAACCGAACTGGCCGCCAGGGCATACGATTTGATCGTGCTCGACATCGGCCTGCCCGATGGGTCTGGCCTGGAATTGTTGAAACGGCTGCGGCGCGGCTCGGAAGTGCCGGCGATTATTCTCTCCGCGCGCAATGCCGAGATC
>JAEUPW010000154.1 GCA_016790045.1 Candidatus Competibacteraceae bacterium
CGCCCCGGCCTGCCGCGCCACCGCCGCGACCGATTGCCGCCAGCCTTTGAGATCCGCGAACGGCGCTTTGGCGGGCGACAGCCCGATCAACGCCGGGAAAAAAGCGATGGCCAACAGCAATATCGAACTGGCCATACCGGCCACCGCCAGCCGTCGCCAGCCGGCGGTCAACGTATCGATCCGACCGGCGAACAGCACCAGCAAGCCGATATAAGCGGGCGCGGGCCAGTTCAGTTGCACCTTGCTGACAGTCGCTTTGGCGAGAAAAAACCCCAACACCGCGAACGACAACCCCCACAGCAGCCGCTGCTCCGCCGGGCGCGGCGGACTCCCCAAGACGCGGAATAACCCGACGGCGACCAGCGGCGACAGCGCCAGCCACTGCCCGCCGAGAAATTCCAGCAAATGGCTCGCGTTCTCCCGCCAGCCGCCGGTTTCGCCCGGATTGAGGACATGGCCCTGTTCGTGATGAAACATCGGCCAGCCGTGGAAGGCGTTCCACAGCAGCACCGGAGCGACCAGCAACAGAGCGAGCGACACGCCGCCCCAAACTGGCCCGCGCCGCAGTTCACGGCGGCCTTGCGCCGTCAGCAACAAACCCAACCCCAGAAAAAACGGCAACAGGCCGACGCTGAACTTGGCCAGCCCACCGATACCGGTAGCCGCGCCCAGCTCGTACCACGCGGATGGCTGTTGCCGGTGCAGCGCCCGCCAAGCCGCCCACAATCCCCAGGTCCAGCAGACAAACAGAAACACGTCGGTGGTCATGACCTGCCCGAGCGGAAAATACAGTGGCGTGGTCAGGCCCAGCGCGACCGCCCACCAACCCGCCCGCCGGCTCTGCCAAAACTGGGCGGAAAAGCAAAACAGCAAGATCAGGAACAGATCGTAGGCCAGCCAGGCAAACAACCGCACCTGCCATTCGCCGTGGCCGAACAGCGCCGCGCTCAAGGCGATCAACCAGGCGACCAGCGGCCCTTTGGAGTAATAGCTCCAATCGAGTTGCCGCGACCATTCCCAATACTGGGCCTCATCGAAATGGAGGTCAAAACCGCCCGCTTCGGCGAGATAAAAGCGCAGAACCGGCAGCGCCAAAACCAATCCGGCCAGCCCGACGAGATCGCGCGGGGCGACCGGAACCGCCCCGGTCGCGGTGGCGGCAGACCGCTCAACCATGCCGGATGCGCCAACCGTCTTCGGGCGCCAGCGCCTTGGACCCCTCCGGGCGGACCGCGTAAGACGAGTTCGCGCCGGAGGAAAAATAGGTGCGGACAATCAGCTCGCTCAAAACGCCCGTGGTGAAAAACTGCACCGCCATCAACACCGATAGCACCCCCACCAACAACAGCGGCCGGGTGCCGACACTGGCCCCGAACAGCAGTTTTTGGGCGAACAAATAGGCCAGCACCGAAATCCCCACGCCCCCGGCGGCCAAACCGATCCGGCCGAAAAAGTGCCCTGGCCGGGTCAAAAAGCGCAGAAAAAAATACACCGACAGCAAATCCAGCACGACCCGAAAGGTGCGGCCGATGCCGTATTTCGATTCGCCGTGCTGGCGGGCGCGGTGGTTGACCACCTCCTCCCGGATCCGGCTGGGGGCGGTCTGCACCGACATCCAGGCGGGAATGAAGCGATGCATCTCGCCGTACAGCCGCACTTGCTTGATCACGGACGCGCGATAGACCTTGAGGCTGCACCCGTAATCGTGCAGCCGCACCCCGGTGATGTTGCCGATCAAGCGGTTGGCCATCCGCGAAGGGATAGTGCGCAACCAGATATTATCCTGGCGATGCCGCCGCCAGCCGACCACCAGATCGAGCTGTTCGGCGAGCAAGCGCCCGATCAAACGCGGGATATCGGCGGGATCGTTCTGGAGATCGCCGTCCAGCGTGGCGATGAGGTCGCCCCGCGCCGCGTCGATGCCCGCCTGCATCGCGGCGGTCTGACCGAAATTGCGCTGCAGGGTCAACACCCGCACGTGCGGCCCGTGCCGGCGAGCCTCTGCGGTCAAGCGTTCGGCGGTGCCATCGCCGCTGCCGTCGTCCACGGCGATCAATTCCCACGGATCGGGATAATCCGCCAGCGCCTCGTGGATGCCCGCCAACAGCGGGGCGACATTATCCCGTTCGTTGTAAAGCGGCACCACCAGCGACAAACGGTGCGTAGGCGAAGCCGGTTCAGGATCGGTTTGCTGCATCGCGCTCTCGGTTGATGGCGGAAGGGAGGGTCGGGTCGGCGGCGGTCGCGCCCGCCGGCGAGCCGAAAACGGCCGGATAGCGCAAGGCCAGCCACGCGCCCAGCGCGCCGACCAGCGCGCCGACCAGCGCGCCGGCCAAAACCTGACCGGGATAATGTTTGCCGAGATAAATCCGCGACAAGCCCACCAGCGCGGCGCAAACGAACAACCCGATCCGCCAGCCGCGCCAAGGGGTCGCCAGGGCGATAAACGTCGCGGCGGCGAAAAAATTGATGGCGTGATTGGAGGGCATCCCGTTCGGGCTCTCGCCGCAACGTTCCGCGACCGCGCCGCCGAGCGCGCGCAATTCCTCGAACATCGCCTGACAAGGCCGCAGGGCGGCGAACGCCTCTTTCAGAAAACCGCCGAGCACGTCGCCGGCCGCGACGGTGAGCGCCAGCAACAAAAACAGCCGGGCGCCGCTTGAGCCCCACCGGCGGACGCTATCGCACAGCAGGATCGCCGCCAGCGGCAAAGCGAACCACAGCCGTTGCGACAGCCACCAGAACACGCCATCCAAGGCCGGATGACCCCAGCCTTGGTTGATCCATAACAGCACGGCTTCATCCATGATCGCGCGCCATGCCGGCGGCGGGCGATTCGGGGCGCAACAGCAGCGCCAGCGCGCCGCCCGCCGCCGACAATCCCAGCACGAACAGATGCAGGTTGACCGCCGCCGCCAGCGCCACCCCGGTCTCGATCCCGAACGGCATCAAGGCGGCGACCACGCCGGCTTCATACGTGCCGGCTCCGGCGACGCCATGCACCGGCAATACGCTGGTCAGATCGCCGCCGAGCGCGCCCATCACCGCCGCCGCTGCCGGCATCGGCGCAAACAGCCGCAAAATCCAGGCGAACACCGCCAATTTTACCCACCAGTTGAGTTGCGTCCACAACCACGCCCGCCAAAATGCCGCCGGCGTCTGCGGCAACCCCCCCCGCGCGCGCGCCAACCGATCCCGCCAGCGCGGCGGCAACCGCTGGCCCAACCGGCCCCACACCGGGGCCGATTGCAGGCGGAATAACCACCACGGCAGGCTCAACCAAACAGCCGCCAGCAAACCCGTCCACCCCGCGTCCAACCAGCGGCGGCCGACGGCGAGAATCGCCACCGCCGCCAAAGCGTGCACATCCATCAGCCGAAACCACAGCAACGCCGCCAGCGAGCGCGCCAGCGGCGCATCGAAATAGCGGCGCATCAGCACCGGAAACGACGCCTCTCCCGCTCGCATCGGCAGCAGATTGTTGAACAGATTATGCAGCAGGGTCAGCTTGAGACAGGCGATGAAGCCGCCGCGCGTGGCGGGCAGGAAATAATCGTACAGCCGCAGCGCGCGGGCGATGTGGCTGGCCGCAGCCAACAATGTCGCCAGCGCCAGCGCCGACATCGCGATCGAACGCCAGGGAGCCAGCAGTTGCGGCCAGCCGACCGACTCTTGGACGACCGCGATCGTTCCGGCCAACAGCGCCAAACCGAGCCACAAGCGCGTTTTGGCGACCATCAGGAACGGCCCGCTTCGAGGTTGGGGCGATCAGTCTCCCGATGCTCCAGCCAAAGCTGATACGCGGCGCCCCCGAGCGACAACAAAGCCAGAATACGTTGCCAAACGAGGGCTTGCGGATAGCCGTTCCGGTAATAGAACAACGCCGCCAAAGCGCACGCCGTCAAGATGAGCGTCAACCAGCGCCGGCCGGTCGGACTCTTTCCCCAAGCCCATCGCCGCGCCCACGCGGTCCCGCCCACCGCCGCCAGCCAACCGCCCGTCACCCCGGCCAGAACATCCGCCGGCCAATGCGCGCCGACCACAATGCGCGATAAACCGACCAGCCCGGCCAACGCCAACAAGGGTCCGGCCAACCGGCTCCGCCAGCGGCCCGACAGATGCAAAACGACGACGCCAGCCAGCATCGCCGCAGTCGCGGCATGGCCGGAAGGAAACGAGCGGGTCAGCAACACCCGGCCGATGACATGAAATTGTCCGTCGGCCAACAGCGACGCCGGGCGCGGAAGCGCGAGCCCATGCTTGAAACCGTGCACGAAAATGAAGGTCAGGACGCCAGCCAACAATGCCGACCAAACCAAATCCGGCCAACGTCGCACCAAGACCAACAGCATCGTCAGCGCGATCAAGGCATCGCCCAAAACCGTCACGTGCGCCCAAAAGCCGTCGCCGGTGTAGGCGCTCAAACGGTTGAGAGCCAAAAATAGCGGCCCGTTAGCCTGCAACAGGAGAATCGCCGCCATGCCGGCCAACGCCGCCATCGGCAAATCCCAATACCAGGGATTCCAGCGGCGCGGGCGGGCGTTTCGGGGCGCGCTCACGGGATGGGCTCGACGGCCGGAGCGCAGCCGGTTTGAACCGACGCGCAAGGCATGGCGTCGGCGGCCTCCGACGCGACGTGGGCCAATGCGAGGCCGTGTCGCCGATACAGCACCCGATGCGGTCCCAAAGCCGCCAGACGCGCGCTTTTGGTCAACACCACATCGCCGGCGCGCGGCGCGCGGCGCTCGACCATCCGTCCGCTGTAAACGCTGAAGCTGGGCAGGTTGACGCCCCACATCACCGCTGGCTGTCGCGGGTATTGGCGCGCGAGCAATCCCGCTTCCTTGACCGGCTGTTGCCGGACGCTCGCCACCAGCGGCAACACTTGGCCGGAGGTGACGGCCACCAGCATCAAGCCGCTCGCGACCACTTTATAAGCCACCGCCACGCGTCGCTCGCGCATCCCATACAGGGTCAGCAGCACCGCCGCCACCAGCACCGCATAATAGTCGAGCGGAAACACCAAACCGTCCAACTGCGCCCGCGCCAAATCGTCTCGCACGCGCGGAGCGGCCAGCGCCGCCACGCCCGGCAGCGCCAGCAGCAGCCCGAAATAGAGCAAAGGCGGCAGCAGCAGCCAACCGGCCGGACCGGGTTTATCCAGCTCCTTGGCCATCAGCAAAAACAGGCCGGTATAGCCATAGGTCAGATAATGCGGGAGTTTGGTCGCGGCCAGCGAGAACAGCACGAACACCAGCCCGAACCAGATGAGCGAGTAGCGCCCCAGCGGATCGGCGAGCCACTCTCGCCAGCGAAGCAGCGCGCGCGACAGCAGCGCCGTGTACGGCAACACCCCGACCAACAACACCGGAACGTAATACCACCAACCGCCGCCGTGACCTTCCAGCGGTTGCCGGAAGCGACCCCAGTTGTGGCGCAGAAAAAAGCCCTGAAAAAACCCCTCGCCTTCCCGCAGGTATTGCAAGATAAACCAGGGCGCGGCGATGGCGAAAAACAGCAGCCAAGCCCGCCAGTCCGACGCGAGCTTTAAACCGCGCCGCCACTCGCCCCGGCTGATGCAATATAACAGGGCGACGCCGCCGGGAACCAACACCGCCACCGGCCCTTTGGTCAGAAATCCCAAGCCCATCGCCGCCGCCGCCGCATACAGCCAAAGCCGCCAGCCTTCCCGCAAATAGAGATACAGCGCCATCGCGCCGGCTGCCAGCAGCAGATTGAGCAGCGCGTCGGCGGTCGCCGCCTTGCCGATCACCGTCACCGCCAGCGAAGTGGACAGCAACAGCGCCGCCAGCAACCCGCGCCGGCGATCGGCCACCCGCCGCCCGAACCAAAACACCAGCCAGGCCCACGCCGCCGCCGCCAGCGCCGAGGGCAGCCGAAACGCGAATTCGTTGACGCCGAAAGCCGTCAAACTGGCCGCCTGCAACCAATAGCTCAAAATCGGTTTGTCGTGGCGCGGCTGACCGTTGAGATAAGTGGACACGAAATCGCCGCGCAGAAACATTTCGCGGGTGGCCTGGCCGAACGCGCCTTCGTCCAGATCGAACAGCGGCACCGCGCCGAGCTGATAAAAAAAGCTGAAAAACAGCGCCAAGGCCAACCCGGCGTACAGCGGGCGGTCGGCGGGCGCGACGGCGAGAAACGGGCGAGCCATAACGGGCATCGACGACGCTCGATCCGACGGCGGCCGCGATCAGCGTTCGACCGCCCGAATTTCCATCCGCAAGACTTCCTTGTTGTCCTTCTGCTGCATGACCCGCACCGGCAAATGACGCAACTCCGGCGCAAACCAAAACGTGGTGATCCGGGTCTTGCCGGGCTTGGCTTGGCTGACCCGGATCGCGCGCAGTTTGCCGACCGCGGTGTCGAGCATTTCCTCGCCTTCGTTCTTGATTTGATAGGTTTTGAGTTCGGTTTCGTCCGCCAGCAGGTACTGCGACGGCGCGCGGCCGCGCTGCAAATCCCACATCACTTGCAAATTCAGGCTCAACGGGTCCAGCGCGCCGGGCGACAGCGGCAACGTGGCCCGTTTCTCGTTATCGCTGGCTTGAATCGCTTTGGACGCCCAATCGAAGCGCAGTTGCACCGTCTGCTTTTTCTTGGGCGTTTCCACCCGCCGCTCGTAACGGAGCGGGCGGACGGCCTCGTCCCGGATTTCACCGCTGGCCTGCTCGTCGATCTGGCCGGACACCAGCATCGCGGCCAAGCCGTTCGGCCGGACCCGCGTGCGCATCTGATAGGCGTTCGCGCCGGCGGCGTTCAGGCTCATGACCGCCTCGCCGATGGAGAAACCGGAGCCGTAGACCTCGTAGCGCGCCTGGAAAGGCTTGACCGGCAAATCGTCGGGCAGCGCCAGCGCCGGCCATGAAGCCAGCAGCCAACCCAGCAGCAAGGCAACGCGAATCGAGAGCGTCATGCGGCGGTAATCCTCGCCGGCTGAACCGGCCAACGGTTTCAACGACAACGGCCGCGCATGATAAAGCATTCCGACCCGACGGGGTAAGAACGCCGGTTTGGAAGGGGATCAGGCTTGCAATTGGGACAGTTGGTCGCGGCGCTCGCGCAGCAAGGTTTCATAGGCCCGGCTGAGCGCGTGTTCGTAAGCGCAATCGCCTTGTTCGCCCATCTCGCTCAAGCGCGCCTCGAAAAAAGCGATTTCCTGACGCAAAAAATCCGCCGCCCGATAATCGGCGACCGGATGACCGCAGCCCACCGGGCGGGTGCCCAGCATCATTTCGGCGTACATGGTGTTCTTCCCCTCAATATCCACTCACTTGTTTGGTGTCTCTATATCCGAGCTTGTAGCCTAAGCCCGCCCGGTTAACATTTTATGACAGCCGCCCGAGCGCTCCGTTTCACAGCGCGCGAAAGCGCATCGACAAATCCACCGCGCGCACGTCCTTGGTCAAACCGCCGATGGAAATGTAATCCACGCCGGTCTCGGCGATCCGGCGCACGGTGGTAAAATTGACGTTGCCCGACGCTTCCAGCTTGACGCGCCTGGCGGTCAAGCGCACCGCCTCGGCCATTGTCGCCAGATCGAAATTGTCCAGCATCACGATATCCGGGCCGGCCGACAGCGCTTCGTCCAACTGCGCCAAGTTCTCGACCTCCACCTCCACTTTCACATCGGGATGCAAGCGGCGAGCCGCACGGATGGCCTCGGTGATCGAACCGGCGGCCATGATGTGATTTTCCTTGATGAGCACGGCGTCGAACAGACCGATGCGATGGTTCTGACAGCCGCCGCAGCGAACGGCGTATTTCTGGGCCAGCCGCAAGCCGGGAATCGTCTTGCGGGTGTCGAGAATGGTCGCGCCGGTGCCGGCCACGGTATCGGCGAACTGTCGGGCCAGCGTGGCGGTGCCGGACAAGGCTTGCAAAAAATTGAGCGCGGTGCGCTCGCCGGTCAGCAGGCTGCGTGCGGGGCCGCGCAGCGCGCACAGCACCTGATCGGGTTCGACCCGATCCCCGTCGGCCGCCCGCCAATCGACCGCGACGCGCGAATCGAGCTGACGGAACACGGCATCGAACCACGGTGTTCCGCACAACACCGCTTTTTCGCGGCTGATGACGGTGGCCTCGGCTGCGGCCGTTTCGGGAATCAGCGCGGCGGTCAGATCGCCGCCGCCGATATCTTCGGCCAACGCCAGCGCCACGGCGGGATTGGGATCGGGTAGGTTCATGGCTGGATTCCTCGCAACAGCAATCCGAATCGATCAGAAAAGGATCAAGATAGTCGCTTTTTTGGCGGATAGACGCCAAATGTTTTAAGGTTATTATGCCCAAATAAGGAGAAAAATCATGAAACGCTTTTTATTCAGCCTGTTATTGACGTGCAGCACTTTAGCGGTCGCGGCGGGAAGCGGCTCTATCCAGATCGTGAAGCCGCAGGCGGCCGAGACGCCGCCCGGCGCGAAAACCGGCGCGGTTTATTTCGATGTGGTCAACGGCGGCGGCGCGGATCGGTTGCTGAGCGCCGAGGCGAAAGAGATGGCGGGTTCGCTCGAACTGCACACGACGCTGATGGAAGGCACGCTGATGAAGATGCGCCAGGTCGATGCGGTCGATCTGGCGGCCGGCGAAACCACCTCGCTCAAACCGGGCGGCCTGCATGTGATGCTGATCGACCTGAAAAAGCCTTTGCAGGCGGGACAGAGCTTCCCGCTGACGCTCCACCTGGAAAAAGCGGGAACCCTGCAAGTCACGGTGCCGGTGGTGAAGCGCGAGGCGATGATGGACGCCATGCCGCAGCATGGCCAAGGCCATTCGGGTCACGGCAAGCCTTGAGTCAGTCGCTTTCGATCACCTCGGCGTGATCGGGCGCGCGCGTTCGCAACGCCGCGACGAATCCGGCGAACGAGGGGCGTCCTTCAAAAAAGTAGAGGTGCGCGGAACAGCGGCAATCGGACGCGCCGAAGCGAAACGGCGGCGCGTGCCCGCCAAGCGCCCGCGCCGCCTCGGCCCACAGACATTCTCGGCGCAGCGGGTCGTGACTGAACCAAACGGCCTTCAGCGCGGCGCGTTGCCGCAGGTAGTCGATGTGCCAGCGCGGCCGAGCCGCCGGCCGGCGGTGGTGGCGCAAGCGGCCCGCG
>JAEUPW010000007.1 GCA_016790045.1 Candidatus Competibacteraceae bacterium
GCGCGCCCGCCTGCAAGCCTTGCAGGCGCGCATCCATCCGCATTTCCTGTTCAACGCTTTAAACACCATCTCCAGCCTGATTCACAGCAACCCTCAGCAAGCCGAACAGGCCGTGCTCGATCTGGCCGATATGCTGCGCTCGGCGTTGGCCTATCAGGAGCGCATCACCCTGGAAGCGGAACTGGAATTGACCCGGCGCTATCTGGCTATCGAAAGCTTGCGCTTGGGTGAACGGTTATACGTGGATTGGCGGTTGGCGGAAGATTTGCCGCTCGATTTACCGATTCCTGCCCTTCTGCTCCAGCCCTTGGCCGAGAACGCCATCCACCACGGCATCCAGCAACTGGCCGAAGGCGGAACGCTGACCATCGGCATCGAACGCCAGCCTCGCGCCTTGCGGATCACCGTCGCCAACCCGCGTTCCACCGAAAGCGGCACGACGAAAAAATCAGGCCACGGCATCGCCCAGCACAATATTCGGCAACGCTTGCAACTGGCCTACAACGCGCCGAACCCGCTCGACATCACCGAAACGCCCACCCACTACCAGATCGCTTTCAACATTCCGCTTGAAGCTTCGAGCGCGGACGGAATCCTAAAAACCTCCTAGATTTCGTATACAATCAATACGCTTGTAGCAAATCAGTTCGATTGGATCGCAGGTATGAACGTATTGATTGTTGACGATGAACCGCCTGCCCGAGCGCGGCTGCGCGATTTGCTTGATCAACTTTCCGATTATCACCCGTGCGGTGAGGCGAGCAACGGCGCGGATGCCTTGCGGCTAGCCGAGAGCACGCCGCCGGATATCGTGTTGCTGGATATTCAGATGCCGGGCTTGGACGGCTTGGAAACCGCGCGGCGGCTGGCCGCGCTCGCCCGTCCGCCCGCCGTCATTTTCGTCACCGCCTACGGCGATCATGCGCTGGAGGCGCTCGACGCGCAGGCGGTCGCTTATTTGCTGAAACCCGTTCGTCTGGAGCGGTTGGAACGGGCGTTGACCAACGCCGGCCGGATCAATCGCGCGCAATTGGCGAGTTTGACCGCCAGGCCGCCCGACAGCGGGCGCACCCATATCCGCGTCCGCCTCGGCCAGCGCTTGGAGTTGATCCCGCTGGTGGATGTCTGCTATTTCCAGGCCGACCAAAAATATGTCACGGTCCGCCATCGCCACGGCGAGGCCTTGATCGAGGAGTCGCTGAAGAATTTGGAAACGGAGTTAGGCGCGCGGGTCGTTCGGGTGCACCGCAACGGATTGGCGATGGCGGCGCATATCGCCGGTCTAGAGAAAGCCGCCGATGGCGGAGTCAATCTGGTTTTCGACATCATCGCCGACCGCTTGGAGGTCAGCCGGCGTCATCTGCCGCTCGTCCGGGAATTTCTCAAACAGGCTTGAGCGACCCGGCTGACCTCGCCACGGTCGGGCGCCGGAGTATCAGCCCGGCGGCCAACCCAATTCCCGGCCCGCCAGCAGATGCATGTGCAGGTGAAATACGATCTGACCGGCGTCGCGGTTGCAGTTGATGACGGTCCGGTAGCCGCTGTCCGCCACGCCCAAATCGGTCGCGACCCGTTTGCCGGCCAGATAGAGCTGACCGACCAGCGCCGCGTCCGCCGTTCCCAGATCGTTGAGGGTGGCGATGTGTCGCCGGGGAATGATCAGCGCGTGAACGGGCGCTTCGGGATTGATGTCGCGAAAGGCCAGCACCTCGCCATCGTCGTAAAGCTTGATGGCGGGAATTTCGCCGGCGGCGATTTTACAGAAGATGCAGTCGCTCATGCCGCTCGCTCCGATCACGATAAATCCCGGCGACCCGCGAACGCATGGGCCAGGGTGCCGCCATCCACGTATTCCAATTCGCCGCCCAGCGGCACGCCATGCGCGATCCGGGTAGCGCGGATGTTGCGCTCGCGGGCCAGTTCGCCGATGTAGTAGGCGGTGGCTTCGCCCTCGACCGTGGGGTTGGTGGCGAGAATGATCTCTCGAATTTGCCCTTCGTTCAGGCGCGCTTCCAAAATATCCAAACCCAGTTCGGCCGGGCCGATGCCATCCAAGGGCGACAGATGGCCCATCAGCACGAAATAGACGCCCTGAAAGCCGGTCGCCTGTTCCACTGCCAGCACGTCGGCCGGCGTCTCGATCACACACAGCAGCGCCTGATTGCGGCGGGGGTTGGCGCACAAGGCGCAGATCGCGGTTTCGCTCAAATCGCGGCAGCGCTCGCAGCGGCCGATGCCTTCCAATGCCTCCCCCAACGCATCGGCCAAGCGTCGCGCGCCGTCGCGATCCCGTTCCAGCACGTGCAACGCCATCCGTTGGGCGGATTTCGGACCGACGCCCGGCAGACAGCGCAGAGCCGAAATCAACTGGTTCAACAAGGGTGACGCGGCCACGGAGAGGACGTCAGAACGGCAGCTTGAGATCGCCCAGCATCCCCGGCGGCAATCCCATGCCGGAGGTCAGGCCCGACATTTTCTCCTGCACGGTCCGTTCGACTTTGTGAACGGCGTCGTTGAACGCCGCCGCCACCAAATCTTCCAGCATGTCCTTGTCATCGCCCACCAGGCTCTCGTCGATCCGCAGCCGCTTGACCTCGTAACGGCCGGTGATGGTGACGCTGACCAGACCGCCGCCCGCCTCGCCGCTGATTTCCATGGCCGCGATTTCCGCCTGCGCTTTCTGCAAGTTTTCTTGCATCTTCTGCGCCTGCTTCATGATATTGCCCAGACCACCTTTCATCATTGCGCCTCCTCATCACACCTTGGCCCCGTCTCTCATCGATCGGGAGACCGGGGAGTCGTTCATCAACCTTCAAAATCGTCGAGCGGCTGAACCCCCTTAATTTCCGCGCCAAAAACTTCCTGCATCTCTCTCACGCGAGGGTCTTGATCGATCCGTTCGGCAGCCGCCTGCCGGCGTTCGTTCTGGTGTTGCAGCCGTTGCTCGGCGGGCGTGGCCGCCGGCAGATTTCCCACTTGAAACCGGATGTTGGCCGGCGCGCCAAGCTGTTGCTCCAAGGCCGCGCGCAGCCGCTCCTCGCTGGTTTTATTGCGCATCTGAGCATGAGCCGCATCGAGCGCCAGACAGAAATGGTTGCCCTCGCGCGCGACCAGAACACAATTTAAGGCCAACTGCTTGGCCATGCCGCCCAACGCTAACTGTTCGACTAGCTCGCTCCAGCCCGAATCCGGGCCGGCCGCTTCCAGCGCCGGCAAGGATGTGACCGCTGGAGGCGGCGGAGCGCTTGGCGCTGTCACCGGCTCGGCGGCTGTCGAAACCGGCGCGGGTGCAAACGCGGGCGGCGCGGGCAAA
The DNA here is from genome assembly GCA_016790045.1 of Candidatus Competibacteraceae bacterium. Lineage (GTDB taxonomy): Bacteria > Pseudomonadota > Gammaproteobacteria > Competibacterales > Competibacteraceae > Competibacter_A. The sequence goes on from JAEUPW010000007.1 coordinate 3,314, forward strand.
TGAGGCGCGACCGCTTGCGCGCCTTCCTCGTGCTCCAAGATCGCGGGACGAAAGCACAGCATCCGCAGCAGCGCCATTTCAAAGCCGCCGCGCGGATCGGGCGCGAGCGCCAGATCGCGTCGGCCCAGCAGGGCGATCTGATAAAACAGTTGCACGTCTTCTGGCGACAGGCTGCCGGCCAAGCGCGCCAAATCTTCGGCATCCGCGATCCCGTCGCCCGCTGCCGCCGACGGCGCGACCTGAAACAAAGCGACCTGCTGCAACAGCGACAGAAGATCGGCCAGCACCGTCGCGTAATCCGGCGCGGACTCGTCCAGTTGCGCCACATGCCCCAACAGCGCGGGCGCGTCGTGCGACGCCAGCATCTCCAGCAAGGAGACCGCCCAGCGCCGGTCGATCACGCCGAGCATGGTGGCGACCTCCGCCTGCTCCACCCGTCCCGCCCCGAAGGCGATGGCTTGATCCAACAGGCTCAAGGCGTCGCGCATGCTGCCATCGCCGGCGCGGGCGAGCAGGCGCAATGCCGCCTCATCGCTCGGGATGCCCTCCGCCGCCAGCACCTTGGCCAAATAAGCGGCGATCATGGCTGCGGGCAAGCGCCTGAGACCGAATTGCAGGCAGCGCGAGAGGATCGTGACCGGCAACTTTTGGGGGTCGGTGGTCGCCAGCAGAAATTTCACGTGGGGCGGCGGCTCCTCCAGGGTTTTCAGCAAGGCGTTGAAACTGTGGGCGGACAGCATGTGCACCTCGTCGATCAGGTACACCTTGAACCGGCCCCGGCTGGGCGCGTACTGCACGTTCTCCAGCAGATCGCGCGTGTCCTCCACTTTGGTGCGGGAAGCGGCGTCCACTTCCAGCAAATCCACGAAGCGACCGTCGTCGATTTCCCGGCACGCGGAGCATTCGCCGCAGGGCGTGGAGGAAATCCCGGTTTCGCAATTCAGCGACTTGGCGAAAATCCGGGCCAGCGTGGTCTTGCCCACGCCGCGCGTGCCGGTAAACAAAAACGCATGATGCAACCGCTGGCGGTCGAGCGCGTTGGTCAGCGCGCGCACGATAGGCTCCTGACCGACCAGTTCGCGAAAGGTTCGGGGCCGCCATTTGCGGGCCAAAACCTGATAGCTCATGCCGCGATCCGGCGCTTGAAGGGCATGCGCCTTTGAACCGACCAACCGAAAAACCGGAAACGGTTCCAAAGTGGCGGAGGGGAAAACGCGGTCTGGAGTCGGATAGCTGACATATTGGAAGGGGCGGCGGCCCCTACCAGCCACACCCCGGCGCCCGAGGCCACTGCTGCCGCTGCTCCCTTCCGGGCCTGACGGGGTTCACAGCTTGTCGTCGCGGGGGGACCGATACGGACCGCCATTGAAAGTTGCGGGAACGCGCTGCGCCTCGCGGAAAATCCGGTGGACGCCTGTGTCGGATCAGTCATGCAAGCCCTTGTTTCAACGCTCGATTCCGTTACCGACCTGCATCGACGACCCCGGAAAGCCGCTTCAGCGCGCCCCATCCTCAAGGCCTTGCATGATAGTTCATCCCCCACTGGGTGTCGATAGACCGGTAACGCCGCGACCGGTCCGCTTGGGCTTATCGCTGCATCCATCCCGAAGGCTGTTCGGGCGGCGGGGGTTTACCTCCAGAGTTCACATACCGCACAAAAGCGCCGACCACGATAGCCAGCAGCACAGCGATGGTGATGTATTTCATGGGCCTGCCCTCGTCGCGTCCGGATCGATAGACACCGTTTTCGAGACTTTAGACCATAAAAAACCCGCGCTTGGCGGGTTTCATTTTCCATGATGGATGGTCATGGAAGGCTTTGTGGCGGAGAGAGAGGGATTCGAACCCTCGTTAGAGTCACCCCTAAACAGCATTTCCAGTGCTGCGCCTTCGACCGCTCGGCCACCTCTCCGGATATCGCCCCCAAACGGCGAGGAGGCTAAGACTACTCGAAGGAGCCACGCCTAGGCAAGATTGGCCCGGCGCCGCTCTCGATACGCTCAATTTAACCCTTTCATGGTCAAGCGCACACGACCTTGCTTGTCGATTTCCAGCACCTTGACTTTGACCGAATCGCCCACCGCCAGCTTGTCGCTGACGTTTTGCACGCGCTCCTCGCAGATTTGCGAGATGTGCACCATGCCGTCCCGGCCGGGCAGAATCGCCACGAACGCCCCGAAATCCATGATGCGGACCACCTTGCCCTCGTAAATCTGGCCGACTTCCACATCGGCGGTGATTTGCTCGATGCGGCGTCGCGCCTCGTCGCCGGCTTCCTTGTCTACGGCAGCGATCTTGATGGTGCCGTCGTCGGCGATGTCGATGCTGGTGCCCGTTTCCTCGGTAATCGCCCGAATCGTCACGCCGCCCTTGCCGATCACGTCGCGGATCTTTTCGGGGTTGATCCGCAAGGTGGTGAAACGCGGCGCGTGCGCCGACAGCTCGACGCGCGACTGGTCGATGACTTCGGCCATCTTGCCCAGGATATGCAAGCGTCCCTCGCGGGCCTGAGCCAGCGCGCGCTCCATGATTTCGCGAGTGATGCCGTCGATCTTGATATCCATTTGCAAAGCGGTCACGCCGGTGGCGGTACCCGCCACCTTGAAGTCCATATCGCCCAGATGGTCCTCATCGCCGATGATGTCGGTCAGCACCGCGAACCGGTCCGCGTCCTTGATCAAGCCCATGGCGATGCCGGCGACCGGCGCTTTGAGCGGGACGCCGGCGTCCATCAAAGACAGGCTGGCCCCGCAGACGGAGGCCATCGAGCTGGAGCCGTTGGACTCGGTGATTTCGGACACCACCCGCACCGTGTACGGGAACTGCGCCGGCTCCGGCATCACCGCCTGCACCCCGCGCTTGGCCAAACGGCCGTGGCCCACCTCCCGGCGCTTGGGGCTACCGACCATGCCGGTCTCGCCGACGGAATACGGCGGAAAATTGTAATGGAACAGGAACGGCTGCCGATATTCGCCTTCGATGGCGTCGATGATCTGGGCGTCCTTGTCGGTGCCGAGCGTGGTGACCACCAAAGCCTGCGTCTCGCCGCGCGTGAACAGCGCCGAACCGTGGGTGCGCGGCAAGACCCCCACCCGGACGGTGATGGGCCGCACGGTGCGGGTATCGCGACCGTCGATGCGCGGCTGCTCGCTCAAGATGCGGCCTCGCACCACTTTCTTTTCCAGGGCGGAGAAAGCGCCGCCGATCGCCGCCGCCGGCCAGCGACCCGCCTCCTGTTCGCCCAGCTTGGCGAGCACCTCGTTCTGGATCTCCTGGACCCGCTGCTGGCGGGTCAATTTTTCAGGGATCTGATAGGCTTCCGCCAGGGCCGCCTCGGCCGTGGCGCGCACCGCCTCGGTCAACGCCGCATCGCCGGCCGGCGCTCGCCAATCCCACGGCTGGACGCCCGCCTCTTTCACCAGTTCGTTGATGGCGCGAATCGCCACCTGCATCTGTTCGTGACCGAACATCACCGCGCCGAGCATGACCTCTTCGCTCAACTGTTCGGCTTCGGATTCCACCATCAATACCGCCCGCTCGGTCCCCGCCACCACCAAATCGAGTTTCGAGGTTTTCAGCTCGGTCTGCGTGGGATTCAGAAGGTATTGACCATCGAGATAGCCGACGCGAGCCGCGCCGATAGGCCCCTGAAACGGAACGCCCGACAGGGCGACCGCCGCCGAGGCGCCCAGCAAAGCCGGAATCTCCGGGTCCACCTGATTGTTCAGAGAAACCAGCGTGGCGACGATCTGCGAATCGTTGGTAAAGCCGTCGGGAAACAGCGGCCGAAGCGGCCGGTCGATCAAGCGGGCGGTCAAGGTTTCGCTTTCCGAGGGACGGCCCTCGCGACGGAAAAAGCCGCCCGGAATGCGGCCCGCCGCGTAGCTGCGTTCCTGATAATCCACCCGCAGCGGAAGAAAATCCCGACCTTCGTCGGTTTTCCTGGCCGCGACCATGGTGACCAGCACCACGGTGTCGGCCATGTTCACCAGCACCGCGCCACTGGCCTGCCGGGCGATTTCACCGGTTTCCAAAGTGACGGTATGCTGACCGTACTGAAATGTTTTCTTGATGGGCGTCACGAAAGCGTCCTTTGCAGCGAAAAACCGACGGTGAAAAAGCGAAAACTTCAGCGGCGCAAGCCGAGGCGGCCGATCAGTTCCTGATAGCGCTGCAAGTCCTTTTTCTTGAGATAATCAAGCAACTTGCGGCGCTGGTTGACCATCTTCAGCAGCCCGCGCCGCGAATGGTGGTCCTTTTTGTGATCGCTGAAATGCGATTGCAGGCCGTTGATGCGCTGGGTCAGCAGCGCCACCTGCACTTCCGGCGAACCGGTATCGGCGGGGCCGCGCTGGAATCCTTGCACGACCTGGACCTTTTGTTCGGTAGTAAGCGGCATCGAGTGGAGCTCCGATTCAAATTCTGGCAAATAATGAAGTCAAATAATAAATGTTACCCTGACCGGACCCAATCAACAAGCGCCGTCGGAACGCTCAGCCGCCGATCAAGCGGCGCGGCGCGACCCGGCCATCGTCGAGAATTTCGCCGATCCCCAGAAAGTGTCGCTCGCCTTGGTACAGGCGCACCCATCCCTGAGTGGGCGCGCGAGGCGCCAAAATCGCCTGACCCTGGCGCAGGTAGAAGGCCGAATCGCCGGTCACGCTGATCGCCGGCCAGTTCGCCACGGCGCTGTCCGGCGGCAACAGCCACCGGTCCAGGCCCGCCAACCCTTCCTGTTCGGCCCGTTCGCGCAGCGCGTCCAGCGTCACCATCCGCGCGGCGTCGTAAGGCTCGACCGCCGTGCGGCGCAGCGCCGACACATGCGCCCCGCAGCCTAAAACGTCACCCAGATCGGTGACCAAGGTTCGGACATAGGTGCCCTTGGAACAGCGCAACTCGCATTCCAATTCCTCGGGTTCCTGCCGCAGCAAGCGCAAGGCGCGCACGGTCACTTCGCGCGGCGCGCGCTCGACTTCAATGCCTTTGCGGGCCAGCTTGTAGAGCGGCTGGCCGTCGCGTTTCACCGCCGAATACATCGGCGGAATTTGCTGGATCGCGCCGGTGAACCGGCGCAGCGCCGCCTCGATCCGCTCGCGGTCGAACGGGGCGACGGGCCGGGTGGCGACGACCTCGCCTTCGGCGTCGCCGGTGGTGGTGGTGACGCCGAGCCGACAGGTAAAGCGATAAGACTTATCCGCGTTCAACAACAGGCCGGACAGTTTGGTGGCCTCGCCCAGACACAGCGGCAACAAGCCGCTGGCGAGCGGATCGAGACTGCCGGTATGGCCGGCTTTCTTGGCCTGATACAGCCGCTTGACCGCCTGCAAGGCGCCGTTGGAGGTCCAGCCGACCGGCTTGTCCAGCAACAGCACACCGTCGACCGACCGGCGGGGGCGCTCGGTCACGCGGAATCCTTCGCCTCGGGCGACCCGTCCGTCGCGTCGGTCTCGTCGCGATGCCGGCTGGCGTCGGTGGCCACCGCTTCGTCGATCAAGGCCGACAGGCGCGCGCCGCGCTCCACCACTTCATCGTAGCGAAATTCCAGTTTCGGCACGGTGCGGATGCGCATCCGCCGGCCCAATTCCCGCCGCAGCAGCGGCGCGGCCTGGTTCAGCTCGGCCACCCGCTCGGACCACTCGGCCGGATCGCCCATCAAGGTCACATAAATCCGGGCGTGGCCCAGATCGCGGCTGACCTCGACGCCGGTCATCGAAATCAGCGCCAAGCGCGGGTCGCGCAACTCGGTGCGGATCAACTCGGCCAGTTCGCGGCGGATCTGCTCGCCGATTCGCCGGGTGCGGGGAAACGCCTTCATCGTGGTTTGACCCGTCGCCAGCGCCGGCTTACAGGGTCCGCTCCACTTGCACCCGCTCGAACACTTCGATGTGATCGCCTTCGCGGATATCGTTGTAGTTGCGCACGCCCATGCCGCATTCCGTGCCGGCGCGCACCTCGCTGACGTCATCTTTGAAACGCCTCAGCGAATCCAGCGCGCCTTCGAAAATGACTACGTTGCTGCGCAGCACCCGGATGGGGCTGTTGCGCCGCACCACGCCATCGACCACCATGCAGCCCGCCACCACGCCGAACTTGGGCGAGCGGAACACGCCGCGCACTTCGGCCAAGCCGACGATCTCTTCCTTGAATTCGGGCTTGAGCATGCCGACCATCGCCCGCTTCACGTCGTCGATCAGCTCGTAGATGACGCTGTAATAGTGAAGTTTCAAGCCTTCCTCTTCGGCCAGCTTCTTGGCGACCCCGTCGGCCCGCACGTTGAAACCGATGATGATGGCTTTGGCGTTGCGCGCCAGATTGACGTCCGATTCGTTGATGCCGCCCACGCCGCTGGCGATGATCTTGACTTGCACCTCATCGGTGGACAGCCGCCCCAGGGCGTCGACGATGGCTTCGGCCGAACCCTGCACGTCCGCCTTGAGCACCGCGTTGAGAATGTTGACTTGGCCGCTTTCGAATTGCTTGGAAATATCGTCCAAACTGATCGCCGGCTTGCGGGCCTGCTCCTCGCGCTGCTTGGTTTGGCGGAACAGCGCGATTTCGCGGGCCTTGCGCTCGTCGGCGACCACGATCACCTCGTCCCCGGCGCGCGGCGCGCCCGAAAGGCCGAGCACCTCGACCGGAATCGAGGGGCCGGCCTCGCCGACGGGCTGTCCGGTTTCATCCAGCATGGCGCGCACCCGGCCGTATTCGAGCCCGCTCAGGATCATGTCGCCTTTGCGCAAGGTGCCGCCATGCACCAGGATGGTCGCCACCGGGCCGCGGCCCTTGTCCAACCGCGATTCGATCACCACGCCCTTGGCGACGCCGTCCACCGGCGCTTTCAGTTCCAACACTTCGGCCTGCACCAGGATTTGGTCCAGCAAACCGTCGACGCCGTCGCCGGACTTGGCGGAAACGTAGGCGAACAAGGTGTCGCCGCCCCATTCCTCGGAAATCACGCCCTGCACCGACAGCTCGCTCTTGACCCGCTCCGGATCGGCGCTGGGTTTGTCCATCTTGTTGACCGCCACCACTATCGGTACCCCGGCGGCGCGAGCGTGCTGGATCGCTTCCACGGTTTGCGGCATCACGCCGTCGTCGGCCGCCACCACCAGCACCACGACGTCGGTGGCCTTGGCCCCGCGCGCGCGCATGGCGGTAAAAGCCGCGTGGCCGGGCGTGTCGAGAAAGGTGATGACGCCTTTAGGCGTATGGACGTGATAAGCGCCGATGTGTTGGGTGATGCCGCCGGCTTCGCCGGCCGCGACCCGAGTGCGACGGATGTAATCGAGCAGCGAGGTCTTGCCGTGGTCGACATGGCCCATGATGGTGACCACCGGCGGGCGCGGCAAGGATTCGCCGCGATCCGTTTCAGCGACCAACTCGTCTTCCAGGGCGTTCTCCTTCAACATCTTATAGGAGTGCCCCATTTCCGACACCGCCAGCGCGGCGGTATCCTGATCGATCATCTGGTTGATGGTGACCATCAGCCCCATCTTCAAAAAGGCTTTGATCACTTCGGTCGCTTTGACCGACATCTTTTGCGCCAAATCGGCGACGCTGATGGTCTCGGGCAAAGTCACCTCGCGCACCATGGGCGCGGTCGGTTTGGCGAAACCGTGGCGCTGCGGCGGAACCGGCGTCGCCGGCTTGGCCCCCTTCGTCTTCTTGGGCTTGTTGCGCCGGTCGCCCTTGTCAGGAGAGGGCTGAACGTCGCGCCTCGGCGGCGCGAACCGCTCTTCCTCCTGCGTTTCTTCCTGGCGCGGCAAGAACGCTTCGGCGAGCACGGGGTCCGGCCCACGGGATTTGGGCGCTCCGCGCGGCGGCTCGGGACGCTTCTTGCCGACCTTGGCTTCCAGGATCGGCCCCGATGGTTTGCGGCTCTTCAAATCGGGCGCGAACCCGCCCGCTTCAGCCTGGCGCGGGCCGGAGGGCGCGACATTCGCGCTGGCCGCCAGAGCGTCGGATGCGACCTCCACCACCGGAACGGCAGACGGTCGGCGCGCTTCTTGTTCGGCGCGCGCGCGCTCGGCTTCCGCCTCCGCCTCAAGCCGGCGCGCCTCCGCCTCCGCCTCAAGCCGGCGCGCTTCCGCCTCCGCCTCAAGCCGGCGCGCCTCCGCCTCCGCCTCAAGCCGGCGCGCCTGCTCCAGATCCTGAGCCGAAGACGGTTCATCCGCGCGGACCTCGCCGACCAGCTCGTCCATCACCGGCGCGGCATCCGGTGCGCTGGCCGGGATATCCGCTCGCGACCGGGCGTTTTCTTCGTCCACCAGGCTGCGCTTGACGTAGGTGCGTTTCTTGCGCACCTCGATGCTGACCGTCTTGACTTGGCCGGCCATGCCCCCCGCCATCTTGATCTCGCTGTGGGTCTTGCGCTTGAGCGTGATCTTTCTGGGTTCCGCCGCGCCCTGAACCGAGCGGCTGCCGTGAGTTTTGCGCAGGTGGCTCAACAAATCGACCTTCTGCTTTTCCGTGATCGTGGCGTCCACGCCCAGGCCCGAAATGCCGGCCTCGGCAAATTGTTCCAACAGGCGATCCACCGGTATCCCGACAACCGTCGCAAATTGTTTGACCGTTACTTGCGTCATCTACCACCCCCAGGACAAACCGGTCCTACTGCTCGTTCTTCAGAAACCAAGGCGCTCGCGCCGTCATGATCAATCTGGCCGCCCGCTCGTCGTCCAATCCCGCAATATCGTTGAGGTCGTCGACCGACAGTTCGGCCAGATCGTCCATCGTCGCCACCCCGCGGCTGGCCAGCAAAAATGCCAACGCCTCGTCCATGCCTTCCATCTTCAACAAATCCTCGGCGGGCGGCGTGTCGCTGAATTGCTCCTCGGCGGCGATGGCTCGGGTCAGCAGCACGTCCCGCGCTCGGCCGCGCAGCTCTTCGACGATCTGCTCGTCGAACTCCGCGATTTCGAGCATTTCATGGGCCGGCACATAAGCCACCTCGTCCAGGCCGGCAAAACCTTCGCGCACCAGGATCTCCGCGATCTCGTCGTCCACGCCCAACTGGTCCACGAACATCCGCCGCAGCGTTTCGTCTTCCTGTCCGCGCTTGGCTTGCGATTGCAGCTTGGTCATCACGTTCAGGGTCCAGCCGGTCAGGCGGCTGGCCAGTTGCACGTTCTGGCCGCCCTTGCCGATGGCCTGCGCCAGTTGCTTTTCCTCGGACACGATGATGTCCATGCTGTGGGTGTCCTCATCGACGATGATGGACTCGACTTCCGCCGGAGCCATTGCGTTCATGACGAAGCGGATCGGGTCATCGTCCCATTGCACGATGTCGATACGCTCGCCGCTGAGTTCGTTGGTCACGCTTTGGACCCGCGCGCCGCGCATGCCGACGCAGGCCCCGATCGGATCGATCCGGGTGTCCTTGCTCTTGACCGCGATCTTGGCCCGAGACCCCGGATCGCGCGCCGCGCCCTTGATCTCGATGATGCCCTGATTGATTTCGGGCACCTCCAGAGTGAACAGCGCGATCAAAAATTCCGGCGCCACCCGGCTGATAAACAGTTGCGGTCCACGGCTTTCGATGCGCACGTCCTTGAGGAAACCGCGCACCCGCTCGCCGTTGCGAAACGATTCGCGGGGGTTGAGATCCTCGCGGGCGATTTTGGCTTCGACGTTGCCGCCGACGTCGATGATCACGTCGCCGCGCTCCAGGCGTTTGACCACGCCGCCGATCAAGTCGCCCTTGCGGTGCAGGTAAGCTTCCACAATCTGCGCGCGTTCGGCGTCGCGCACTTTCTGGACGATGACCTGTTTGGCGGTTTGAGCGGCGATGCGGCCGCCGAAATCGGCGTTCTCCAACGGGATTTGTACGTAACCGCCCGCCTGGGCGTCCGCTTGCAGCTTGCGCGCCTCGGTCAGCGCCAGCTCCCGGTCGGCGTTTTCGAGCGGGGCGCCGTCGGCCACGACCTGCCAGCGCCGGAAGGTTTCGTAGGTGCCGGTGCGGCGGTTGATCGCCACCACGACGTCGGGATCGCCTTCATAACGCTTTTTCGCGGCGGACGCCAACGCCACTTCCAGGGCGCTGAAAATGACTTCCTTGCCGACGCCTTTCTCGTTGGAGACGGCGTCTACCACCAGCAGGATCTCTTTGTTGCCTTCTTTGCTGTCTTTGCTGTCTTTGCTGTCTTTGCTGTCTTTAACGCGCATGTCGTTCTGCCTCCCAGCCGGATCTGCCGCTATCCCGCTTCAAATTTCAGGGACCAATCGCGCTTTCTCGATTCGCTCCAGTGGCACCCGCCATTCCCGTCCTTCGGCGTCGGCGATCGCCACCTCGCCATCGCGTATCCCGAGCAGGCGTCCGAGCAGCTTGCGTCGGCCGTCTAACATCTCGTTCAAGTGAACCCGCACGGTCGAGCCGGCAAAGCGGGCAAAGTGCGCGGGTTCGAACAGCGGCCGGTCCAAGCCGGGCGAAGACACTTCCAGGGTGTAGCGCCCCGCGATCGGGTCCTCGACGTCCAACACGCCGCTGATCTGGTGGCTCACCCGCTGGCAATCGTCCAGCGTGATGCCGGCGTCGCTATCGATGTAGATCCGCAGCAGAGCGCTATCGCGCCGGGGCTGAAATTCGATCCCGACCAACTCGTAACCCAGGGTTTCGATCGCGGCGGCCAGCGCCTGTCTTAGCTTCGGCAAGTCTTGGCGCATTTTGCCCACCGGAAACAAAAAATGGGCCTGCGGCCCACTCGTCTCGCCCATGCTGTTGAACCAAGCACCACCTTCCTCCTACCTGGACTTGAAATCTCCACCGGCGACTGCCGCTCACGCAGTCTCGGGTAGCGTTTCCCGCCGCCTCCCTTGAACAAAGGGCTCGGCGCTTAAAACCGGTCCCATAAAAAAAGCCCTTTACGGGCTTCCTTGAGACGTGGTAGCGGGGGCAGGATTTGAACCTACGACCTTCGGGTTATGAGCCCGACGAGCTACCGGACTGCTCCACCCCGCATCTGAGATTGCTAGAATAACATTTAAAAATGCTAATGAGCAAGCTTAAACGGTGCTTTTTTAAGCGTGTCCCCGTTCCGATTCAGAGCGCTTGACCGCCTCATCGGCTGGACTGGCCCGATCTGGCGCGCCGCCTGGACGCGGCGGCCGCCGCTCCCGAGCGCGGGCCCGAACATAGAGCGTCGCCCCCGCGAACAGAAGCAGGCTGCACGCGATTTCCGACCAGGCGAGCCAGGGTCGCGCCATCGGACCGGCGGCGCTAAACACGCCAGCCGCAAAATAAAACAGCGCGAGAAAACTGGCCCAGGCGCAAGTATAAGTTCGGCCGTATAACAGCCCGCGCAGCGGAAACAGCAAAGGTCCGACCAGCGCGATGAGCACCAATGAGACCGGTAATCGGCCTGGAGGTTCCAGCCAAGCGAACCGCAGCATCAACCCGCCGAACAAGCCGAAATAACCCGCCAATGCCAGAGCGTGCCAGAAGCGGCTCATGCCGCCGCCAGCTTCTGAGCGATCCGCGCGAGCCGGCGCCCCATCGCCCGACACAACTGTTTCTCTTCGTGGCGCGGCGCCGTCGCAACGTCGGGCCCCGCCCAATAGCTCGGCCCGTAAGGCGTGCCGCCGCCTCGGGTAGCGCCGAGCGCCGGTTCGGTGTAGGGGAGGCCGACCAGCACCATGCCGTGGTGCAACAGCGGTAACATCATGCTCAACAGCGTCGATTCGTGACCGCCGTGCGGCGTCGAGGCCGACGTGAAAACCGCCGCCGGCTTGCCGGCCAACGCGCCGCTCGACCACAGGCTGCCGGTGGAATCCAAAAAATATTTGAGCGACGCGGCCATGTTGCCAAAGCGAGTCGGGCTGCCCAGGGCCAAACCGGCGCACCCGCGCAAATCCTCCAGCGTGGCGTAAGGCGGCCCGGTCGCCGGAATTTCCTCCTCAATGGCCTCGCAAACAGCCGAAACCGGCGGCACCGTGCGCAAACGCGCCGCCATGCCTCCGATTTCCTCAACCCCGCGCGCCACCTGGCGGGCCATCTCAGCGGTGCCCCCGGTGCGGCTGTAATATAGAACCAATATTTCCGCCATCGGCGTCATTTTCTCTCGGTTTGAACCCCTCTGATTTAGAAGAGGACCCTTGATACCGCTTACTTGGTGGCTCCACGCTCTCCGACGTCTTGACGGCTCCAAACGCCGGTGCTAGCGTGCGTCGCAATCGACCGATTGGCTTTTACAGACGTTTTCCCGCTTCCCCAAGCCTTGACCACCAAATTCGCGGTACTCGTCATTGCCACTCTCTGGCTGGCGGCCTGCGCCACCGCTCCAGTCCAAGAGATGAGCGACGCGCGACAGGCCATCCGCTCCGCCGAAGCGGTTGGAGCGGCGCAGCGCTCGCCGGACCATTTCGGGGCCTCGCGCCGGCTTTTGTTCGAAGCCCAACGGCAATTGCGCGCTGGGGCTTACGATACGGCCAAACGTCTGGCCTTGGAAGCGCGCGATCGGGCCATCAAAGCGAGGGAAAAAGCTTTGAAACCCGATCCGGTTGGCTTGACGCCCCCCTAACGGGGTCCCGCCTGACCTCTCTACCGCCAGAGCCCGTGATGTCCGCCATCGTCTTGCCTTTCGCCCGCCGTTTCAATTTTCGGCTGTTGCTGTTGGCGCTGCTGGCCGCGACGGCGGCACCTCTCCAAGCGCAAGCCTTGGATTTTTCCCTGCCTGGTCTAAGCCAGCAAACGGTTAAATTGGCCGATTATCGCGGCCGGTGGGTGATCGTCAATTTTTGGGCGTCCTGGTGCTCGCCTTGCCTGCTGGAAATGCCCGAACTGCAAGCTTTTTACGAGGCGCATCGCGAGCGCGTCACGGTGATCGGCGTCAACTTCGAAGATCGCGCCGCCGATGAAGTGCGCGTTTTCACCGATCAACTCGCCGTGACTTTTCCCATCGCTTTGAGCGCGGGTCATCCTGTGCCGGGCTTTGAACTCAAGGGTTTGCCGACCACCTTTTTGATTTCGCCCGCCGGCAAGCTGGTCGATAGCCATTTGGGACCGGTGGATGCGGAGATGCTGGCCGAACGCTTGGCCGCTCAGGAGAAAGCCAGCGCGCCCGCTCGCTGATGCGATCGCGCGATTACTCAAGCGGCCTGTTCGCCGTTCACACGTTGGAGAGAAGCCCGTGAAAACGATCTGCCTGCGCTGTTACGTGTCCGGCCGCGTTCAGGGCGTCGGCTTCCGTTACGCCACGGCCGAGAAAGCGGCGGGCCTCGGCGTGAGAGGCTATGTCCGCAATCTGCCCGACCGTCGGGTGGAGGTCGTGGCGTGCGGCGAAGAACGCCTTGTTAACGCCTTGCGCGACTGGTTGTGGCAAGGGCCGTCCATGGCGCGGGTTTCCGAGGTTCGCTGCGAGAGTTTGGCCGCACAAGCCTTTCAGGATTTTCGAATCGACTGAGCCAGGGATTACAAAAATTTTTTAGGGGACCCTTGAATTATCCACAGGCTCGTGAATTGTCTAATTTATGATACTGCGGGCGACGGTTTCTTTCAGAAACTGGGTAAAATTCCAATATTTACATTTAAATTATTGATTAATATAAGAATATTTATTTTAAAAAAAAGTATCAAACCAATCCTCCGGCAAAGCCGCCAGATCATTAGACACTGGCCGCCAAACTTATCCACAAAGTTATCCACAGGCTTTGACTGGCCGACGCCGGACGCGGGACAGCCTTAGGTGATGGATTCAAGCGTCCGTCAGCCCGACAACCAGTCCAGTAACCGTTCCCGTGCGATCAACACGTTTTCAGAGTCGCGCCGCCGCCGACACTCCAGTTGACCGTTGGCCAAATTCCGTTCGCTGATCACCACCCGTTGCGGGATGCCGATCAATTCCATGTCGGCGAACATGACGCCGGGCCGCGCATCCCGGTCGTCCAGCAACACTTCAACGCCCGCCGCCGACAAATCGCGATACAGCGCCTCGGCGGTCTCTCGCACCAGCGCGGAGCGATTGGCGCCCAGCGGGAGCAGCGCGACCTGGAACGGCGCCATCGCGCTCGGCCAGAGGATGCCCCGGTCATCGTGATTCTGCTCGATGGCGGCGGCGACCACCCGCGACACGCCGATGCCGTAGCAACCCATGGTCACCGTGGTCGGCTGCCCGTCTTCACCCAGCACCACAGCGTTCATGGCGGCGCTGTATTTTTGACCCAGTTGAAACACGTGACCGACTTCGATGCCGCGCGCGATGGCCAGCGCGCCGCGCCCATCGGGGCTGGGATCGCCCGCGATCACGTTGCGCAAATCGGCCACTTCCGGCTCCGGACAGTCGCGCCCGAAGTTGACGCCGGTCAGGTGCCAGTCATCGACATTGGCCCCGACCGCCATGTCGGCCATTTTCGCCACGCTGCGGTCGGCGATGATCGTCCCGTTGAACCCGACCGGCCCCAGCGAACCCGGTCCCGCGCCGAACGCGGCTCGGATGGCGTCCGGATGGGCGAAGGTCAGCGGCGCTTTTATTTGAGAGAGCTTGCCGGCCTTGATCGCGTTCAACTCGTGATCGCCTCGGAGCAAGAGCAGCACCGGCTGCCCGTCTACGCCATCGACCACAATGGCCTTGACCGTCCGTTCGGGAGGCAATTTCAGAAACGCGCACAGCTCGGCGATGGTCTTGACACCGGGCGTGTGCACCCGCGCGAGCGTTTCGGTCGCGGCCGGACGCTCGAGGGCGGGGGCTAGCGCTTCGGCCAATTCCACGTTGGCGGCATAATCGCTTTCGGTCGAGAACGCGATGGCGTCCTCCCCGGAAGCGGCCAGCACGTGGAACTCCTGAGAGCGGTTGCCGCCGATGCTGCCCGAATCGGCCATGACCGCCCGAAACTTTAGCCCCAGGCGTGTGAAGATGCGCGCGTAAGCGTCGTACATCGCCTGATAGCTGGATTGTAGCGACGCTTGATCGAGATCGAAGGAATAAGCGTCCTTCATCAAAAATTCCCGCGCTCGCATCACTCCGAAACGCGGGCGGATTTCGTCGCGGAACTTGGTCTGAATCTGATAGAAGTTGACCGGCAACTGCTTGTAGCTTTTGATCTCGCGCCGGAACAGTTCGGTGATAACTTCCTCGTGGGTAGGGCCGAAGCAAAAGTCGCGCTGGTGCCGGTCGACGATCCGCAACAGCTCCGGCCCGTAGTGTTGCCAGCGGCCCGATTCCTGCCACAGCTCGGCCGGTTGCACGGCGGGCATCGACAGTTCCAGCGCCCCGGCCCGATCCATTTCCTCGCGCACCACCGCCTCGACCTTGCGCAGCACGCGCAAGCCTAACGGCAGCCACGTATAAATCCCGGCGGCCAGCTTGCGGATCAGGCCCGCCCGCAGCATGAGCTGATGGCTGACCACCTCGGCGTCGGCGGGGGTTTCCTTGACGGTGAACAGCGGAAAACGGGATACGCGCATGAATCGGCCTCGGGCGTTGGCGCTCGGTCAAGGGTTGCAAAAATAGTCTTGATCCTTCTGGGCTTTCTTCAATTCTTCCTCGCGCTGTTGGGGATCGAGCGCGATCTTGTTGCCCTTGGCGTCGGTTTTCACGACCGCTCCGTCGCCTTGCAATATTTTCAGATTTTTCTTGGCGGCCTCGCAATTCTTGGTGCGCACGTCCTCGGCTTCCTTCTGCGCTTTTTCGGTCTCTTCCTGCTGTTTTTTCTCTTGTTCCTCGACTTGCTTGGCCAAATCCGCCTGCTCCTTATTCAAATCGCGAGCGCCTTCCTCGGCGTTCTTTTGCCCGGTCCCCGAAGTCTTGCTGACCATTTCGTACTTGACGCCGGTGGGAGGCGGAAGCTCGGAGTATTGGATCATCCCCCGGTCGTCGGTCCATTTGTAGATGAACTGCTGGCCCTGCTGGGCCTGCTGGGCCTGAAGCGCCGCCGCGAAAACGCAGCAGCCCGCAACCAATAAAGCGCTCAACGTTCGTTTCAACATGCCTTCCTCCAGAGCCTTGGGGTCAGGGGGAATGATGCCACGCGACCGCACTCCCCGCTATCGCAACAGGATTTTGCTCGAAATAAATGTCGTGTAGTATAACCAGCCCGCAAGACCCGCGCCCAGCATGTCTCGGCAACCTTCACGATGAGTTGCGCCCACCGGGAACACCCCCGCCGCGCGGCGGTTACCCCGTCCGACCGCGGCCCCGGCCAGGCCACCCACCCGTCCCGTCGTTGATGCGTCGATCGCTCGCGCCGATTCCGTCTTGCCCGTCTGACCTTCTCAATACTCATTACGAGGAATGCACGACCATGGAACTCATGACTGGCGCTGAAATCCTGATCCGCTGCCTGAAGGAAGAAGGCGTCGAATATCTGTTCGGCTATCCGGGTGGCGCGGTGCTTCACATTTACGACGCGATTTACGTCCAGGAAGACGTCAAGCATGTGCTGGTGCGCCACGAGCAAGGCGCGGCGCACGCCGCCGACGGTTACGCTCGCGCCAGCGGCAAACCGGGCGTGGTGCTGGTCACGTCCGGCCCCGGCGTCACCAATGCGGTCACCGGCATCGCCACCGCTTACATGGACTCGGTGCCGATGGTGATCATCTCCGGCCAGGTGCCCACCGCGCTGATCGGCAACGACGCTTTCCAAGAAGTCGACTCGGTCGGCATCACTCGGCCTTGCGTCAAGCACAATTTTCTGGTCAAAGACATCAACAAGCTGGCCGAAACCATCAAGCAGGCGTTTTACATCGCCACGACCGGCCGGCCCGGACCGGTGTTGATCGACGTGCCGAAGGACGTGACCATCGCCAAGGCCGAATTTCACTATCCGAAAAAGGTCAAGCTGCGCTCCTATAACCCCACCGTCAAAGGCCACGCCGGCCAGATCCGCAAGGCCGTCGATCTCATCTTGTCGGCCAAGCGCCCGATCATCTACACCGGCGGCGGGGTCATTTTGAGCGACGGTTCGCCGGAGCTGGTGGAGCTGACCCAACTGCTCGGCTATCCGATCACCAACACTCTGATGGGGCTCGGCGCGTATCCCGCCACCGACAAGCAATTCGTCGGGATGCTGGGGATGCACGG